>NZ_JBHIRS010000002.1:0-277184 GCF_042197365.1 Bartonella sp. AA168HLJHH | reverse complement strand
AAAATGATGTCTCGCTTGATGAAGTGGATAGCATTTTTTCTTTTTTTGCTTATTCTTGATTTTGCACGCCTCATGGATGCGATAGACAACATCTTCGCTCATTTGAAGCAGTGGTTCTCAAAGAATTAGAAAAACTGTCATACAAGCAAAAACTTCGAAAAATTCTTTTTACTATGAATTGGAGATCCAATCATAAGCGTAGTTCAGAATGCAAACCAAGTCGTAAGAGCCCTAGTGTTTTGGTATTCGGCTTTCGATAGATCAAAACTAAATCTGGCTTGATATGACAATCACGACAATTGCGCCATTGACCTGTTAGCGCATGATCTCTCCAATGCGCTTTTAGCGGTTCATTCTCCGCTAACGCTTTGACCACAAGCAGCAAATCCTTCTCTAGTGTATTAGCATACCTACCTTTGCTTTCACGTTTAAGGTCAGACCGGAATGAACGCGTATAGACAATATAGCAAGCTTAGGTTTTCTTTTCAGATTTACGCATTTCGGTTCTATCTTCGCGTATCATGGTCCTTAAGCTGTCTAATGATGTACGTTCGACGCATCCCATTTCGGCATCCTCGATAGCTCGTAATGTTTCCGGATTTGGTTGAAAGATCCAAGCGGTAATGTTCGATCTCTAGCAATGCGGGTCATAAACATGCGTACTGCATCCGATACAGTTAAACCCGTAGACTTAATAACTGCACTTGCAATTTCTTGAACTTGATCAGGTATGCGGGCTTGAATTTTTCCCATTTCTAAATCCCCTATTTAATTGTAGTACAATGTACTGCACGTTAAGTCTATGTCAAGAGTTTCAACAATAGCTTTTCACAAGAGAACTTAGCAAAATTCAAAAAATTATTAGAGAAAGTTAGAAGAATAAGATATGTTCTGTAGAAGAATATTGGAAAATCCTATTCCCTAACCTTTATTTATGAACCACATACTTAAAAAAACATATAAATCAATGTGATATATGAATAAAAAAGAGCATAATATCACTAAAAGAGTGTTATAGAAATGATGTGTCATGACGATTCTACCACTCAATAGTGCTTCGATAAGAGAGGCAATAGCGCTTCTTGAACAAGGGAAGTTAGTAGCGTTACCAACAGAAACTGTTTATGGATTAGCGGGCGATGCAACCAATGGGAGGGCAATTTCTTCTATTTATTCTACAAAGGGTCGTCCACAAATTAATCCTCTTATTGCGCATGTTAGCGGCATCGAAATGGCGGAACGTTATGTTAAAATTGACTTTCTTTCACGCCAATTAATAGAGGAATTTTGGCCAGGGCCTTTGACATTGGTTTTGCCTTTAAAGGAACAGCATAATATCCATCCTTTAACAACCTCTGGTTTGAATACCTTGGCTGTTCGTTTTCCAGACAGTCGTTTTGCGGAAGTGGTACAACATTTTGGCCGTCCACTTGCTGCTCCTAGTGCGAATCAATCGGGGCGTCTTAGCCCTACTTCAGCTGAGGCTGTTTTTGCATCTTTGGGGGAATCTGTTCCTTTGATATTGGACGGAGGACCTGCTAAAATAGGGCTGGAATCAACGATTATTAAAATTTGTGGTGAAAATATTTATCTTTTGCGTCCAGGGGGGCTTGCGGCTGATGAAATTGAAGAGGTTGTGGGGAAGCCTTTAAAACGGATAGATCAAAGGGCGGCGATTGAAGCTCCTGGGATGTTAAAATCACATTATGCTCCCAATGCTACGGTTCGTTTGAATGTAGAAAAGGTGGAAAATGGTGAAGCGCTTTTAGCATTTGGTTCAAAGCGTGTTATGGGGGCTGAAAATGCCGTTTCTATTTTAAACCTTAGCGAAGATGGAAAGTTGGAAGAGGCAGCCTCTCATTTATTTCAATATATGAAGGAATTAGATTCATTTAAAGTGAGATGTATCGCAGTAGAACCTATTCCATCATACGGATTAGGAGAGGCTATCAATGATCGTCTTATACGGGCTGCGGCTCCAAAGGAGAAATGAACATGGAGCAGGAATTAATTGAAGGGTTTAGGGAAATTGTTGGTGCTAAGCATGCTATAACGGATCAAGCTTTGATTGCACCGTATTTGCTTGAAGAGCGTGGGCTTTTTCATGGAAAAACACCTTTACTTTTACGTCCATCTTCTTGCGCAGAGGTCTCATCGATTATGCAGTTAGCGAGCAAAACGCGCACACCGATTGTGCCACAGGGTGGAAATACAGGGCTTGTGGGGGGACAACAACCAGATGAAGGAGGAGGGAGCGTTCTTTTATCCATGGAGCGATTAAATAAGATTAGAGCTATAAATCTTGAGGGAAATTTTGTTGTTGTAGAGGCTGGTGTTATTTTACAGGATTTACAGAAAAAAGTGGATGAATCAGGTCGTTTTTTCCCTCTTTCTTTGGCATCTGAAGGTTCTTGCCAAGTAGGAGGCAATCTTTCGTCGAATGCTGGAGGGACAGCTGTTTTAGCTTATGGCAATATGCGTGATCTTTGTCTTGGTTTAGAAGTTGTTTTACCGGATGGGCGTATTTTAGATGATTTGCGTTTTGTTAAAAAAGACAATAGCGGTTACGATTTAAAAGATCTTTTTATTGGTGCAGAAGGCACATTGGGAGTTATAACCGCAGCCGTTTTGAAGATGTTTCCAAAAATAAAAGGAAAAGCTGTTGCTTTGGTGGGATTATATAGTCCGGCGAAGGCTTTAGAGTTTTTATCTCTGGCTCAAGAATATGGAGGAGGGATGTTGACAGGTTTTGAGCTCATGGGAAATCTCAGTTTGCAAATGGCTTTAGATTATAAGATGTGTGAGAAGCCTCCTCTTCAGCGGAAACATGAATGGTATGTATTAATGAACATTTCATCGTTGCAAGGCAATGATGAGGCGTTATCGGTATTGAGTACTATTTTAGAAGAAGCTTTAAAGAATGCGGTGATAGAAGATGCAGTTGTTGCGCAATCTTTAAAACAGCAAGATTTTTTTTGGCAATTACGAGAAAGTATATCATCAGCACAAAAGTTAGCAGGAGGGTCCATTAAGCATGATATTGCAATCCCACTTGCTTCTATTCCTGATTTTATTGCTGAGGCAGCGCTTATTGTTGAAGATATTGCTCCAGGAGCACGGGTGATTTGTTTTGGACACATGGGCGATGGAAATTTACATTATAATATTACACAACCTGTAGGAGCTGATACGACAGTGTTTTTGCAGTTATGGTCAACAATGAATCATCGCATTCATAGTTTAGTGGTGGACTATAGAGGTGCATTTTCTGCTGAGCATGGAATTGGTCAGCTTAAGCGCGAAGAACTTCGTTCTTTTAAATCGCCTGTCGCATTGGATATTATGCAAGGGATTAAAAAAACACTCGATCCTTTAGGGATAATGAATCCTGGAAAAGTATTATAATTCAAGAATGGTGATCATGCATTTTTGTTTAGATTTTAATAACCAAAAAAGAAACCAGTTGTTTTTTATTCAAACTTTTAATAATCCAATGAGAAAAAGCTGCTAAAGGGTGTATGTTATTTAAGATAAATTGGGATAATGTATATGGCTAATCAATGCTTTAATCAGGCAAAAGCGGTGCTTGAATTTCGGTTAGATCCGTGCCATTTGCCACAAACGACGACATATTTTTCATCCAAAACGGGTAATCAGGTTATTTGTTCGTTAAATGAGCGTGGTGTTTCTTTTAAAACGGATATGCCTTCAAGCTTATCGCATTTAATACCCCCTTATCATTTTCAAGGAATTGCAGCACGTACCGTAAAAACGCGTTCAGGAGAAAGAGCTGTTGCATTAGAATTACTTCATGCCGATGAGGAAGCTTGTATACCGCTTTTGGTTTCCAGAGATTTGAATAATGTTCTTCTGGATTGGCGGTTATGGGCGGATACTTATGGCCTTCCCATGCTTATGATCAATGAAGATAATCGCATTCTGGTTGTAAAAGATCGTTCTGATTTACATCGATTTTTTGGTACAACAGCACATTCTAAACAAAAGCATTTTTTACTTCGTTATAGCAATCCGTTAGGCTTGCGTTTGGTGATTGCGAATCGAATTGCACTCCAGTAAATTAATATGCATTCATTTTTGTACGACCGTCAGCATTTATCTTGTTGTGCTGTAAAACATCGTTGTTTGGGGAGGTAACATAAGGCATGTAAACTTCACACATGAAGTGTTTTTAGAAGATATGGCGAATATTCTAAGTTTGCTTGTAGGTCTTTGTGTAAGTGCAGCATATGAGTGGGAAGCAAGAGGAACCCGCTTAATGAGAATTCAGACCTTTACAGACGGGATTTGGTGTGACTTTTGGTTCTTGAAAACAAAGAGAAAGTCAATGATTGTAAATGAGAGTTTTTTGACACCATACATTGGCAGCAGGAATCGATGATGTAGAACGCTTTTTTCAGAGAGGTAAAAACGGTTTTCATAACAATAGAAACTGTTTTTTTGCGGTATAATTTTGGGTGTTTGCCACATTATTAAAAACACCAGAAGATTACTGGAAGTGTTTTTGAATTTTTTTTATAAATCATTTCTCCATGTTGAATGAAAGCTTTGAATATTTCAGAATATTCTTATTTCATCTCTCTTTTATAATCAAAATCATTTAGATAGAAAGGGTTATCGTAATATTGAGAATTGGAAAATACAATGATGGTATAGGTTTTTATTTTTATTCCAGAAAGCTGGCAGAATGGATTTATACTATTTGCAGGTAGTGTCGTAAAATGGGAATGATAAGCATGAGAGATATTGTTTAAGAATTTGTATGTGAATAACATAACTATCTTTTTTGGGCATTTTATTTTTCGTAAAAGCGGAATTTCACTAAAAACGCGATAAATAAAAGAAATGATAGTATATACGTTTTTCCTCAGGATTTTATAAGAAAGAAAGTGTTTATAAAAATGATGAGAAAATGCGTTTAAAGTAAAGACAACAGTAAAATGATTATTTTATATTACATCTTCAGATTCAGAAAATTTTCCTATTTTATCATGAGTAGATATCCTATTTACAATATTTGATTGTTCAAAGGAAAGCACACTTATTTTTTCAAAATTATGGCCAACGTAAAACAGTGAGAAAATTTGTGTGTCATGCTCTTATATAAAATAAGAAAATCGTAAAAAAAGAATATTCAAAGGATTTAATTTTCTCGCGCAACGGCTCTCCATCCGATATCTCGACGAACAAAACCTTCTGGCCAATCAATACAATCAACAGCTTCATAGGCACGTTTTTGTGCATGCGTAATCGTTTTTCCTGTTGCAGTTATATTGAGAACACGTCCACCATTTGCAATGAGTTCTCCATCACGCAACACTGTACCAGCTTGAAAAACTCTCACATCGGGAAGAGAGTTTACTTGATCAACGTTACGGATAACAGTACCTTTTTGGGGAGAGTCTGGATAACCATTAGCAGCCATAACAACGGTGAGAGCAGCTTTTTCAGACCACTGAAGAGGCTTATTTTCAAGTTTTCCTTGAGCAGCAGCAAGAAAAATTGGCAAAATGTCATCTTTGAGGCGCATCATTAAAACTTGACATTCAGGATCACCGAATCGTACGTTAAATTCAATTAATTCGGGTCCTTTTTGCGTTATCATTAATCCGACGAAGAGAATACCTTTAAAGGGGGCGCCCATTTCTTTCATGCTTATTAAAGCTGGTTCAACAATTTCTTTGAGAGTACGATTCACTATTTCTTGGGTCATGATGGGCGCTGGTGAATAAGCACCCATACCACCGGTGTTTGCTCCAGTATCCCCATCACCTACACGTTTATGATCTTGAGCAGATCCAAAAGGAAGAGCAACTTTACCATCACAAAGGCAGAAGAAGCTTGCTTCTTCACCTTCAAGAAAAGATTCTACAACAATTTTGTTTCCTGCATCTCCAAATGTACTTTTGAAGCAGGCATCAACTGCGTTAAACGCTTCTTCCATAGTTGTTGCAACCACGACACCTTTGCCAGCTGCTAAGCCATCAGCTTTAATAACAATGGGAACACCTTGTTGCTGAATGTAAGCTTTAGCTTTAGAGGCATCATTAAAGCATTGGTAACTTCCTGTAGGAATGTTATTCTTCCGACATAAATCTTTTGTAAAGGCTTTTGAACCTTCTAGTTGAGCAGCTTTTTGAGTAGGACCAAATACACAGATGTTAGCGCTATTAAGAGAGTCTGTTATACCCGCCACCAAGGGTGCTTCTGGTCCTACAATTACAAGATCAATAGAATGTGCTTTACAAAAATCAATAACAAGGGGATGGTCATCAATGTTCAAATTAATATTTTCACCAAATTCTGTTGTTGCAGGATTTCCAGGAGCACAATATAACTTTGTTAGCAGTGGTGATGCTGCTATTTTCCATGCTAAAGCATGTTCTCGTCCACCTGAGCCAATAAGAAGAATATTCATTGCTTGCTCCTCTCATAAAAGATAATTAATCTCATCCCCTTCTCATAAGAATGAAATGTCTCTATCGCAAGACCAAAGGTAAATCATTTGATGAAAAAAAATAAAAATATCGCGCATGTTCAGTCCTATGATAGCCAAGGACGGGTTATGGATGCATCTTCCAAACAATGGGTCTACAGCTTCCTTCCCCGTTCTTTATGGTTTTATGCGCAATTGGCGCGTTGGGATCGGCCTATCGGTTGGCAATTGTTGATGTGGCCTTGTTTTTGGTCAACAACAATGGCTTTTTTCTCTTATAACATGCATTACGATACTCTTTTATCAATGTTTCTTCATTGGGTTTGGTATCTTTTTCTTTTTTTTCTGGGGTCTATTGCTATGCGAGGGGCAGGATGTACTTGGAATGATCTTATTGACCATAAAATTGATGCTCAGGTAGAAAGGACACGTTCTCGCCCATTGCCGACAGGTCATGTGAGTCGGTTGCAAGCAAGAGTTTTTATACTTGTGCAATGTTTAGTTGGTTTAGTTGTTTTATCACAATTTAATAGGTTTAGTTTTTTTCTAGGTATTTCGTCATTGATAGCTGTTGCATTTTATCCTTTTATGAAACGCGTAACATATTGGCCGCAGTTTTTTTTAGGCGTTGCATTTAATTGGGGGGCATTAATGGGGTGGGCTGTTGTCTTTGGAAGTTTAAGCTGGGCACCAATCTTGCTTTATGTGGGATCAATTTTGTGGACCATAGGATACGACACAATCTACGCACATCAAGATAAAGAAGATGACATTACTGTTGGTGTCCGTTCTACGGCTCTTCTTTTTGGTAAAGCAACCAAGCGTGCTTTAGTATTTTTGTATGGTGGTTTTGTGATGTTCGTTAGTCTAGCATTTTATTTAGCTGGAGTTCCTGTTCTTAGTTTTTTTGGGATTTTTGTGGCAAGCATCCATATGTTTATTCAAATTAAAGTCATTGATATAGATGATAGTTCACAATGCCTCAGGCTTTTCAAATCTAATTCGCTTATTGGTTTTGTGATTTTTGCTGGTTTAGTATGTGGGGGTATATGGATGATATTTTATTCTGCGGTCTAAAAATAAGTTAGCTAAAATCATAGTTTCTACTGAATACAGTATGTTTTTTTTTAATAAGCTTGTTGCTAATCTATTTTTAAGCAATACAGTAGAAAATATCACCAATTAACCTTTACAGTGAAAATAAAATTCTTCTATTTAAATAAAATAAATCAGCTTCTTTTAGAATTTTTCGAATAAAAAATATTTGTTTAATTGTTGCGAAGAAAAAATCTTCATAACGATGAAGTTTGAAGGATTAGGGATAAAGTTTTTGTCTTTTCCAATCGCTGTGTTCAACACAATCCCGTGTAAAAAGCAGACGATCATGTAAACGAAATGGGCGATCGCACCAGAACTCTATAGTAAGGGGTTTAACACGAAACCCAGACCAATAAGGTGGTCGTGGAATATTGCCTAGAGCATAACGCGCAGTATATTGAGCAATTGCTTTTTCGAGCACAAAACGATTGTCTAAAGGTTGAGATTGTTTAGAGGCCCATGCACCAATTCGACTACCACGTGGTCGCGATTGGAAATAGGCATCGGCTTCCTGTTGACTTACTTTTTCAACGATTCCTCTAATTCTGACTTGACGACGGAGTGATTTCCAATGAAAACCTAAGGATGCTTTCATTGATTTTAAAATTTCTTGTCCTTTACAGCTTTCATAATTGGTATAGAAGACAAAGCCTTGGGGACTGTAGTCTTTGAGGAGAACCATACGAACATTAGGGAGTCCTGTTTCGTCAACTGTTGCTAATGCCATAGCATTCGGATCATTTATTTCACTTATCGTTGCCTCTTCAAGCCACTTTGCGAAAAGTTCAAAAGGTTTTTGCATTTGCATAAAATGATCATCTGTTGGTATTTTTTTGCTCATAGTTTCTCCAAATATCAGTGAGCATGGGTGAGGCATTTTCTCATTTACTTTATCATCAAGAAGTCACAGTACCATTTTTTCTTATTTTCAAAAAGCCAATGCTATCGTGTATTTCTATGGTAGTTTAATTATTTTTACTTTAGCATAGACTACAAGGAGCTATATTAAATAAATATCTCATTTTATCTGGTATTTTAGTTTATTGATAGACATATAAAGAGAAAAGAAGAAATTATTCTTTAGAATAGACTGATGAAGCTATAAGGGATATTGAACAACGTATCAGTTGATATTTTGAAAACGAAGAAATTGAAAAGAGGGCAATATGCGTGATCCCTACACGATTCTGGGTGTGGCACGTACCGCAAAATCGCAAGAGATTAAATCGGCATTTAGAAGATTAGCGAAGAAATATCATCCAGACCATAATAAAGATGATACAAAGGCTAAAGAGAAATTTGCTGAAATTAATCAAGCCTATGAAATTATAGGTGATAAAGATAAAAAGGCACAATTTGACCGCGGTGAAATTGATATGGAAGGAAAACCGCTTTATCAAGCCTATGGTGCTGGTGAAAATTTTAGCAATAAACAAAATCCCTTTTCAGGAAGAGCAAAGGGATTTGATTTTTCCTCTTCAGGTGGTGCAAGTTTTGATGCGAGTGATATTTTTCGGGATCTGTTTGGAGGAGGAGGTAGCTTTTCGAATTCTACACACTATAACCGTCCCCAACAAGGAGCACATGTTCGTGCTAATCTTGCCATAACATTAGAGCAGATGGTTGGCGCAGAAAAGGTGGAAGCTGTTTTTCCAAATGGAAAAAAGTTAAAAATTAAACTGCCAGATTATATTGAAGACGGACAGACTATTCGTTTAAAAGGTCAGGGAGAAGAGGTACCTCACGGGCAAGCAGGAGATGCGTTAATAACCATTCAGATTCAAAAACATCCTCGTTTTCGGGTTGAAGGAAGAGCACTCCATCTTGATTTACCAGTTTCTCTCAAACATGCTGTTTTGGGAGCAAAAGAAGAAGTTGAGACGTTGGAGGGGCGTGTGGTTTTAACGATTCCTGCGTGGTCAAGTTCTGATCGCGTTTTACGGTTGAAAGGGAAAGGGCTTCGTTTAAAAAATGGTACAAGAGATGATCTTTATGTGCATGTTCGCATTATGTTGCCGGGAGATGAAAATGCCGCCGCACTAGAACAGTTTTTGCAAATGCAACAAGATTAATTTTAAAAATTTTATATATAAAAGCGTAGTTTTTGTTTGATTTTAAACCAATTGCTTGAAGAAAAAGTTGACCTGTGTCATAGGCAGGTGAATAATACTAATTTTAAGTAACAATGGGGCAGTGCTGATGGCTAAGGGTAATGGTTTATTGTACGGTAAGCGTGGTTTAATTTTGGGGTTGGCCAATAATCGCTCCATCGCTTGGGGAATCGCTAAAGCGGCAAGTAGCGCAGGGGCAGAGCTTGCTTTTACCTATCAGGGTGAAGCAATGAAAAAGCGTGTCGAGCCTTTGGCTGAAGAATTAAATGGATTTGTTTGTGGACATTGTGATGTTTCTGACAGTGTCTCTATTGATACGGTCTTTAGAGAAATAGAGAAGAAATGGGGAAAACTTGATTTTTTAGTTCATGCTATTGGTTTTTCTGATAAAGATGAATTAAGTGGTCGTTATATTGATATCAGCGAATCAAATTTTATGATGACCATGAATATTTCCGTTTATTCGCTAACAGCTCTAACGAAGCGTGCAGAAAAATTGATGCCAGATGGTGGTTCAATCTTGACACTAACCTATTATGGTGCAGAAAAGGTTGTTCCCAATTATAATGTAATGGGGGTTGCCAAAGCCGCTCTTGAAGCGAGCGTGAAATATTTAGCGGTAGATTTAGGTCCCCAAAATATTCGTGTTAATGCTATATCTGCTGGACCAATTAAAACGTTAGCGGCTTCTGGTATTGGTGATTTTCGTTATATTTTAAAATGGAATGAATATAATGCTCCATTACGTCGTACGGTAACAATTGAAGAGGTTGGTGATTCTGCGCTTTATTTTCTTTCAGATTTGTCTCGTTCTGTTACCGGTGAAGTCCATCATGTCGATTCGGGTTATAATATCATAGGTATGAAAGCAGTTGATGCCCCAGACATTTCTGTCGTTAAAGAATAAAGTTTGGTTTATAAGATTTTATTAGACAGCAGTAATTTGACCAAATTTAAGGTGTCCAAGAGTATTTGGGAGAAAAGAGCTGTTTTGTGTATAGCACACAACATACGTTATCGTTGTATATATTTGACAGAGAAATGGATCTTTTTTCATGTCGCATAATACATTTGGTCATTTGTTTCGTGTAACAACATGGGGTGAAAGTCATGGTGCTGCTCTTGGTTGTGTCATTGATGGTTGTCCACCTGGAATTATTTTTACTCTTGCAGAAGTTCAAGCTTATCTTGATAAACGCAAGCCAGGACAATCAAAATACACAACGCAGCGCCGAGAACCAGATGAAGTAGAGGTCCTTTCAGGAGTTGTTGTTCAAGACGATGGAACGACATTGGTGACAACAGGTACACCAATTTCTCTGTTGATTCGAAACACAGATCAACGCTCTCAAGATTATGGAGCAATTGCTCATCAGTATCGTCCAGGACATGCGGATTATACTTATGATATTAAATATGGCATTCGTGATTTTCGAGGCGGGGGACGTGCTTCGGCACGGGAGACGGCAGCACGTGTTGCAGCAGGTGCATTTGCTCGTAAAATCGTTCCTGGTTTGAGTGTACGAGGAGCAGTGATAGCAATTGGTCCTCATAATATTAATCGTGATCGTTGGGATTGGTCAGAGGTTGATAATAATCCTTTTTTTACAGCTGATGCAGAGATGGTTCACATTTTTAGTGACTATATCAGTAAACTCCGTAAAGAGGGGACATCTGTTGGTGCGGTTGTTGAGATCGTTGCAGAAAATGTTCCGGCAGGTTTAGGAGCCCCTATTTACGCAAAGCTTGATCAAGATATTGCCTCGTTACTTATGTCGATTAATGCGGTAAAAGGTGTGGAAATTGGTGATGGTTTTGCGGCAGCCCGCTTGAGGGGAGAAGAAAATGCCGATGAAATGCGAATGGGAAATGATGGAAAACCGCTTTTTTTATCCAATCATGCTGGTGGTATTTTAGGGGGAATATCGAGTGGACAGCCAATTGTTGCGCGTTTTGCTGTAAAGCCTACTTCATCAATTTTAACACCTCGTCGTTCCATTGATGTTGATGGTCATGATATAGACGTTATAACAAAGGGACGTCATGATCCATGTGTTGGGATTCGTGCCGTTCCTGTTGGTGAAGCGATGGTTGCTTGTGCTATTGCTGACCATTATCTAAGACATCGCGGTCAAGTTGGGTGATTGAAAAGGTGAACAATGGCGTATGATGAAAAAAAAATTGTTTCTGCACTTAAAGCTTTTGAACGCGGTGAAATTGTTGTGGTGACAGATGATGATGACCGTGAAAATGAGGGTGATTTAACTGTTGCTGCAGCGCATTGTACAGAAGAAAAGATGGCGTTTATTCTTCGTCACACAACAGGTATTGTGTGCACACCTATGCCAAAAAAAGAAGCAAAACGGTTTAATCTTTCTCCTATGGTACCAGATAATAACTCTGCACATGGGACGCAATTTACGGTTACTGTTGATTTTAAACACGGCATAACAACAGGGATCTCAGCACATGACCGTACATTAGCTGTACGTAATCTTGCGAATTCAAATGCAAGTGCGGATGATTTTGTTCGTCCAGGGCATGTTTTTCCTTTAATTGCGCATGAAGGGGGAGTGCTTATGCGTTCAGGTCACACGGAGGCCGCTGTTGATTTATGTAAATTAGCTAATTTGCCGCCGGTTGGTGTTATCGGTGAGTTAGTTAATGATGATGGAAGCGTTAAACATGGCGATCAGATTATGAAATTTGCGCAAGAACATCGGTTGCATATTATAACGGTTGCAGATTTAATCGCTTACCGCCAACGTAAGGAAATATTGATCAAGCATGTTGGAGAAATGCCTATTGAAACATTCGTAGGTCCCGCTATTGTTCAAAGTTATCAACTCCCTTGGGAAGTCGTTCAGCATATTGCAATTGTTTTTGGTGATGTCCGTGAGGGTGAGAATATTCCTGTGCATTTACATCATGAAAACATTATAAGTGACGTTTTTTGTCAAACTTCAGATATTATGGTGATGATGCGGCGTATGATGGAAAAAGAAAAACGTGGCGTATTTATTTATTTGCGTGAAGGATCTGTTATACAATCAACTGTTGGTATTCAAAACATGACAAGAAACAATTCAGAAAACCATGTGCAGGCGATTGAACGCGAAGAAGAATGGCGCAAAATTGGTTTAGGGTCACAAATTTTAAAATATTTAGGAATAGGCTCTGTTATTATTTATGCTTCTAAAGAGCATCATTATGTAGGTTTGGAAGGTTTTGGAGTTCGTATATCCAGAACAGATATTTTTTGAGGTTCATATGAAAAAAGAGATACAAGAGGGGGATATTACGACCTTAAGCTTTGAGCAAGCGCTTAAGCAACTTGAAGTTATTGTCGAAAATTTGGAACGTGGCGATGTGCCTTTGGAACAATCCATTGATATTTATGAACGCGGTGAAGCGCTTAAAAAGCATTGTGAAAAACTCTTAAGAGTTGCTGAAGCTAAAGTTGAAAAAATCCAGCTTTCAGAAGAAGGTTTTCCAGAAGGAGTGGAACCACTTGATGCTAAATAATTTAAATCTTTTTGGATATTTATTGTGGGACTTAAGAGAAGCAATAACCTTAGTTTATAAACAGAAAGTTTTATTGATTTCTTTTTTATAAAATAAGTTAAAAATGAGGAAATTATAGCTCATCTCAAATAGAAAAGAGCATTTTTCAGTAAAAAAGATGCAAAACTGTAAATAAAAGAGTAGAGAAGATATATTTTTATCATTGTGTTTTCTTGAGTTAAGATAATAGGAAGGATTTTTTTTGTCTCAGGTCTTAACACCATTGCTTGACCGTGTTTGTTTTCCGCAAGATTTGCGGGCATTGCCTGAGTCTGATTTGGTACAGTTGGCTGATGAGTTGCGGACCGCAACAATTGATGCGGTTTCTGTAACAGGTGGTCATCTTGGGGCGGGACTTGGTGTTGTTGAGCTCACTGTTGCATTACATTATATTTTTAATACACCAGAGGATAGGATTATTTGGGATGTTGGTCATCAAACCTATCCACACAAGATTTTAACGGGGCGTAGAGAAAAAATTCGCACATTACGTCAGGAGGGCGGATTATCTGGTTTTACAAAACGTTCAGAAAGTGTGTATGATCCATTTGGAGCGGGGCATTCGTCTACTTCTATTTCAGCGGGGCTTGGTATGGCAGTGGCAAGTGCTTTGAAAGCAGAGACAAGACGCAATATCATAACTGTCATTGGTGATGGTGCAATGTCTGCGGGCATGGCTTATGAAGCCATGAACAACGCTGGTGCTTTGAATGCACGCTTGATTGTTGTTCTTAATGATAACGATATGTCTATAGCACCACCTACAGGTGCTATGAGTGCACATCTTGCACGATTAGTGTCTCGTCCTTCTTATCGTCATTTGCGTGAACGCGTAAAGATGTTGAGCGAAAAATTGCCAAAGTTTTTTTTGGATAAAGCTCGTCGTTCAGAGGAATTTGCGCGTGGACTTTTGGTTGGGGGAACTTTATTTGATGAGCTTGGCTTTTATTATGTTGGACCCATAGATGGGCACAATTTGGGGCATTTATTGCCTGTTTTTAAAAATGTTCGTGAATATCCTAATGGTCCTGTTTTGGTGCATGTTGTAACCCATAAGGGAAAGGGATATCCACCTGCAGAGGCCTCGTCTGATAAATATCATGGTGTTAATCGTTTTGATGTCACGACAGGAAAACAGGTAAAAGCATCAAGTAATATTCTACCCTATACCAAGGTATTTTCTAAAGCTTTAATAGAAGAAGCTCGCAATGATGATAAGATTGTTGGCATAACAGCAGCGATGCCAACAGGGACAGGCCTTGATTCTTTTGCGAAAAAATTTCCTGAAAAAATGTTTGATGTTGGTATTGCTGAGCAACATGCCGTAACTTTTGCGGCAGGACTTGCTTGTGAAGGGTATAAGCCTTTTGTTGCAATTTATTCTACTTTTTTACAGCGTGCTTATGATCAAATTATTCATGATGTATCAATTCAAAAATTACCGGTACGTTTTGCTATTGACCGAGCAGGTTTTGTGGGGGCAGATGGTGCAACACATGCTGGAAGTTTTGATATTGTTTTTTTGGCCACTCTTCCTGACTTTGTTGTTATGGCACCTTCTGATGAGCTTGAACTGATGCATATGGTGCGTACAGCTGCAGCTTATGATCAGGGACCAATTTCTTTTCGTTATCCGCGTGGTGAGGGGATTGGTATAGATTTACCGCAACGTGGTGAGTTATTAGAAATTGGAAAAGGGCGCGTTCTGCGTGAAGGAAATAGAATCGCTTTGGTTTGTTTTGGAACGCGGATGTCAGAAGTGTTGCAAGCTGCTGATGCGTTGGAGGTTGAAGGATTGTCTACAACGGTTGCAGATGCACGGTTTGCAAAACCTTTAGATAAAGATTTGATGCGTCGTTTGGCACGTGAGCATGAGGTATTGGTGACAATTGAAGAAGGGGCAATCGGTGGATTTGGAGCGCACATATTACAATTTTTAGCGCAAGAAGGGCTCTTAGAGCATGGTTTGAAAGTTCGTACACTAAAATTTCCTGATGAATATTTGAATCATGGTTCACCAGAAAAAGTTCTTTCACGTGTCGGACTTGACGCTATGGGTATTTTAAACACGGTTTTTGCTGTTTTGGGACGCGAGATTCGAACAGGATAGAAAATTCGAGTATGAGATGGCTTCCAGAAAAAGACTCGATATTCTTTTAGTTGAAAAAAACTTTTTTACGACACGTTCACGCGCACGTGATGCAATTATGCGCCAAACTGTTAAAGTTAACGGAGAAATCGTTTTTAAAGCTGGGCAAATCGTTTTTGATGATGCAGAGATTACCGTTTGTGATCCAGCGCAGAATTATGTTTCTCGGGCAGCGTTAAAATTGATTGCTGCACTTGATGCATTTCCAATTATAACAGATAAAGTGACAGCCATTGATGTTGGTGCATCAACAGGTGGTTTTACGCAAGTTCTCTTAGAGCGTGGAGCAGATCATGTCATTGCCGTTGATGTTGGGCATCATCAATTTGATAAACGTTTATTGGGCAACAGTGCTATAACGTTATTAGAAGGCTTGAATGTCAGAGATTTTAAACAGGAACATTTAGGTGGGCGAGAAATTGATCTTATCGTTTCAGATGTTAGCTTTATTTCGCTCAAACTTGCATTGCCTCCCGTGTTGTCTTTAGCCAAGAAGGGTGCCCAAGCTGTTTTACTGGTAAAGCCTCAGTTTGAGGTTGGTCGTAAACACTTTAGTAAGGGAGGAATATTAAGTCCATCAAGTGCTAAAGAAACTGCTGAGGCGCTTTTTGTTTGGTTAAATATACAAACAGGGTGGAGTGCAAAAGGTTTAATTTCTTCCCCTATTACAGGTGGTGATGGCAACGTGGAATATTTACTATTCGGAGAAAAACAAGAGTGAATGACAATGTCATAATCGATCATATCGGAGCAAATGGTTATGGTATTGCTAAGACGTCTCACGGCTTCGTTTCTGTTCCTTTTACTTTACCAGGAGAGTGTGCTGAAATTACTGTTCATGGAAAATATGCAACATATATAACATTAAAAGAAAAATCATCAGAACGCATTGATACTCTTTGTCAGCATTTTGGAGAATGTGGAGGGTGTACTCTTCAGCATTGGCATATGGATGCTTATCGCGTATGGAAACAACAATTGGTTGTTGAGGCGCTTAAAAAGTATGGACTTAATAATGTTGTTGCGCCTTTAATAGAATGTAAACCTTATAGCCGACGGCGGATTACTCTAACAGCATCCATGACCCCACAGGGGCAAAAAGTTGGTTTTAACCGTTATCTCTCTCATGAGATTGTAGCTCTTGAGGAATGCCCAGTAAGCCGTCCAGAGCTTATTTCTCAGTTGCATAATATCAGAGAGCTCTGTGCTTTTCTAAAGAGCTCTGCCAAACGGTTTCATGTTACGATAACATGTGTTGAAAATGGTTTAGATGTTGCTTTAAGCGGTTGCATTATACACCATGAATCACTTCGTCAGAGAATGATCAGTGCTGCTCTTTCATATGGGATTATACGTTTATCTGTTGACGGTGAAGTTTTGGTTGAACGAGAAAAACCAGAGATTTACTTTGGAGATGTCCGTGTTGAATTTCCTTCTGGTGGTTTTCTGCAAGCAACTTGTGAAGCTGAAAATATAATGGGCAATATTATTTTGACTCATTTAAAAAAAGCAAAGAATGCTGTTGATTTGTTTTCAGGGGTAGGAACATTTACCTTGCGTATGGCAAAAAAGATGAATGTTCATGCAGTAGAAAATAATGAAGATGCATTAAGAAATCTAAATACAGCAGCACGTTTTGCGACTGGTTTAAAAACGGTCACTTGTGAAAAACGTGATCTTTTCCGACATCCCCTTTCTGTAAAGGAACTTGAATGTTTTGAGAGTGTTGTTTTTGATCCTCCCCGTGCTGGTGCAGAGCAACAAGTACGTGAATTAGCGAAGACTATAGTATCACGTGTTGTGGCAATTTCTTGTAATCCTACTACATTTGCTCGTGATTTATCTCTTCTTGTTGCAGGGGGGTATACAGTAGAAAAAATCATACCGATTGATCAATTTTTATGGTCACCACATGTCGAAATTGTTGCTGTTTTGAGCAAAAAGAAAAAAAAGAAAGGTTGGAAACTTTAGCCTAATTTTTTTAAAAGTTTACCTGAGTATTATTATAAAATCTCTCCAAAATTTATCTATAATAATAACCTTTTTCTCGTTGATTTAAGAGCACTAAATGTAGAAAGTCTTTTTTATTATGAATATAAAAGACAAGTTACCCCACACAAAAGACTAATATCTTACGAAAAAGATGTGTCTGAATAAGCCTGTGCCGTCGTTATATTTGCCATCCCCTAATGTTTCTTAAAACTCTTGGCACTTGAGACGCCCCATAAGAGGAATCTTTAGTCTTTTCTTGTACAGTTTTTATCCATATAACTCTCCCCGCCTGTAACGTATAAACGAATGATTTTGATTGATCCAACAGACACAGATTTAAAATGAGAGAATCTTGCGGTATTCAAGGTTCTAATACAATATGAATAACGCTAGATTATCTTTATAAATCAATTCATTGTAATCTCCCCCTCACAAAATGGTCGTAATAGACGAGAAGGAGGCAATACTGGGAAGGAATGAGCAAGCTTATTCCTCTATAAGCGCAGTCCCACCGATTGTCATATTATTGATTCGAAGATGAGGTTGACCAACACCAACAGGGACATTTTGCCCTGCTTTTCCGCACATACCAATACCATTGTCTAGTTTACTATCATTACCAATCATTGTGATACGTTTCATAGCATCCGGTCCATTTCCAATAAGAGTTGCACCTTTGATTGGTGCACAAATTTTGCCATTTTCTACTCGGTATGCTTCAGTACATTCAAAGACGAATTTTCCGGAAGTAATATCAACTTGTCCTCCACCAAATGAAACAGCATAGATACCACTTTTAAGTGAAGAAAGGATTTCTTCAGGTGTTTTATCTCCTCCTAGCATGATTGTATTGGTCATTCGTGGCATTGGTGCATAAGCATAAGATTCACGCCGTCCATTTCCAGTTGATTTACCTCCCATAAGCCGTGCATTAAGCCTGTCTTGCATAAAACCAACGAGTTTTCCATCTTCAATGAGAACGTTATATCCTGAAGGGGTCCCCTCATCATCGACAGTGAGAGAGCCACGGCATTGTGGAATTGTTCCATCATCAACAACTGTAACACCTTTTGCTGCAACTTGTTGTCCTAAAAGTCCAGCAAAAGCCGATGTTTTTTTACGGTTAAAGTCACCTTCTAAACCATGACCTACGGCTTCATGGAGCATAACACCAGGCCATCCGTTAGCTAAGACAACATCAAAAGATCCAGCAGGTGCTGCTTCTGCTTCTAAATTTGTTAAAGCCATACGTAAGGCTTCATCCGCGGCTTTTTTCCAATTGTCTTCATGAATAAATTGGTTAAATGCTTGTCTCCCTCCACATCCATAAAAACCATTTTCACGACGATTGCCTTCAGCTGCGACCACAGATATAGAAAGTCGCACAAGGGGACGAATATCACGAACCAAATAACCATCTGCACGTAAAATTTCAACATGTTGTAGCGAGCCGGAAAGAGAAACAGTCACCTGATGCAATTTATCATTTTTAGCACGTAAATAGGCATCAATTTTTTGCAAAAGAGCACTTTTTTCTTCAAATGATGGAGCATCAAGGGGATTATGCGGTTGATAAAGCCTTTTGTTTGTTTGTTGAGGTGCTATGCTATAAGTCCCTGCATGATTATTATAGGTAACAGCTTTAGCAGCTTCACTGGCACGTTTGAGTGCAGCAGCTGATAACTCACTAGAGTGAGCATATCCAGTAGCCTCTCCAGCAACAACGCGTAGTCCAAATCCCATATCTTGATGAAATGAGCCGTTTTTAAGCTGTCCATTATCAAATAAAAGAGCTTCGCTTTCTGTATACTCAAGGTAAAGCTCACCATCATCAGCATGATGAAGTGTTTCCTGTATAAGTGATTGCACTTTAGAGGAAGCAATATCAAAATGATCAATCAGCGATTTCATAAGAATTATCCTATTTGTATGGGGGCTTCGAAGATTTTTATCAATCTAATTTTAAGAATCTTTCAAAATATACGATGAGATTTTGATTGTTTAAAATGTATTGATTTCATTCATGTCGGTAAGGTTGCATAGGCGTCGCCAAGACCATGAAGGTCAACAAAACCTCCAATCCCTTGTTCAGGAGTTGTAAAGATAAAATAGGTTGCCATTTTTCCTTTTAAAAAGAGCTGCAATATGTCTTCTTTAAGAAAGGCTTCAGCAACACAATTATCACCAAGACAACGACGATATTCCATTCTGCCCATATTTTTATCGTCAATTTTAATTCCAACGCCAGGACGTAATTCAACGCGAATCGGAACAAAAACACGCATCAAAGCACCTTGCTTTTGAGGAAGTTTATAAAATGTAACGCGCAAGGTAATATCTTGACGCCCTTGTGTGTGAACGTTTTGTACAATTTCACACTGCATGTTAGGTGTACCTGGTGGTAGAGAACACACTTTTGTCCATGCACCATAGGTTTGCGGAGCAGGAACATCTTGTGCATAGGGTGTTTGTGCAAATGCATGACTGATAAAACTACTATAAAGTGTGTAAAGAACAGCACCAATAAAAAAAGTTTTTTTGAGTAATTTATAAAGTATCACAGAAAATCCTATCCGACTCAACACCCACAACCGTGCATAGATTTACATAAAAAATGAATTCCCTATAAAAAACTATAACACAAAATCAGTATTTACCCAAATATATTAATTCATATGATATATTTTTATGATACATTTGTAATGTGGAGAGAACGTTGATTGAAAAAATGTATTTTTATTGCCAATATTTCCATTTACTTTTAGGGGATACGTGCGAAAGAGATATTTTATATTTTCTCAAAAATACGATTGGTCTTAATGGGTTATTTCCATACGCTAGATAATATTTGTCAGATAATATTGGGTTTGTGAATGACAGAAATGGAAAAGGGCTTTGAGTGGAATGTCAGTTTCAGAAGAGTTATCGGTTGTGAATGATAAATCAACGCCACCAAAATCCGGTATTGGTGATTACATCACATTATTAAAGCCACGTGTTATGTCTCTTGTGGTCTTTACGGCTCTGGTTGGTTTGCTTGTATCGCCTGTTCCTATCAATCCGTGGTATGGTTTTTTAGCAATTTTATGTATTGCTGCTGGTGGCGGTGGTGCGGGAGCACTGAACATGTGGTATGATGCTGACATTGATGCTGTGATGGAACGGACTAAAAAGCGTCCTATTCCCATGGGTAAAATCAGCTCCCAAAAGGCATTTATTTTTGGCATGGTTCTTTCTATGCTCTCGGTATTGGTTATGGGGAGCTTCATTAATTGGTTTGCGGCATTTTTTCTTGCGTTTACGATTTTCTTTTATGTCGTTATCTATACAATTTGGTTAAAGCGTATCACACCACAAAATATTGTTATTGGTGGTGCTTCTGGGGCTTTTCCACCAATGATTGGATGGGCCGTGACAACAGGGACAGTGAGTATTGATAGCTTTTTATTATTTTTAATCATTTTTATGTGGACCCCCCCTCACTTTTGGGCTCTTTCTTTATTTTCATCTCTTGATTATGAGGCTGCAGGTATCCCTATGATGCCTAATGTACGAGGTGAACATTCAACAAAAAAACAGATTTTATTTTATACTATTTTGATGGCATTGTGTGCTGCTGCTCCTTGCTTTACTGGTCTTGGCGGAATTTTTTATGGTATTTTTTCAACAATTTTAAGCATTATCTTTATTTATTTTGCCTATCGTTTATGGAAAGCTGATACACATAATGAAACTATTTTGATGGCCAAAAAAACGTTTTTCTTTTCGTTACTGTATTTGGCAGCTATCTTTGGAATTCTTTTGATTGAATCTCTTGTTTGGTATTTTATCGCTCTTTAGTTGCGTAAAATGAAAGAGCAAATTTTAAAAGAGCTTTTCTTCAAGAAAATGCTGTAAGAAAACACGATAGAGTGTGTTCTTATGTAAAAGATGATATTGCACGTTTTTTTACATTGCTTATTCATGTATAATAATAGGTTGTTTGAATATATAGCTAAAACTATAGAGATTAAGGATGATTTATGTCTGGACTTCCCCCTTTAACGATACGTCTTTGTGGTCCACGTGGATTTTGTGCAGGGGTTGATCGTGCTATCCAGATTGTTCTGCTTGCATTAAAAAAATATGGTGTTCCAGTATATGTCCGTCATGAAATTGTACACAACCGCTACGTGGTTGAGGGATTACAGCAACGGGGTGCTGTTTTTGTCGAAGAACTTAATGAGATTCCAGAAGAACATCGCAATCAACCAGTTGTTTTTTCTGCTCATGGTGTACCAAAATCTGTTTCAGAAGAAGCACGATACTATAATTTGTTTTATCTTGACGCAACATGTCCGTTGGTCTCGAAAGTTCATAAACAAGCGATACGACATCAACGTCATGGTCGTCATGTTATATTGATTGGTCATGCTGGTCATCCTGAGGTGATAGGGACAATGGGACAGCTTGAAGAAGGAGTTGTGACGCTTATTGAAACGATAGAAGATGCTTTGCATTATCAACCCAATGATCCAGATAAATTAGGATTTGTGACACAAACAACGCTTTCTGTTGAAGATACTGCAGGAATTATCGATATATTACAACAACGTTTTCCTACATTAGCAGCCCCAGCGGCTGAGTCAATTTGCTATGCTACAACGAATCGACAAGATGCGGTTAAAGCAGCTGCAAAGGGGAGCGATTTGTTTTTGATTGTTGGAGCACCAAATTCTTCTAATTCACGACGTTTAGTAGAGGTTGCCGAAAAGTCTGGTGCGCGGCAAGCTATTTTAGTTCAGCGCGCTGATGAAATTAATTTTGAAAACCTAAAATCTCTTTCTATTGTCAGTCTTTCAGCAGGGGCTTCGGCTCCTGAAATTATTATTGATGAAATTATTTCAGCATTTCGTGAGCGTTATGATGTCACAATAGAATTAGCTGAAACAGCGGTAGAAACGGAAAAATTTTTAGTGAGTCGCGAATTACGTGACGTCATTTTAACGTCTCAAGATATGGCTTTCGTCAATGGTCAAGCAAATAGTGCAAAAAATGAAAATCAGAATACAAACATATCTACAACGAAAGCAGAATAATGGCCGTTTATACAGATATTCACCCAAATGATTTAAAAGTGTTTTTAACACGTTATGCAATAGGATCACTTTTGTCTTATCAAGGTATAGAGGAGGGGACTGAAAATTCTAATTTTATGTTAGAGACAACACAAGGGCGATTTATTTTAACACTTTATGAAAAGCGTATTTCAAAAGATGATTTACCTTTTTTTTGTCGCTTGATGCAGCATTTAGGACAGCGTGGAATTCCTTGTCCTCAACCTGTTATTCAAAATGATGGAATGATGATCTGTGAATTAGCAGGACGTCCTGCCGCTATTATTACTTTTCTGGAAGGAGAGTGGATCCGCCAGCCCAATATAGATCATTGTGGCGAAGTGGGGACGGGGTTAGCACAATTGCATTTAGCAGGACAGGATTTTACACTTAGTCGTAAAAATACTCTTTCTGTTATGGATTGGAAGGTCTTGTGGCAACGTTGTCAAACCAAAGAAGATGCATTGTTAAAAGAATTTGGACAAAAAATTGAGTTGGAATTGGCTTTTTTACAGAAAAATTGGCCGTTCAATTTACCAATAGGCATTATTCATGCAGATCTATTTAATGATAACGTCTTTTTTGTGAATCATCGTCTTTCTGGGATGATAGATTTCTATTTTGCTTGTAATGACTTTTTTGCTTATGATTTAGCGATCTGTTTAAATGCTTGGTGCTTTGAGCCTGATCATTCCTATAATCTTACCAAAGCACGTAAGTTATTGGAAAGTTATCAAAAAATAAGACCATTGATCCCTTTAGAATTGGACAAGATGGTTTTATTAGCTCGTGGTGCGTCTCTACGTTTCTTACTCACACGTCTATATGATTGGTTTAATACACCGCCTAATAGCTTTGTTATTAAGAAAGATCCATGGGAGTATTGGCACAAGCTTTGTTTTTTCAGTAATGTAAATTCGCTAAGTGAATTAGGTTTTTAAATTTTATGGCAACTCCACAAAAAGTCGTTGAAATTTATACAGATGGTGCTTGCTCAGGGAACCCTGGAATTGGAGGATGGGGGGCAATTTTACGCTGGAATGGTCATGAACGGGAGCTTTATGGCGGTAAGGTCCATACGACAAACAATCAAATGGAACTCATGGCGGCAATTTGTGCATTAAAGGCGCTTAAAGAGCCCTGTTTGGTCGATCTTTATACAGACTCAGTTTATGTACGTAACGGTATATCTAAGTGGATTGAAGATTGGAAAAAGAATAATTGGCGCACTGCATCAAAAAATCCTGTTAAAAATATGGAGCTATGGCAAGCTCTTGAGGATGCTAGTTCTTGTCATACAGTTAGATGGCACTGGGTAAAAGGGCATGCGGGACATCCAGAAAATGAACGCGCAGATGCCCTTGCTCGCAAAGCAATTACTCAATATCGTGAAAATGGACGTTTTCCAGCATAATTGCTTTTTGAGAGCTTTTTCTTTTATCATGGAGACGCAAGAGGGGTTGGCTGCGTATGGAATATGAATGTTCCACTTAAGGCGTGATCTTTAAAAGAAATTGTATAAAAAATTTTTTGGTTTATTTCTTCTGGTGTGAAATAGAGTGGAGCACTGAAGAGTGTATATTCTGCGTTATCACTGACTTTTCTTGCTGCTCCAATTTGCATTTCTCCTCCATCTAAAAAGAGAGAGGAAGGAGTGGTTTTGTTGTTATTTTGTATTTTTATAAGAAGGGTACTGTTATTTTTTTCGGCACTTATTTTTAGTGCATTCTGCATCATGCGGGGCAAAGAATCTTGCGCCTTTTTTAAGAAGGAAGCAGGAAGCTGTTTATTTTTAAGAACAGATGGCGAAAAATCAAAGTTAATAGTAAATGGAAGACAGATTTTATTACATAATCCAAGAGTGAAAGCACCACTTAAATTTTTGCTTGAACCAGAAAGATTGAAGGGCAATATTACTTTATCTTTATAACCTAATGACCAATCATTTTCTGTTTCAAAAAGCTGTGGAGTAGGATAAAAGATTTCATAAGAAATCTGTTGGTTGAAATTAAAAAATGGTGCCATGCCAGAATTACCTGGATTACGCCAGTAAGTTTTCCATCCTGGTTTAAGCTCAATTTCAATAATGCCTTCTCTTATTCCAGAAAGAGAAGGTTCAGTGATCGCTAATCGGATACGACCACCATCTGATTCATACCAAGATGTTGCGAAAAGCTGGAGTTTTTGTTCTGTTTGAGCATTTACAGGAATGTTAAGTAATTCTAAAACTATGAATGTTAAGCTTAAAGTAACTAAAAGCTTTTTATAAAAGAAAGTTGCGATATTTTGTAAATTTGTAAATATACGACTTTTTTTCATTGGAGTTTTATTTTCCTAGTGTGCTAAATGAACAAACTTTTATCATGTAAATTATGGAGAATAACAGATTAATGAAGCGGTGTAATGGCTTTTTAGGTGGACAATTACTCATAGCAATGCCTGGGATGAATGACAAACGCTTTATTCGTTCTGTTATTTATATTTGTGCGCATTCTGATGCCGGTGCGATGGGCATCATTCTTAATCAATTGCATCATATTGATTTTCCAGAGCTTTTGCTTCATTTGGGAGTCATAGACAGTGGCCAAAAAAAAAGTCTTTCTGAACCAATAAAACAGTTTCCTGTTCGCTATGGTGGTCCTGTTGATCCTTCGCGTGGTTTTGTCCTTCATTCAGATGATTATACTTGTGAAGAAACTGTTTTTATTGCAGATAAGATCTGTTTTACTGCGACAATTGATATATTAAAAGCGATCAGTTGCGAACAAGGTCCGCAACATGCACTGGTCGCATTAGGCTATGCTGGATGGAAAGCGGGGCAACTTGAGGCAGAAATTTCTACAAATGGTTGGCTAATCAGTTCTACATCACCTAGTTTTCTTTTTGAAAGCGATTTAAGCTGCAAGTATGATAAAAGTTTAACACGCATGGGTATCGATCCAACTTATCTTGCTTCTGAAATGGGACACGCGTAGAGTTTTTTCTAAGCTTTTTAACTTTACACGTTATTTTATCCCTTATGTTTTTATTTTATAAGGGAAATGGCTCTGAACGAGCGTAATTAATTCTTCTATGGCAATCGGTTTCGTCACAAGTGTACTTTGAACATATTTACAGCCTTCTTGACGGAGGAAGATTGCTTCTTTTTCATTTTCAACACCTTCTGCGATAATTTGCAAATTAAGATCTGTTGCCATATTAATGATAGACTTTAGAACAATTTTCTTCTTAAGAGAGTCGATTGAGATAAGTGAACGATCAAGTTTAACCATATCAAATGGATAACGTACGAGATAGGTCAGAGACGAATAACCTGTTCCAAAATTATCGAGTGCGAGATTCATTCCAAGTGTTTTAATTTGTTCAAGAAAGTGCGCTGATTGTTCAGGATTATTTCTTAAGACAAATTCAGATATTTCAATCATCAGACGCCCTTTGTGGAGCGGATGGCGAAGCAAAGCGGCACGCAATTGACTGATAAAACGAGGATGAATCATTTCTGCGCTTGGTAAATTAATTGAAATAAAGAAAGATTGTTGGGAAAACTTTTCTTGTACATTTATAAGATCAATAATGGCATTATCAATGATAAATTGTGACAAATCCATAACAATTTGTTCATTTTCTACGATTTTTATGAAATCAGAGACATTTAAATTTCCATAAGTGGGGTGATGCCATTCTACAATTGTTTCAAAACCAATAATATGTCCGTCTGATAAATTAAGAATAGGATGGTAGAGGATTTTCATCTCATTACGTTTTATGGCATAATGAACATCTTTCTCCAGAGTATTATGTTCGAGACCCAAAGTGCGAAAATTAGGACGAAAAGGTTCAATATGGTTCCCACCCATTTGTTTTGCGCGAATCATCGCTAACTCACTATCATTAAAAATATCTTTAGCCGTCGATCGGCTTTCACTCCATGTAACCAATCCGATAGAGGTTGAAAGGATTATTTTATTTTCTGAAAGTGAAATAGGTGCTGAAATTGTTTTGTGCAAATGATCTGCAAATGCTGCAATTTTTTGTGGTTCGGTTTCACTGAGTAAAATAATTGCAAAGCGGTCTGCTGAAAGACGCGATAAGGTGTCTTGAAAGTTAATGAGACGATTTAAACGACGTGCGATTATAAGCAGTACAGTATCCCCAACTGCTATGCCTAATTTGCGATTAATTTGGCGAAAATTGTCAAAATCAATCATAAAGACAGTCGGTCTAATTTTGATATTTGCTTTCGCTAAAGAGGTATAATTTTGTAGTCTATCAAAGAAAATTTGTTGGTTAGGAAGTCCAGTTAAGCTGTCGTGGATTGCATCATGCAATAAGCGTTCTTCGGATTTTTTATGGTTAGTAATATTGACAATGGTTCCAATGACACGTGTGATTTTTCCATCTTTTTGCATAGCCGGACGTGCACGAAGAGAAAACCAATGATAATAACCACCACCGGAAGAAAGCCGAAAAATTTGATCAATGCGCCCTTTTTTATTTTTAAGAATGATATCCAATACGGCTTGAAAGCGTTCACGATCATCATGGTGCAAGGCTGAAATCCAGTTGCGCATAGGTCCATTGAGGTTATGAATTTCAGTACCAAAAAGGGTTGCCATGTTTGGATGTACAACAATACGATCACGCTCAATATTCCAATCCCAAATAATATTTCCAGCTCCCTTTGCTGCGAGTACTTGTTGTTCAAGGTCGGAAAATATTCCTTCATGGAAAGCGTCATTAGAAAAAGTTTGTTGCAGGACAGTAAAGCTTATGAGAAGAACAATGAGCACTAATCCCCCTGCTAATGCTGGCTGGATAATATCATTGTTTAAATGTCCAGCTATGCAGGTATAGGCTCCAACACACCAAAAGCTAATGAGCAACCATGTTGGAATAAGCATAATGGCGCGGTCATAGCTTCTGATTGAGAAATAGATGATTAATATTATACCAAGCACAGCGGTAAGGCCAAAAGACAAACGCGCAATTCCAGCTGCTCTGATGGGATCGTAAATAGCAAAGGCTCCTAGACTGCAAAACGCAATGGTCCAAGCGATAGCACCGTAACTAAAATGATAATGCCAGCGGTTAAGGCTGAGATAGGTAAAAAGAAAAATGAAGAGTGTAGCAGTAAGTGCTACTTCTGTACCAGCACGCCAGATTGGTTGGGTTGTGAGTGTAACTGCAAAGAATTTATTTAAAAAGTTGAAGTCAATACCAATATAAAAAAGCACTGCCCAAGCAACTGCCGCTGTTGCAGGAAACAGCCCCGTTCCACGGACGACGAAGAGAACAGTTAACAAAAGCGCTAAGAGACCTGATATCCCAAGAAGAATACCATGATAAAGCGTATAAGAATTAATTGCATCTTTATAAGCTTCAGGTTGCCATAAATAGATTTGCGGTAGATTTGCAGAGTTAAGTTCGGCCACAAATGTAATAACAGCACCAGGGTTAAGGGTAATACGAAAGATATCAGAGTTTGCACTAAGTTGACGATCGAGGGAAAAACCTTCGCTTGGCGTTATGGATTGAATCCTTGATGATCCAAGGTCTGGCCAAAAAAATCCAGAACGTGCCATGCGGTAATGGGGGGCAACGATGAGACGATCAACTTGTTCATCTGTTGGATTTGCAAGAGAAAAAACTGCCCAATTTCCGGAAAATTTTTCATTTTTTGCCTGCACTTCAATACGCCATACAATACCATCTGGTCCTGGTGCTGTACTTGTTTGAAAAATAGAGTTGTTTGTATGGTGAATTTCAATTGCTTTTGAGAGATCAAGAGCAGCATCTTGAGAAGAAATTTTAACTGGTTCAATTGCTTGTGCTGATGTAAGATGGACAAAAGAACTAACGACTACAATGAAAATGATGTCAATTATTTTACGCAAACTCTTCACAATGTCCCACTCTCAATATTTTAGGATGTTTAATTTTCATTTCGACTTTTGAGAAAAAACGTCCACCTTTTATAATTTATTTACATAATAAATTGTTATCACTTTTTCTTAAGTTATGTGATTTTATATACAAATAGACCACACACCCATTTGCTTCAATGGAACCTGAAGCGAATGAAGTTTTATATTTTAAAAGTGCAAAGTTAAACCATGAATTTTCAGATTTCACGGATATACCTTCACTTATTAGAATCTTTATCACATGAAGTATGAATTGGGTAGTTTTGTACGCCTATTTGCCCAATATTTCCAAAACTTATTTAATGAGGAGAGCTTTTGTGGTAAATTTTATGATAAAATATGTGACGTTATTGTGATGTTGCATTGAAAAGAAGTTTTTACTTTAGCTTGTATGAAAGAGTTGACGTTAAATCATCAAAATTTATAAGGGGTCCTACAGGTCCGACAGCAGTTAGTGTTGGAGTGGAGTTTGTAAAAAGACGATGTGCTAAATCAGTTAATCTTTTAGGAGTGATGAGATTGAGGCGTTCAATTGTTTCCGATATTGGAATTGGTCGACCATAAAGGAGTATTTGGCGAGCAATGAGATGTGCTTGACTAGAGGGATTTTCCTGTGACATTGTCAGATTTGCACGATATTGCGTTTGTGCTCGTTGCAGTTCGTTGGCGTGAATATTTTTGCTGACCTTGGAAAGTTCATCAAGAATCACAGGAATAAGTTCTTTGAGCCCTTCTTGTCCGGTAGCTGCGTGAACACCAAAAAGCCCAGTATCTGAAAATCCCCAATGAAAAGCATAAATAGAATAGCATAATCCACGTTTCTCTCTTACCTCTTGAAAAAGACGTGAAGACATACCACCACCAAGAATGATTGAAAGAATTTGGGCTGCATAAAAATCACGCGCGTGATAAGCACGCCCTTCAAACCCTAGAACAACTTGTGTATCCATTAAATCGCGATATTCACGAAAGTCGCCACCGACATAATTTGCAAGATTAGTAAGAGGTGCGGTTGAATGGGAGCGAAAAGTACCAAGACGACTTTCAACTTCTCGCAAGAAACTTTCGTGCTTTACAGCTCCTGCAGCAACGACAATCATACGATCTGCACTATATTGTTTATTGATGAAATCATGGAGATCATTAGATGTAAATGATTGAATAGTTTTAGCTGTTCCTAAAATAGAGCGTCCAAGGGATTGATGACGAAAGGCTGTTTCTGTAAAGTGATCAAAAACAATATCATCAGGAGTGTCATGGGCAGCACCAATTTCCTGAAAGATTACTTGTTTTTCTCGTTCTAGTTCATCGTCGTCAAATTTTGAATGCATTAAAATATCGGCTAAAATGTCTATAGCAAGTGGGATATCGCTTTTAAGTACACGTGCAAAGTAAGCTGTTGTTTCAATACTGGTTGTAGCATTGATTTCACCGCCAACATCTTCAATATCGGTTGCAATTTGAAAAGCAGTACGGTTTTCGGTTCCTTTAAAAGCCATATGCTCAAGAAGATGAGCAATACCATGCTGTGTGGAGGTTTCATTGCGTGAGCCCACTTTAACCCATATTCCGAGAGCAACACTATCAATTTGTTGCATTGTATGTGTGGCGATAGTCAAACCATTACTAAGGCGACATATATCTACATCCATGTATCTACAACTCCATTAAATAAGCTAAACACCTCATTGTAAGGGTATCAGAATATTCTTGATTTAAATTAATGCAGCTAACTTTAATAAGATGCACGCGATTTTAAAGAAATATAATCTTTTACTATTTTTTCATCATTAGCAAGATTTATAAAATGTTCTTCGTGTTTCATTACATCATTGAGATGAGATGGCCATGGAGCATGAAGGCCACAAGCGCTTTTAATAGTATCAGGAAATTTAGCTGGATGAGCCGTGGCAAGAACGATCATTGGAATATGCGGTTTTTTGTTTTCACGCGCTACTTGAAGAGCGACCGCTGTATGTGGATCAACAAGATAGCCACTTTCCTTATAGACACTATCAATTGTTTGAGCTGTTGCAGCCATGTTGCTTTTTCCAGCGGAAAATAGGGAACGAATATTTTTGAGTTGCTTTTCATCAAGAGTAAAGAGCCCCGTTTTTTTCAAGTTTTCCATTGCATTGCGAATCCACATTGGATCACGATTGCCACTTTCAAAGAGCAAACGTTCAAAATTAGAAGAGACCTGAATATCCATAGAAGGTGATGTTGTATGGACTATTGGTTGTGTTTCGTAAGTACCACTGGTCAATGTACGTACAAGGATGTCGTTATCATTCGTTGCGATGACCAGTTGAGCAATGGGTAATCCCATACGGGCTGCGACATAACCTGCAAAAATATCACCAAAATTTCCAGTAGGAACAGTAAATGAAACAGCTCTATCAGGTGCTCCTAAAGAAAGTGCAGATGAAAAATAGTAAACAATTTGCGCCATGATACGCGCCCAATTTATAGAATTAACACCTGAAAGTGCTCTTTTTTTACGAAAATTGTGGTCATTAAACATTGCTTTGACAAGAGCTTGGCAATCATCAAAATTTCCTTCAATGGCAATGGCATGAACATTGGAACAATGATTGGTTGTCATTTGCCGTTGTTGAACAGGCGATACACGTCCTTTAGGAAATAAAATAAAAATATCTGAGTGTTCTTTTCCAGCAAAAGCTTGTATCGCAGCTCCTCCTGTATCACCTGATGTTGCAGCAATAATCGTTGCACATCTATTTTTTTCAGTCAAAACATAATCCATCAGTCGAGAAAGAAACTGCATTGCTACATCTTTAAAAGCTAAAGTAGGACCATGAAAGAGTTCAAGGATAAATTCATCTGCTCCAGTTTGTCGTAACGGACAGATTGCTGGATGGTGAAAGGTTGCATAAGATTCAGCGATCATATTTTCAAAAGCTGTATATTCGATTTCGTTATTCACAAAGGGCCACAGAATAGTTTTAGCAATTGTTGTATAGGACTGACCACGAAGTGCTCGTAACGCATCAAATGATAGCTGAGGAAATTTATCTGGCAAATAAAGTCCCCCATCACTTGCCAACCCTGTCATGATTGTTTCCGTAAAGCTTAAAGCAGGAGCTTCACCTCTCGTGCTGATATATTCCATAAATCTTATCCTTTTTTTATTTCTGGCAAATTGGTGAAGTTATTTATTTCACGTTTTTCATAATATTTAAATTATTAAATGGATAGAGCTTCTTTTCTTCTTTTTAACTCAATAATGAAAGGAAATAGCCTTAAGCATTTTTATTTTTGAGATATAAACGCCAAATGTTCACAGAAAATCTGTTACAGTCAAAAATTTTCTCTCTATTATTCATTCACTTAGATTTTACAACGTATCTTCAGTTGTACACCTTCTTAAATAATAAAATTAAATAGATAGAATAGTATTTACTGAAGAACTTTGTATAAAAATCAATCATTCATAGTTATTTTATACTCTTAATACTCTGTAACAATTAAATCTGCTAAACGAAATGTTAAAATGATACATCCCAAGACTCACATTGGAAGATTTATAAGGTAATTTTATGGCATTTCGTGCGCAAATCTATACTTTGAATAATCTTTTTTAGCTTAATTTATTACTTTGTATAATAATAGATATTATATTTGTGCTATACAGTATGGTAGCCTAAAGGTTATCCATAGAAAACATACAACAGCCTGCTAAATGATGGGAAGCAGGCTGTAAAGTATTTTCATTTTAAATAGAAAAAAATAACTAAGTATCTTTGAATTATTTGCCTTTAATTTTTCCTATTGCCCATCCGATTATCCCACTAAATATGGCCATAACAGATCCAGTCAAGAATCCAAAACCCAAAGCTCCTACTGTAGAAAAAACTCCTAGCGTAATTGGTTCAAACACTTTCTCAAATTTTCCTTCAAAGGCAGATTCACTTTTTGCTCTATGAGTGAAACTTGGGACATAAAGAGCAGCTATATCGATAGCTTTTTTCTTTCCTTGTTCTATTAGAGAGACAGTTTCCCATTGAGTATCATTTTTCAAATGATTGGCATGAACATTTATAATTTGTGAAAGCAAAAAAGCAACTGCTATAAAAATATTTAATACGTAAGTTTTCAATACTTTAATCATAGTTTACCACCAATACTTTTATTTTAATCTGAATTGAATAGATGCATCGGCAGAATTAGTGCACATTGAGAGAAACAGAAGCATTTAAAGCTTTTTTCACTCTTAGTGTGATAATTCATTAGTTTTATCATCAACAATGGATAAACACAGAATATGTTCATAGTTTATATTTCATATGAGAAGGTCTTATTCTGATGAAATTTCAATTTTAACGAGATTTAAAATACAATATTATTTTACTTATTATCCATCCTAAAAACATGCCTATCGTACTTGATGCATATCCAAGTGCCATCCCCATACCAAAAGCCCCGAGTGTAAGAGGTTCAACAACCTTTTCAAATTTTCCTTCGACGGTAATTTCATTTTCCATACGACGATTTAGATTTTGTGTATAGAGAGCAATCGTACTGATTGCATCCTTTCTGTTCTGTTCTGTTACAGAAATAAAAATATTCTCACGATGAATATTGTTTTGCAAATAGTTGGCATGTACATTTACAGTCTGTGAAATGTAAAAAACAGATATCATAGAAATAATTAACATATTATTGTTAAAAAAATTAATCATCATTTACCTCAAATACTTTATAGTATTCAATATATATATATGTATGTATATAAATTATACTTTGGATTTTTGGATGTAATTTACAGAATTTATAGTTATAGTAAGAGAAGTAGAAGCTTCATTATGTAATAAATTTATAATAATTAATAATAACATAATGAAGCTATGTATTCTATATTTCTACAATAGATTGAATTACTTGAACATCAATACTATGTCATTTATCCAATTTATTATCGATCCTATAAAACTTATTGCATATCCAGCGTACAATAGTCCCCCTCTTACAGTCATAGGCTCAAAGACCTTTTCTAATTTTCCTTCACCTATTGTTCCATGTTCTGTTTGATAATTTACAGACGGAGCATAGAAAGCAGTCGTAGAAACTACATCGGATTTCGCATATTTTACTTGTTCCATTGGGAAAACAGAAAGTTCCTCTTTTGGAGTATCGTTTTTCAAATAGTTTGCATTAACATTTACAGTTTGTGAAATAAAAAAAGTGCTCGCTATAAAAATGCTTAAAATATAATTTTTAAATATTTTTACCATAACTTTACCTCAAATATTTTTAATTTATATATGTAAGAAATATACATAATGTTTATGTATCTCACACTATATACAAGTCATATAGTTCAATATGTATTTTTAGTCAATAATAAAAATACATATAAAAATATACCTATAATTTTTTTACAAACATTATTGTAAAAAAGTAACAGTAATAATTACAAATTATATTTTTAAAAACTTTATAGAATATTTTATTATGTGTTATATATAAAACAGCATATGGTTATCGTATAATTTTTATAAAACGATATTAATATATTTTTTAAATACATTAATAGATAATAAAATTGATCAAAATTTTTACATATTTAATATATAAAAATTTATTTATTATCGATAGTATAATAGAAAACATGAAAATTATGATTTAGTTATAAAAATATTATTAACAATTAAAATATGAATGGATACGATAAAATTTTATTATTTATAGTATTTATTATAGATAGTCATTATTGTATAATGTGTGTTATATAGATATTATTTAAGTTATTATTCAATGGTTATTTAATTGCATTGTGATAGCAGAATAATACTTCTTAATTTACTATTAAATATATACATTTATCTTATAGATAATAATATGTTATAGATACTAAAAAATGTACAATTTTCTCATAGTGTAAAGTAGAGCTCGAATTGGATAGAGATAAATGATATTATCTTTTTATCGCTAATGTGAACGGCATATTACTATGATGCAAGGCAGTGTATAGAAGAATATAATTTAGACATATTTATGAGTGCCGAAAGATCAGCATTAGATAATATTTTCAACACTTTCTTTTTTCCAAACTGAAAAGCCGCTTTTATTTTTAGAAAGTGGATTACTTTTGAAAAGATCTGATTTCATTGCTTATTTAAAAAGTATATTAAATGCTTTCGGAAAATTTTAAGCAACTATTGGTATCTCTGTCGCTTGTTTAACATGATTATATGTTTCATATTTATGTGCTTTTTTAAAGAAACCGTTTTCAAGGTACTCAAGCCTATTTTGCAATGATAGATATGATGATAAAGCCCCCATAATATAAAATTCTTAGGGCATCAGAATTTTTGACGTTTATAAAGAAGAAAGATGGTATTGGCATACACTTTTCTCGCTCCTAATGTTGCTACAATTTTTGCCTTTTAAGATGATTCATTAAAAGGCATTTTTATTTCTTTATTTATTTAATTCAACATATCCAGATTTGAAATGAGAGAATTTTACAATATTCGGTTTTTTTGCTTAATTTGAATAATGATAAATTATGATTATAAATCAATATATTGTCTGTAAATTACTTGGTATGAAATGTTTTTGATAAAAGGTACATCTTCATAAGAGTGTATTCTTTTTGTTTTTTGTAATCTTAGGGAGGTTGTACCAATTGATGCTGTTAAAATACTATTTAAGCAGCAAAGTAAATAAGCCTTCAACAAGTTTATGAGATTTGGATTGAGTAAATATAAGCCTTTGTAACTCAACAAGGACGCATTTGTCATTTTCAATAAAGTCTTGTATTCTATAGAATACGTGAATTTTAATATTGTTTTCCATGATCAATATGCGCATCCCCTACAATTTTACCATAGTGTGTGATTTTTTTGATCAGATGAAAGAGGTTATCAATTTTCACATCTTATCGAGCAAGGCATCGTAATATTCCTTTGTTTGACAAATATAATAATTTATCAGGATAGGCTGCTGTGGTTGGGAGTGGGATATCGGATTTGAGATAGATAAGCAGGGTTTAATTTTTATGAGTTTGTACCCCTGTTTTTTGCTTTTTTAAAAGCACGTACAATGGTTAACTGACTTATGATCTCAATGAGGTGCTATATTTTTCCTTCACATTGAGATGCAATTCACCCGTGTCGTGAATTACGCATTTATTGAAGTTATTATAAAAGGAGCAGCGAGAAGAGAAGGACATTTGAATAAAAATACTTCTTACAATAGTTTACAAATTGATATATTCAAGAGATTTTTTATAATAGATCTCGCCATACTGCCATTGCTTCTAAGACTTCTCCTAAATGAGCATGTTTTGCAATAACTGTTTCTGCACCAGCTTCTGCAAGTGCATTAGAGTGGCCAAGATAGCTATGTGATCCTCCCGTAAAGCCGATGACACGCATGCCTGCTGCTATGGCTGCGTGTACACCATGAAGTGAATCTTCTATAACGATAGTGTTTTGGGGCTCTGCCTGTAATTGTTGTGCGGCAAAAAGAAAAACATCAGGGGCCGGTTTCGTTCTTTTTGTTCCAACTTCAGGTGCTGAAAATATTTTACCTTCAAAAAGGTCATAGAGGTCAACCGTGGTGAGCATCTCTTTTATATCTACGCTTTTTGCATTAGAGCAGATACAGTAGGGATAGCGTGTTTGGATAATTTCTACAGCTTCTCTTACATCATCAATAGCCCGTAATTTAGTTTTTATTTGTGTACGAAAAATATTAGTCATTTGATCTATGAGATGAGCAGAAATAGGTTTTTCTGTTTCCTGTTCAACGTGTTTAAGAATATCGCGAAAGATAAGCCCTGCAAAACGCTCACTCAATTCTTCGGGTGATATTTCATATCCTGTTTGTTTGAGCAATTGAGATCCAATTTTTGCTGCAAGATATTCAGAATCGACGAGAACTCCGTCACAATCAAAAATAATAAGATCTATCTGAGGCATAAGATATTCCTTTACATGTTACGAGATGGACAACTTTCATGAAAACGATATTGAGAAGATCTTATTTCATAAAAATACGCTTTGAAAATGATTCTTAATTCTTTTACGAAATAAAAGATATGGGAACAGTACATTGAAAAAAAGAAAATTAAGGTTTCATTCATATGAAAGTTTTTTTACTAAAAAAACAAAAACAATTATCAATTTTGTAGAACTTTAACGATACGTTTACGCTATTTTGTAAATATAGATTGGTAATGCGGGCCTATAAACTATTTTGGTTGATTATAGGGCAAATTCAGTTAATTTTGTTGGGTTTTTCATGACAGTTATTCAGCTTCAAAAAGATTTCCTTCGTACTCCCTCACAAATGCCATGGCGCAATAAAATTTTTAAAGGAGATTGTGTTTCCGTTTTAGAAAAACTTCCAAAACATTCTGTTGATATGATTTTTGCGGATCCACCCTATAATTTGCAATTGGATGGAGCTTTATACCGTCCAGATCATTCGCTTGTTGATGCGGTTGATGATGCATGGGATCAGTTTGAGAGTTTTGCTGCTTATGATGCTTTTACTCGTGCATGGTTGCTTGCTTGTCGTCGTGTATTAAAACCCAACGGAACACTTTGGGTTATCGGATCTTACCATAATATTTTTCGGGTTGGGACGGCATTACAAGATTTAGGTTTTTGGATGCTTAATGATATTATTTGGCGCAAGAATAATCCGATGCCTAATTTTCGAGGGCGCCGTTTTCAAAATGCTCATGAGACGCTTATTTGGGCCGTGCGAGATCAAAAAGATAAAAAGTACACATTTAATTATGATGCCTTAAAAGCGGCAAATGAAGATCTACAAATGCGTTCAGATTGGCTTTTCCCTCTCTGCACTGGAGCTGAACGTTTAAAGGATGATTCGGGGCGTAAATTACATCCAACACAAAAACCGCAAGCGTTATTAGCGCGTATTATTATGGCTTCTAGTAAACCTGGTGATGTTATTCTCGATCCGTTTTTTGGTTCGGGAACAACAGGTGCTGTTGCCAAGCTTTTAGGGCGTGATTTTGTTGGAATTGAACGCGAGCAAGATTACATCGATGCAGCATGTGAGAGAATCGCGGCGGTTCAACCTTTAGCGCAACCAGAACTAGCGATTTTGGATAGAAAAAAAGCAGAACCGCGCGTAGCATTCAACAGTTTGCTTGAAGCAGGTTTACTCTATCCTGGAGAAGTTCTGTATGATCGTAAGAAGCAAGTATCTGCTATTGTAAGAGCTGATGGTACGATTATGCATGGTGGTGAAGCGGGCTCAATTCACGCAATGGGAAGAAAGGCTCAAGATTCGCAGAGTTGTAATGGTTGGACCTTTTGGTATTATGAGGAAAATGGACGGTTGAAGTCCATAGATCATTTAAGAATGATCATACGTTCACAAATGTTAAAAACGGGTGTTTTATGAACTAAGCTGATCGCTTCATTCTATTGATCACCAATGTACCTGATCTTGATTGAGATGGACGTAAGGGCGTTTTATGCCTTTATTAGATGTTTTTTATTGACACACTAATCTCGCTTGTAAGCGACAAGCGAGTATTTTTATGCTTCTTTTAGAAGAAATTAAAATGAGAAATTTTCACTCTATGTTCTCGTTTTAGTTGCAAAACAGTAAAATTTCAATATAAGCTTATAAAAATGAAATATCAGAATTAAAAGGTTCATTCAGAAGTTCAAAATTAAGTGCTTTTTTGAATACGTACATCTGTAAAGTGCAATATAATATATTGATTATAAATATAATTTAGCGCAACTCATATCGAATTGCCCTCGGAATATCGTCAAGTTTTCTTATTTCAAATTTGTTCCATATTGAATCGATGAAAATTACTTTCTTGCATGTCATAAACGGGGTTGGCGTGTGAATAAAAATTGTTAACGAAAGAACTAAAAGTACCTCTTATAATCCGTTTCACGTACCAAGGGATGTTGAGGGGGCTGGTAAATATAACGATGGTGCTAACTTGCTCCGTCATAAGCGAAAAAAGGATAGATCCTGAAATTTAAATCTAAAGCTTCTAAGCGTTTCTATCCCTCCTTAATTTTTGTCTGTAGAAAAAATTGGTTATTTCATTTTTTAAAATTTTTCTTTTACAGATTAGTAAATGATCGCTAGAGATACAAAAGTCTCCATTAGAAAACATTTTTATGAATAGGGAAGGTTATTTAAATCTAAAAGAATTGGGAAGTGCTACGGAAATGGCTTTTTTCATAACAGTAGGTAATGCTTCTTCGGCAAGATGTTGAATGTTACACCACCAACCATTTTCACAATTCATTTCATGAACATCTTCGGTATAGTAAACATCAAGTTTTAGAGAAAAGTGAGTAAAAACATGCGTAATTTGTCCTTTGAATTGCCAATTGGCAGTAAAGGGTGCGTTTTGTAGCCCATTTTCGTTGTTTATGCCAATATTGTTAGGAATTTGGGTCATTCCACCAAGGAGCTTTTGCGTCTGTCGTTTTTCCAAATAAATTTGTTTCTTTTTATTAAGGACCACAAAAGCAATACCTGTTTTTGAAGGGCGTTCTTTTTTAGGGGCTTTAACTGGAAAAGACTCCGGTTGTTGCATCTTTTCTGCTTTGCATAAACATTGAAGAGGGCAGGTATAACAAGATGGTTTGCGTGGAGTACAAATTGTTGCTCCCAAATCCATCATTGCTTGAGCAAAGTCACCAGGACGATTTAAAGCAGTAATTTTTTGTGTTTTTTCTTTAATTTCAACTTTTGCTTTTTGCAGTATTGAAGTGATAGCAAAAAGTCGCGCTACCACACGTTCGACATTACCATCAACCACTGCTACAGGGTGGTTAAAAGCAATCGCAGCAATGGCTGCGGCAGTATAATCTCCAATACCGGCTAGAGTTCGCAATTCTTTTACAGATTGTGGAAATAGTCCCGCGTAGTTTTCAACAAGCTGTCGCGCACATTTTTTAAGATTACGTGCGCGTGAATAATAACCAAGTCCAGCCCATGCTTTCATGATATCATCTTGGGAGGCTTTTGCTAAAGAGGAAAGATCAGGCCATAGTTTTAGAAACTTTTTAAAATAAGGCTTAACTGTTTCAACGGTTGTTTGTTGAAGCATGATTTCAGAAAGCCAAACTTGATAAGGATCAGGACGGATACCTTGTTTTTGCTTTTCGGGGGTAATCCGCCATGGAAGATGTCTGTGATTTTGATCGTACCAAGCAAGGAGGTGCGAAGAAATTTCATACATGATTGCTTTCAAGCATAGGGAGATATAAAATGCAAAAGAAAAAATTATTTATTTTGTAATTCATGTTTTTTGCTCTTTTATTGTCAAGGCTCTGGTGAGAAAAGGCTTTTTATTTTGTTGATATTTCATAAATTGAGGAGGCAACAATTTTTAGATGAAACAAATGATTTTAATTTAGTAAGCGCTTGAACAATGATCTAAAAATGAGAAAACAACTTAAAAAACGTATCTTTTATTCTCTTTCTGAGGCGGTATACAAAATACTTGATCCAGTTTTACGCAAACGGACAGGGCTTAATGTAGCGCTTATAGAACATTGGCCACAGATTGCAGGCTATGATATCAGTGAACATACAATGCCGCTTAAAATTATTTGGAAACGTCGTGCAGATCAAGATGAAGTTTTTCAGCCAGCAACACTTGTTGTCGCATGTGAAGGATTTGCTGCGTTAAAATTGATGCATGAAACAGAGGAATTACTTCATAGAATTAACGGATTTTTTGGCTATATTGCTATTGATCGCATCAAGATTGAGCAAAGGAGTATGTCGGTTTTTATGAATCACTTGCCTCTAAAACCGCCTTTGAGTGAACAAGACAAAAAATACGTGGAAAAAATGCTTGAAGGAATTGAAGATAAAAGTTTGCACCAAGCACTTTACCAACTTGGCTGTTGCATTTTTTTGGAAAAAAATAATAAATAGAAAGATATTTTATATATTTTTCTTTAATATATGAGAAAGCATTGGATTCCTATTCGTTAATAACAACAGAAAAGTATTATTTATGGTAAAATATCGTTCTTTTTTATCTTTCGGGATAATTTTTCTCTTCATAACGATTGTACAAAACAGTGTAACAGTTGCTTTAGCGCGTGATCCCAAATCAGTGGCAACTGTTGATATGGCAGAGCTTCTCCAATCGGGTAAAGTAAAGGATCGCTTTGAGGGAGAGGCGGATGCACCAGTCGTCATTGTTGAGTATGCTTCGTTGACATGTACCCATTGTGCGCATTTTTATAATGATATACTTCCCCAAATTCGTAAAAAATATATCAAAACAGGAAAAGTAAAACTTATTTTCCGAGAATATGCTTTTGATCCTCGGGCAACAGCAGGTTTTATGTTGGCACGGTGTGCACCGGAAGATCGCTATTTTCCTTTGATAGAAGTTTTATTTCAAAAACAAAATGAATGGGCTTTCGGAAAAAATGCTCTAACACCATTGAAGAAAATTGGCTTAATGGCTGGTTTTACAGATGAAAGTTTTACTGCGTGTTTGAAAAATCAGTCCATTTTAGATGAAGTAAATGCATCTTTTGAACGCGGTAAAGAGCTTGGTGTCACAGCAACACCTACTTTCTTTATTAATGGTAGTAAATATGAAGGTGCCATGAAAGTAGAAGAATTTTTTGCGGTGATTGATAGTTTTCTAAAAAACTGAATCTTAATCTTCCAGAAGATGGATAGTGATACTTTTGGTCATTATCTCTTTTGGAAGGATTAATATTATGCATTTATGAAGCGATATCGTTGAGCCAAATTTGAATCAAATCATTGCTTTTAAGTGAGCCTGGGTTGAATGATGTTTTGAAGCTGATATGGGAGGATTTGTACAGTGAAAAAATGGGTTTATAGTTTTGGAGATGGAAAGGCAGAAGGAAGTGCAAGTGAGCGTAACCTTCTCGGAGGTAAAGGGGCTAATTTGGCAGAAATGAGTAATCTTGGTTTGCCCGTACCACCCGGATTTACGCTGACAACAGAAGTTTGTAATTTTTATTATGCCCATGACAAATCATATCCAGAAGAGCTACAGGAATCTGTTAAGCAAGCACTAAGATACGTTGCTGAACAAACAGGACGTGAATTTGGGAATGAACAAAGACCACTTTTGCTGTCTGTTCGTTCAGGGGCTAGGGCTTCTATGCCAGGGATGATGGATACAGTGCTGAACCTTGGCATGAATGATAAAACTGTAAAAGCAATTGCTTTACAAGCCAATAATGAACGTTTTGCTTATGATAGTTATCGGCGTTTTATCCAAATGTATTCTAACGTTGTTTTGGGGCTAGACCATTCGTATTTTGAAGAGATTCTTGATGAAGTAAAAGCATGCAATGGTTACACTATTGATACAGAAATGACAGCAGATGATTGGAAGAATGTTATTATTTCTTATAAAGCCTATGTTGAAGAAAAATTAGGAACCCCTTTTCCACAAGATCCTGAACAACAGTTATGGGGGGCGATTGGAGCCGTTTTTTCAAGTTGGATGACAGCACGTGCAGTTACTTATCGCCGTTTACATAGCATTCCTGAAAGTTGGGGAACGGCAGTTAATGTGCAAGCTATGGTTTTTGGTAACATGGGAGAAGATTCGGCAACGGGCGTTGCTTTTACACGCAATCCATCGACAGGGAAAAAAGAACTTTATGGTGAGTTTTTAGTTAATGCGCAAGGGGAAGATGTTGTGGCGGGCATTCGAACACCTCAAAATATTACAGAAAATGCGCGTATTGTTGCTGGTTCAAATAGACCGTCGTTAGAAAAAATTATGCCTGAGGCTTTTTTGAAATTATGTCAGATTGCGCAGAATCTTGAGCAGCATTATCGGGATATGCAAGATCTCGAATTTACCATTGAAAAAGGTAAATTATGGATGCTTCAGACTCGTTCAGGAAAACGCACGGCTCGTGCGGCTCTCAAGATGGCAATTGAAATGGTTGAGGAGGGGTTAATAAACCGTAAAGAGGCTGTGATGCGTATTGATGCAAAGTCGCTTGACCAACTTTTGCATCCAACACTTGATCCCAAAGCAGAACGTTTTGTTATAGGACGTGGTTTACCTGCTTCTCCTGGAGCCGCAACTGGTGAAATTGTTTTTACTTCAGAAGAGGCAGAAACTGTGTCGGCGGAAGGTCGCAAAGTTATTTTGGTCCGGGTAGAAACAAGCCCAGAAGATATTCATGGTATGCATGCTGCAGAAGGAATTTTAACAACGCGTGGCGGTATGACAAGTCACGCTGCTGTTGTTGCGCGGGGGATGGGAAAACCATGTATTTCTGGTGCTGGCAGTGTGCGGATTGATTATAACACAAATACGTTGTTTGCCTCAGGAGAAAGCCTAAAAAAAGGTGATGTTATCACAATTGATGGTGGAAGTGGAGAAATTTTCAAAGGGAAAGTTGCAATGTTGCAGCCTCAGCTTTGCGGAGACTTTGCAAAATTAATGGAATGGGCTGATGGGATGCGACGTATAAGAGTTCGCGCTAATGCTGATACACCATCTGATGCCCGTATGGGGCGCTCTTTTGGGGCTGAAGGTATAGGTCTTTGCCGTACGGAGCATATGTTTTTTTCTGATGAACGTATCGTTGCCATGCGTGAAATGATTTTAAGTCATGATGAAAGTGGTCGTCGTAAAGCACTAGATAAGCTTTTGCCAATGCAGCGTTCAGATTTTAGTGAATTATTTGAAATTATGTGTGGTTTACCTGTTACTATCCGCTTGCTAGATCCACCATTACATGAATTTTTGCCTAAAACGAAAGCAGAAATTCTTGATGTTGCAACAGCTATGGGGGTTTCTGCTGAAGTGCTTGCTGAACGCACTCAGCAGTTGCACGAATTTAATCCTATGCTTGGATTACGAGGATGCCGTTTAGCTATTACTTATCCTGAAATTGCAGAAATGCAAGCGCGGGCGATTTTTGAAGCAGCAGCAGAAGCTGCCCAAAAATCTGGATCTCCTGTTATGCTTGAAATTATGGTGCCACTGGTTGCGCTTAAATCTGAACTCGATTTTGTGAAAGCGCGTATTGATCAGGTTGCTGAGGAAGTGATGAAAGAAAAGGGAAGCACTATTCAATATATGGTTGGGACGATGATTGAACTTCCAAGAGCGGCGCTTCGAGCAGATGAAATTGCTGAAACTGCTGAATTTTTTTCATTTGGAACAAACGATTTGACACAAACTACTTTTGGGATTTCCCGTGATGATGCAGCTCCTTTTTTGGCAACCTATTTTCAAAAAGGTCTTTTAGAGCAAGATCCTTTTGTGTCTATTGACCGTGATGGAGTAGGGGAACTTATTACCATTGCTGCACAGCGTGGACGCTCAAAGCGTGCAAAAATAAAATTGGGAATTTGCGGTGAACATGGAGGCGATCCTGCCTCTATTGCTTTATGCGAAGAAAATAACCTAGATTATGTTTCGTGTTCTCCTTTTCGAGTGCCAATTGCTCGTTTAGCAGCAGCTCAGGCCGCAATAGCAAAAAGGATGTAATGGGTTAATATTTTTTGTTGTATCGTTATTACTGAAATAAATTTTTATATATTCTTTTATTTTCTTTAATAAAGGGAATAAAAATGCTTCTAAAATGCACGATAAGTTGTGTTACGCGTTAGAGGTTTATGAGAGAAAATATAAAGCACAGGATAGACAAAGATGTATTATTAATACACTTTTTATTGGCGAACCTCTTGATAGAGAGAAACGTGTTATTGTGCAGTCAATTTACGCGTTTGCTTTTTTATAGGGGAATGAGCTCCTCACGCAAAGTAGAATGCTGCAAACAAATGCATTTTTTTGTGCATCATGCTGTTTGAGATAGACATTTCTCAGTGATGCCCCATTTCACATTGATATTCGTGGAATGGGGATTATGTAAAACTCCCCATAAGTTTATAAAAATCTTCCCAAAATTTATAAACTCCATTATGCACTCCCATCTTTACATTTATAAAGGAATATCAAAGTTACACAATCTATTGATTTATAAAGATAATTTTTTATTTCTCATATTGAAGGAAAGCTGTAAATATCATAAGATCTTCTTATTTCGACTTCTTTTATAATGAATCAATCAAAACCATGTTTTTTGTATGTTACAGGCGGGATGAGCGTCTGTAGGTAAAAAAAATAAAGCAAGGATATGCCTCTTATGAAACGTCTCAAGTGAGAGCTATCACAAATTGAAGGTAGGTACAGTGTGTAATGGTGCCGGCTTGCTTCTTCACAAGCGTAAAGATGATGTGCGCTGTCGCGCAGTTGTTGTGGGGGGGCCTGCTATTATTATTCACGGGCGTTGTTGCAAAGTGGTTTTGGGTGCTTTAGAGATGTTTTTTAAGAAAGCCCGTGAATGGCAATCCAAGTATATTCCGTTTGGGACATTTTGTTTTAGGTGAGGGGGAGTGAGACCAAAAAGACATGTGATAAAGTAAGAGCATGAGGCAATAGGTAATTTCCGTTATTTTAAAGATATTGCTTTAGATGTCTTTGAAAGGCGTAAAGCTGAATTAAAAGGAAATGGCAAAGATGAAAAATGGTGTTTACCTTAAAATTTCATATTCTTCCCAAATTAGGCTGTTTTCCTGTTTTAAGAGATTATACAAACAGAGATGCGCAATATTCTTGCCTCCATTTGGCATATAAAAGCTATAACAGCTGAGAGAAGTACTAAACTGTCTTAACATTTTTTTCAAACATACTGCTGCGGTAAGTTTGGATGTTGATTTATAGACAATACTAAACGCACACGCTCTCTTAAGAAGACAATGTCATAAAACACATAACTTTCCAGCAATAGATTAGAGAGAAGTGCCGGTTTTTTATCAGACACTTTGCAAAACAACAACCATAACACAATTAGCTTTACGTCTACTTATCCTTACAGGTGTTTGCACAAATTCTTTGCATCATATTTATAAAGATCAAATTGACGATAATATATGGACAATTCGTGGTTCGATAATATGAAAGGTTTACGTGATACTACAAAAATTTCGTGTCCTTTTATCATCAGAGGCAATAAAAATGCTAGAACAAGCGCGTTTGCTATTTTGCAATATTCTTTTTTCTGCAATCGGTTGTGGTTTTTTTGAAGCAAATTATACGGCTCAATATGTAATGTGTAAGAAAACCATTCTGATTGATTGAAAATAAGAGGGCTTGAGATGAAGGAATGTTTGAGGGGAGCATTAAACAAACGAAAGATGAATTATCATTATAAATTAAGAGATTATTATGATTAGCTTCAATTTAATAAACCAATTTCACGCATTTTCATTAAAATTGTGTGATTAATTTTACCTGTTACAGGAAGATCAAATATTTTTTGAAACTGTTTTAAGGCTTCTATCGTCTTTTGATCTTCTATTCCTGTGACAATAACCTCCTCATTCCCAAAAATATGTAAAGCTTTTTGCACTTGTATAATATCTTCAACAGAAGGCTCTAAAATAGCTTCTTTTAAGTGTGTCATATTTTTTGTATTGTTTGTTTCTATTTCGCTTTGCTTAATTAATATCGCGATTTCATCTGCTGCGGGATTAAATAGAACATTCTTTTGCATTCTCTGAGCAGTTTGCTGTTTCCATAAAGTGATGGCTCGGCGTGTTTTAGGTCCTTCCAGTCCATCTAATGGTCCATCATAAAGTCCTAATTTTGCTAGTTCTTTTTGCTTTTCCAGCATGCTTGCTGATTGAGAGGGTAAAGGTGAATTTGTGTACTTATGACTTTGAGAATGTACAGAAGTTACACGGGAGAGTTTTTGTGATTTTTCTTCTTTTTCCGATAAAGTAGAGCTCTTACCTATACTTTGAACAGAGGAAAATTTCATTTGAGTTAAAATATTTTGATGCGTTGTCATTTGCGAAAATAAAGCATTAAATGAAATAAATAAAAAACTAATGCTAAAAAGAAAAGATCCAACAAAAAATAAAGTATTTTTTCGTGTATAGAAATAAATAGTTTTTGCACTCCAAAAAATAAAATGAAAAATTATAAGAAGAAGTGTTATAACAATACTACTATAGTATTTACGGTGTTTTACAGTTTTTTTTCGGTAGGTCTTTCGTTTTGTTGCCATTACTTTTATTTTCAGTTGCGTTTATTTTTTACAAAGAAACAAATATAAATTAGGAAACGAATATGAATCAGTTTTTACTTCCAGCCAGAGAGAAGTGCATTGACATTATTGATTTTTCCTTTCAAACTCCTAGAATGAGCAGCTTCATTATATCAATTTATAAGTTGATAAATCAACAAGAGTTCTTATCAACGTTTATTCATTTTATTTTATACAAATCTTTAATGTGTATAAAGAGAACACCAAATGATTAGCATTCAAGATCATTTTGGTGTTTGCAAACTACATTATCACATATAATTATCTAAACAATAATGCCACGTTATTCTTCATTTTGGGGCATATGTTTGCCTATTATTTAAAATAAAATTGAAAATATTTGCCTATAACGCTAAAAAGATGACAATCATTATCTATTCTTTATAATTTACATATAGATGGTTACTTATCCATAAACGGTTTGATAATAATAATTATCTCTTAATATTATTATATTTTGGTATAAATTCCTTCTATTAAATAATTTTCATAAGTATTAATTAAATTGATGTTTACAATGTTATAGAAAAAACTGGCTTGAGATGTAATCATAAGAGATGCAATTGTTTTTTGATGTTTTTATCGACAGGTTGACCATTTTCATAACATTTCAGTAAAAATTTTATAGATAATATAAATATTTTATCGACACTAGAGTCAGAATAACAGAGTTTACTCTTTTTAGCCTTTTCAACTAAGCTAAGATGGTGGACTATTATTTAAAATAATTATGTACACAACATGATTATCTTTCTCATTTTTTATCATAGTATGTTCATTAACATGATCAGCTTGTAAGTGTATAATTTTGATGTTATTTTTTACTGAATAGACAATGTATCCCATTTTATACAGCGGAATTGTGCCATATTTATAAAAAAGCCAATGATATAGATCCAATACATGAATACTCAATTTTATAAAAAACACATTTTATAAATTGTTTATAAAGCAACAGTGTATAAAATGCTCCTTTTATTGTATTTACCACTGCGGTACATTGATTGTCCATGATACGTTTTTTAATCAAATTATCATTTTTTTTATTTTTTATTTTTGTCATTATTTCATTTTTTGTAGCAGATCCAAGCAGTAACCATTCTTCTAGCCCCCAAAATAATGAGACAACAACGAGCGATGTGATTATTGCTTTTAAGGAAGCCTTAAATGACTTAGGCGCATTTTGTGACCGTAATATAAAAACCTGCAAATTAGGAAAATCCTTTTTAAGTTCACTTGGCGAGCGCGCATATTACGGTGCAAGAGCTGCTTATGAATATTTAGGGAACATATTAGGAAAAAAAATGATATCAGAGACTTCCCCTAATGTTTCTTACAAAATCGAAATACAAGAGTTCTTACAAAACCATGCAATGTTATCTTGAAATAAGGATTTTTAACGTTCTTCGTGTTATTTATGTTAGGAAGAATAAATATTTATTTTTTATAAGTGTATTCAAGAATGATTATTCAAACGAAACAGGACTAAAATAATGGCGGAAACAATCGGTAATATTATAGAGAACTTTTCGCTTTTGGATAATTGGGAAGATCGTTATCGTTATGTCATCGAGCTTGGCTATGAATTGCCACCTTTTCCAGAAAGCGCTCGAAATGATGCTCACAAAGTTCCTGGTTGTGTTAGCCAAGTGTGGCTTTTATCTTCACGTAATAACTCAAAAGATCCAATATTGACGTTTCAAGGTGATTCCGATGCTCATATTGTGCGTGGACTCATTTACATACTTCTTGCTTTTTATTCAGGCAAAAAAGCTTCTGAAATTCGCAATTCTGATGCTCAAGAGCTCTTTGAAAAACTTGGTTTAAATGAAAATCTTACACCACAACGATCAAATGGTTTGAAATCAATGATTAAACGGATTCGTAACGAAAGCTATATGTAATCCCCTTGGTAGAAATTGCTATATATACAAAAGCTTCACACAAAACATGTATACTAAAATCAACTTTATACACGAAACCATTTTTTCGCAAAATAAGATTATTTAGTTTTTTTCCGTTTGCTTTTGCGTCCAAGCCCCATTTCTTTGGCCAAAGCCGATCGTGTTTTTGCATAATTAGGCGCCACCATAGGATAAGAACTATCTAACTGCCATTTTTCACGATATTCTTCTGGCAACATTCCATAATGTGTCATGAGATGACGCTTTAGAGATTTAAACTTCTTTCCATCTTCAAGGCAAATGAGATAATCAGGAAATACTGAACGCTTCGGATTAACGGCAGGCCTTTGTTTTTCAACTTCGACTTCTGTTAACTCTAGATTCCCTGCTTTACGAAAAGCAGCATGGACATCAGCAATTAAACTTGGCACTTCAGTCGGTCGAATAGAATTATTACTCACGTAGGCAGCAACAATATCAGCAACCAATGTAATAACTAAATTGCTTTCAGTCTCTAAGACTGCACGATGTTCCATTCTTGTTTCCTTTAATTTAAAATTGAGTAATTCAAAATCGAGATATAGTGCATATACTCATGATATAAAGATCTCATGCACATGAGTTTCATATTGTACAAAAATCTTTTTTGTCAATTCAATTATTCTATAAAATTGCCAAAACACAAAAAAATCAAATAAATACCCATTTTTTGTCATAATATATAATAAGAAAAACGAAATTATTACATGCTAAAATATATTTTTATCCTATAACATATCATACATAATATATAATACATCACAAATATAAAAAAATATATGATAAAATTTATTTATTTTTTTGAGAACGTAAAAATAAAATTACTAATTATAAAAATATAATATATAAATTATTATATTTTATTTTGAATAATTATATTTTAGTAAGTTTATTTTTAATAAGTTTTAAATTTGTTTTTATTGTTTATATTTATAAAATTTAATAATAAAAAACATGATATATTATAAAAATGACATAATAGTATTATTTTTAATATAAAACTACTCATTAAAAGGAGATAGGATATTTTTATTTTTTATACAGTAATAATAATATTTTAGATATATTTATTCCTCTCTGTAAAATTATGCGATTATACTGTTTCAAAAAAAATCAATTCTTTTTCTAATAGTTTAATTGTTTTACCAGTCACTTTCATTATAAAAGTGGTGTTATATCCCTAGAAAACAATAGCTGTGATATGTAATGAACAGAAAGGTATTAGTTTTAAAAATTATCATGGTGCTATTTTTGCAAGTGAATAGAACTTATAGATTTTTACACTTGCATCAATCATTGTGATTCTAACATATAAACGAAGCTATTAACATATTTTAATATAGGATTGTGTATGACTCGCACTTTTGCAATTCCTCCCAAAGCATCTAGAATCACTCATAAGGAAATATATCATGGTATTTTTCGTGATGATCCCTATCATTGGCTACGTGCGTCTAACTGGCAAGATGTTTTTAAAGATCCTAACTGTCTTGATCCCAATATTCGACATTATCTTGAAAAAGAAAATGCTTATCAATCAGCTCAAATGGCTGATACAAAACCATTACGAGATTTGCTTTTTACCGAAATGAAAAACAGGATCCAAGAGAATGATAGTTCTGTTCCTATAAAACATGGTCCTTTTGCTTACGGATTCTCTTATGTTACCGGAGGCCAACAACCACATTATTTTCGGACACCAAGGAATGGCGGAGAAAAAAACGTGTACCTTAATGGTGATGTCTTGGCAGAAGGCAAAGAATATTTTAAATTTGGTTCAGTTCAAGAATCTCCTGACCATACACATGTGGTATGGACCTATGATGACAAAGGATCAGAGTTCTATACAGCTAAAATTCGTAATTTTGAGACATTGTCTGACTGTACGGACACAATTACTGATACATCTGGTCAAATTGTATGGGATGCTAGGTCTGAAGGTTTTTTCTATACTAAGATGGATAAAAACCACCGACCTTCAGAGCTCTATTATCACCAATTAAACACAGATCAATCACAAGATAAGCTTATTTTTCGTGAAGACAATCCAGGTTTTTTCTTAGATGTAAGCGGTTCTAAGCTTAATGATGTTATTTATATTAATATTCATGATCATGAAACATCCGAGATCTGGTTAATTCCTGCTGAGGCGCCTTTTACTGTTCCCCAATGTGTACGGAAACGACAAAAAGGTATTGAATATTCACTTACAGAGGGTGGTGATGTCTTTTATATTCTAACCAATTTAGATAATGCAAAAGATTTCAAAATTATGGTAGCGCCATATACATCTCCACAATCAGAAAATTGGTCTGAGTTTATCCCACATCAGCTTGGGTGCCTAATATTATCCCACGATGCTTATCAAGATTTTCTTGTCTGGATCGAACGTTTTGAGGGGCTTCCACGTATAAAAGTAATGGAACGTACCACTAAACAAGTTAATTCCATCGCTTTTACTGAAGAGGCTTATTCTTTAGGTCTGCAAGGAGTTGCTGAATATAACAGTCCAACTATTCGTTTTTCCTATTCGTCTATGACAACACCTGATCAAGTGTTTGATTATGAGATGAAAAATTGTAAACGAATGCTTTTAAAAACGCAAATAATTCCCTCTGGGCATAATAAAGATGCATATGTAACACGACGTATTACAGCAATAGCAGACGATGGTGAGAAGATTCCTATTTCACTTTTTTACCACAAAAACACTCCCCTTGATGGTGGTGCGCCTTGTCTGCTTTACGGCTATGGTGCTTATGGGATTTCTATTCCTGCCAGTTTCAATAGTAATGTACTTTCTCTAGTGAACAGAGGTTTTATTTATGCCATTGCTCATATTCGCGGAGGAAAAGAAAAGGGAGTAGAATGGTATGAGAAAGGAAAACATCTCTTTAAGCACAATACATTTACAGATTTTATTGCTTGTGGGCGTTATCTTGTAAACAATAAATTTACTTCTCACGACCGGCTGATTGCTCATGGTGGTTCAGCAGGGGGGATGTTGATGGGAGCTATTGCCAATATAGCTCCACAGGATTTTGCTGGGATCGTAGCGAATGTGCCTTTTGTTGATGTTTTAGCGACAATGTTAGATGCTTCATTGCCACTCACACCTCCAGAATGGGCCGAATGGGGGAATCCTCTTGAATCAGAAGAAGATTATAAGCTTATTGCTTCCTATTCCCCTTACGATAATGTCAAAGCTCAAAACTATCCCCCTATACTTGTGATGGCAGGATTAACAGATCCTCGTGTAACTTACTGGGAGCCTGCAAAATGGGTGGCAAAATTACGAGACCTAAAAACAGACGATAATGCAGTTTTATTACGTATTAATATGGATTCAGGGCACGCTGGTGCAGCTGGACGTTTTTCAAAGCTAGAAGAAGTTGCCTATATCTATGCATATATTCTAAAGATAGCAGGAAAAGACTTTTGCTAATCCATAATATCTCTGTATGAAAGTCTCCGATAATTTATTGGATTATAGAGACTTTCATACACTAAAAAATTATTGAGACAGTTTAAAATTCACATTCTTCATAAAGTTTCAAAACATAGTCCCAATTAATTAAATGGTCTACAAAGGATTCGAGGTACTTCGGTCGAGCATTGCGGTAATCAATGTAATAGGAATGTTCCCACACATCAACACCCAAAATAGGGCAAGCGTTGTGCACTAAGGGATTTTCACCATTAGGCGTTTTCATAATTTCAAGCTTGCCATCTTTAACAGCAACCCACGCCCATCCAGAACCAAATTGGGCACTAGCAGCAGCAATAAAATCAGCGCGGAATTTGTCGTAACCACCTAGATCAGCGTCAATAGCTTTTGCTAACTTTTCAGGAAGTTTTTGGCCACCACCATTTTTTTTCATCCAAAGCCAAAAGTGGTTATGATTGTAATACTGCGCTGCATTATTAAACAAACCAATATTTTTTCCAAAACTTTTTTTAACAATATCTTCAAGGCTTTCATTTTCTAAGCCTAACTCTTTCACAAAATTATTGGTGTTGGTAAGATAAGCGAGGTGATGCTTATCATGATGATATTCAAGCGTTTCGCGTGACATATAAGGCGAAAGGGCATCGTAATCATAAGGCAATGGGGGCAATTCAAAAGCCATTTAAAAATCTCCTCGATTCTAATTGTTAAGCTTATTTCATAAGCCTAATTTGCCATTTACCGCATTTAAAAGCAAATGTTGAATACCTAGTTTGTATGAAATTAGTTTTAATGTCTGTCTTTTTGTAAAAGAAGCTTTTAGGAAGTGTATATTCATCAATCAAAAAGGGTATTGGTCTACATAAAGATTGCTTCTGAAGATTTTTTTACATCTATGAGTGGGTAATAAATATCATTATCTTTTGAATAAAAAGTAAATGGAAATAGCGATTATTCCTTGTTTTGGTATCTCTATTTTTTCAAATACCATATAAAATTAAAATGTTTTTAATTTTTGCAAAACTTTTCCAGTTTATTGGTGTATCATAATGTTTTCAACAGAATATTAAGTGTTATTTTTAGGAAATATTTTTCAATGTGCTTGATTTCATTTTATGGTGCTACCCATGAATAATATAATGTAAAAATTAGTGGACATTACCATCTTTATGCTTAATGCAAGAGCACAGCAGCACTATCACACACTTACCGGTTGCCAATGTGGTGACAGCTTTTTTCTTAAATTGAGCAAGATGAGATTTTAATATATCAAGAAAAGTAAATCATATGCAAATTTATTAGATACATGAGTAAACTGCAAGATTTTCATTTTCTGTTCCTAGAAAATCAATACAAAGAGTAAAATAATTGATGGATAAATGGTTCCTACTTATATTAAAATCACAACTGTATATCAGTTTCTGCTACGAATTTGTATCGATGGCAATGCCATACAAAACTCAGAAATTTATGATAAAAAAGTAAAGTCTTTGATTTTCAGATATTGCGTCCAATCACAGGAATCGCTATAAGGTGCAAGAGTCGCTATAAAGCGTGTTTTTTTGGGGTATAGCCAAGCGGTAAGGCACCGGTTTTTGGTACCGGCATTCCCTGGTTCGAATCCAGGTACCCCAGCCAATTCTAGTGAAATTAGTTAATCAAATTTCAGCTTGAGAGTGGATCAATCCCCTTAACCGTCTGTTGCTATTCATAGCAAGTTTTGTAAGCTGAAAAACACCTATTTGTAGCGGGTTAGCTCTAAATATGGTAAGGTTCTCTTGCTATAGCTATCGCTTAAAGAGCTCTTTTAAAAGATTCTTTTCTATAAGACGAGGGGTAAATGATTGATGCGCACTTGCTTTAGAAAAACTATTTGGCTGGATTTTGCGCTCTACAGCAACACCAGCGTGCAATTTTTCGCATTCCACCATCTTCATTACGTCGTACAGCATAACAATAACGCTGATCAGGAAATATATTTCGTTGCATATCGCGTACAATATGAGCAGTATGGCCATAGGGTGCTACACAATCAATAAACCATACGTATTTTCCATTCTGCCAATTGGCATCAGGTAAAAATTCTCCCTTATCAAGCATAGATTGATGATTTTTCTCATCTAAAAAAGCCCAAGTGATAAAGGCACAAAATTCTCCACGTTCATTTTTATAGAGCTTGTATTGCCCAGTCTGTAAAGCTGGTCCTAAATTTCGTTCGATATCCCAGATTCGCCAGCGGCGGTATAAGGGAGATGTAAGCATTAAAACAACCATAGCTCCTAACGCTGTAAGAGGGTCTATGAATGATGGTGATGAATTTTCATTTACAGACATTATCTTTCCTTTAGAGATTGTTCTAAAACTTTGGTGATAGGTTCAAAGAAATAAGAAATGAGACGCCGTTTTGAGGTAATGACATCCGTTGCCACAGTCATGCCAGGGATAAATTTAAGATGTTTGTTATTCAAAGTGATGTGATCTTGGTCAATTTTTATTAAAACAGCATAGACACCATTAATTTCTTTATTATAGCGCGCTGTAGCGCCTACATTAACGACTGTACCGTGGATAACACCGAAACGTTCAGGTGGAAAGGCAGAAAACTTGATGTAAGCACGTTGACCCTTTTCTAAAAAACCAATATCTCGATTATCAAAAAACGCTTCAACAATGAGACCACCTGCATCAGGGACAATACGCATAAGCGTTTTACCAGCTTCTACAAAGCCGCCCAAAGTATGGATACTTAAATCATCGATACGTCCATCAACAGGCGCATAGAGTGATAAGTGGTCAAGATGGTATTGAGTGCTATCAAGCTTTGCTTTTAATCCTTGAAGATTCAGTTCTGTTTCACGCGAAAGTTGGCGATAGCGGGCGATTTCATCGGAAATGAGACTTTTCCGTTGTTGGCGAAGGGTATTGATTTCGGCGGCATTTTCTTCCAAACGTCTTTGATTGGTTAAAATTTCATGCTCGACATTTTTAAAATCATGTAAACGCTCTAAATAAACCGCTTGGCTGATGACTTTTGTTTCCATTAGGCTTTTTGCAGCCTTTAATTTTCCTTGGCTTAATTGACGATCATCTTCCAACCTATCTAATTGCGCATGTTGTGTTGCACCGCTGCGCTCGACGCGGTCCGCTTGTGCTTTTAGCGCTCTTAATTTATCTTGGAGAGATTGAAGGGCAGCGCTAATGAGTTTTTCCCCTTCTATTCTTGCAGTCGTGTTGCCAGAAGGAGGAACTGGCAGATAGGCAAGTCCTTTGGTCACAAAATCTTTATCCAAAGGATCACTTTCATGCAAAGCTGTTAAAATAGCTGTTGCGATTTGTGCTTGAAGGGTTTGTTGCGCGATATCTGCTTGAACACGTGCGCACTCATTGAGGGCTTCACGGGGATCTAATTGAATAAGGAGATCCCCTTGATGAACAAATTGCCCTTCTTTTACAAGGATTTTCTCAATGCGTCCTGTATTTTGCGCTTGGACCAGCTGAACGTAAGCGGTGGGAATAACACTTCCTTGCCCCCGTGCAACAATCTCTGTTTTTGCGATAAAGCTGCCGATCACAATAAAGAGAAATAAGGTGACCAAAACAGCAACAACCATATGAAGCGTTGGTGACAAAGGGCGCAAATAGGGAGCTTTATCTGCCATTTTTTGCCTCCAAATCAGTAAAGTTTAAGACGTTTGCATGCTGAGGAAAGAGGTCACTTTTGTGGGTAATAACAAGAACAATACGATCTTGTGAAAGTTTATATAAATGCTCAACAATTTGTGCACTGACAGTGTCATCCAATGCGGAAGTAGGTTCATCTAAAATAAGCAGGCTTGGGTTTATCAGAAAGAAACAAGCCAAAGCCAAGCGTTGGCGCTGACCACCCGATAAAAAACCACCTTGCTCTCCTACTTGAGTATGGAGTCCTAGAGGCAACTGAGCAATCAAATCATGGCAAGCACTAACATATAGTGCAGCGTCAATTTCATCTTTAGTGGCATCTGGTTTAGCAAGAAGCATATTCTCAAGAATGGTTCCGGAAAAAAGGCAAGGATTTTGAGGAAAGTACGCGATTGTTTCACGCACGCTACGGACATCAAAATTCTGTAAAGGTTGGGCGTTAATCAATATCTTCCCGCTTGTTGGGGGGTAGAGTCCACAAAGGAGCTTCGCCAAGGTTGTTTTTCCGCACCCTGAAGGACCAAGTAACATAATTGGTTGCCCAGGTTGTAAACAGACATCAAGATGATTGATAATGGATTTATCTCCATAAGAAAAACAGAGATCGTTGGCTTCAAGATGAGGAGGAGCGCTGAGTTGAAGAGGCGGCTTTTCTTCTTCCCATTCTGAAGGGGAGTTAAGAATATCGCCCAAACGAAGACGAGAGATTTTCAAATGCTGCCATTCTTCCCATAGGGATGCAAGGCTTAAGATAGGACCAGAAACATTTCCAGCGAGGAGATGAAAGGCAATAAGTTGCCCTAGCGTAATCTGGTTTTGAAGAACTGCCTGAGCACCAAAAAAGATAATAAAAATAGTGAAAAGATCACCAAAAATATGGCTCATGGCTCCATTGAGAAGATGCAATTTACTGGTTGTAAGGCTTTGATCTAAACTACGAGCTAAAGTTTCTTGCATGCGTATCGTATGAGCAGATTCTTTTACATGTGCTTTAATGGCTTCAAGATTGGTAAAACTTTCAATAAGGCGCGATTTATGGACAGCTTGCAGAGTGAAAGAACGGCGTAATTGGCGGCGCAAGAAGGGACCGACCAACGCTAAAGAACCCATTTGTAAAGGTAAAATGATAAGGACAATGAAGGTCAGTTTCGGACTAATGGAAAAGAGTGCAACAATATAAATAATGGCAAAGAGAACATTTAGCACAGTTGTGGCGATGGTTCCTGTTAAAAAACCGCGAATTGTATCAACTTCTCCAATACGTGAAAACAATTCTCCTACTTGCCAACGGCGTAAAGTGGGCAAGGAAAGACTTAACAGATGGCTGTAAATGCGCCGCCCAAATTCTAATGTAAGCCGATTGGCTAAATAAGCACCTAAGTAGCCTGATAGACTGCTAAGAGCCGTGCTAAACAGCATAATAGCAACCATCAAGACAACGATAGCATAGAGACTTTCAATACGTTGAAAAGGGAGAATACGGTCGATAATCGCTTGAAAAATAAAAGGATTCACCAAGCCAAGTAAGCGCAAAACAACAGCAACGCAACTGAGTTCGATGACATAATAAATATATTTCTTTGTTGTTCTTGTAAACCAAGAGAATGATACAGGTTTTTCTTGTGAATGACTCATTTGAATTTATGATTTTGTTTAAGAGAAAGAGCGATGGATGTCGCATATTTAAACAGTATTGTAAATAGTATTATATTTATACAAAATATACATTTTGTATGTATGCAATACAAACAAAATGTATATTTTATTTATACAGTATTTTTATTGTTATTTATACAAATTATATTTTACATTTGCTAAAATGAACAATAATGAAATTCCCACTGTATCGTTGTGATACAGTTATTTTTAATAATAAAAGGAGGATTTAAATGGGTAGTTCAAGCTCATCAAATGATTCAAGTAGTAACTCACATCCAAAAAGTTGGCTTTTTCCAGAAGATGATTATAGTACAGACGCTTATGCCCAAGCAGCAGGTACAGGTGGCATTGTAGGAGCAATATTAGGAGGTGGTGCTGGTGCAGCTGGAGGTTCTATTGCTGGACCAGGAGGTGCAGTTGCTGGCTTACTCGGTGGAGCAGTAAGCGGCGGAATAGGAGGAGCTGGTGATTCAAGTAGTAACTCACATCCAAAAAGTTGGCTTTTTCCAGAAGAAGATGATTGTAGCGCAGGCGCTCATGCCCAAGCAGCAGGTGCAGGTGGCATCGTAGGAGAATTAATAGGAGGTATTGCTGGTGCCGTTGGAGGTCTTTTTTCTGGACCGGGAGGTGTCGGTTCTGGCTTTGTCAATGGAGCAATAGGAGGTGGACTAGCAGGAGCTGGTGACGCTGTGGTAGATAAATACAATGCATGCTATACGGCACCAAGTTGTGAAACAAGCGATTATGTTGAAGCAGCTGCCATACACGGAGGCATAGGACTAGCATCTGGTGCATTATTTGGTCCGGAAGGAGCAGCAATAGGCGGATTAGGAGGAGCGGCTGACGGTTTTATAGATAAGTACAATGAATGCCATCCGAATCCAAGTTGTGAAGTAAGCGATTATGTCGAAACAGCGGCCATAAAGGGAGGCGCAGGAGCATTAATTGGTTTATTAGGTGGTCCGGAAACAGCAGTAGCAGGCGGATTAGGAGGAGCTATTAGTGGTTTTATAGATAAGTACAATCAATGTCATCCGTAAAGTGGAGGGACACTGTTTCTAATTTATTTAGAAAATAGCTAGTAAGATATTTCTGAGATCAGTGATATTGTAAACATACTTTAAAGCTACGGCTAAACTGATTTCAGGGATATTTTTGTGTGTAATAATAGATATTTTATTTTGGATTTTTTGTTATGAATACTTTTACTGGCTCCTTAGTAACAGCAATTGGATTTGGATTTTGCATGTTTTTTTACAATAGATTTAAAGGTAAGAACTGGAGTATAAAAAGGACAATATTATCAACAATTATGTTTTTTATATTATATTATGCTGGAAATTCATTAGTTAAATATATGGGAATTTTATAAAGATTGCTTATATATAAAATTATAATTATTTGAATTATAATCTATTGCTCTCTCTTAAATCATTCATAAAGTAGTTGAAATTTCAGTCTGGATTTTTTTTATGCATACTTTTACTGGCTCTTTATTGGCAACGTTTATATATGGATTTTTAATGTTTTCTTACAATAGATTTAAAGGTAAGAACTGGAGTATAAAAATGGAAATATTATCAACAATTAGGTTTTTTATACTATATTATGCTGCAAATTTATTAATTGAATATACGGGAATTTTAAAATAATATAGAATTACGTTATTATCAGCATTTTATTATTTATCATAATTTATACATTTTACAAATTATATTTGATTTTTTTGCTAAATAGCATGCATCATCAGATGATTAAAGTAGTAACTCACATCCCAAAAGTTGGCTTTTTCCAGAATAAGATGGTTGTAGCGCAGGCTCTTATGCTCAAACAGTAGGCACAGGCGGTCTCGTGGGAGCCCTTTATTAGGAGGAGGGGCTGGGTGCAGTAGCTGGTCTACCTAGAGTAGTAGGAGGCGGATTATTAGGAGCTGCCTATCGGTTTGATAGATAAGTACAATCAATGCCATCCGTAAAGTGGAAGAACACTGTTTCTAATTTATTTAGAAAATAACGATAAAGATATTTCTGAGATCAGTGATATCGTAAACATACTTTAAAGCTATGGCTAAACTGATTTCAGGGATATTTTTGTTTAAGACAATAGATATTTTATTTTGGATTTTTTTGTTATGAATAATTTTACTGGCGCCTTATTGGTAACGTTTATATATGGATTTTCAATTTTTTTTTACAATAGATCTAAAGGTAAGAACTGGAGTATAAAAAGGAAAATATTATCAACAATTATGTTTTTTATATTATATTATTTTGGAATTTTATTAGTTAAATATATGGGAATTTTATAAAGATTGTTTATATATAAAATTATATTTAATTAAGTTAAGTTTATTATTTGAATTATACTCTATTGCTCTCTCTCTTAAATCATTCATAAAGTAGATGAAATTTCAGTCTGGATTTTTTGTTATGCATACTTTTACTAGCTCCTTAATGACAGCAATTGGATTTGGACTTTGCATGTTTTTTTACAATAGATTTAAAGGTAAGAACTGGAGTATAAAAAGGACAATATTAACAACAATTAGGTTTTTTATATTATATTATGCTGCAAATTTATTAATTGAATATATGGGAATTTTAAAATAATATAAAATCAAGTTGTTATATTATTTTAAAAATATAATTATAAGGTGTTATTTGTAGAGTTATTTATAAAAAATAAGTTATTATTTTTATATAATATTAAACTTTAAAAAATATTTACTGATTACAGTTAGACAGAGACTTTAATATTATTATCAATATTTCTGTTTTTTATTTCCTATTTTTTTAATCTTTTTCATTATTTCAAGCATGGGTTGTTTTGAGATTATTATCTTTTGTATAAGGATTATCAATTTATAGTTTTTGAAAAGTGATTGTTTGCTTATGTATCATGATTTATTGAAAAATAGGCAACTTTTATGAAATAAAATGCCTTATTTCTCTTAGATTGTTATTCATCGTCTTGTGAGAGAGGAAGTGAGGCGATTTCTGTATCAAGGGCATCCATAAAATCGATAATAAAAGCAGCATTCGTTCCCAAATCTCTTAGCAAATAACGAGAAGCAGAACGCATATCAACAAAAGTTGTATCCCCTTCATTGGTTAAGCGTATCACAATGTCTGAAATAAAACCAAGGTAAAAAGTTTTTGCCATTGTTTCAATATAAAGCGCATTTTCTTCACCTTTAAACTCTCGTTGAGCCACAACAGGCCAATCATAGGCTGCTAAAACATTAAGAACGGATTCGCGAATACGGTCAGGTGAGCCATCATAACGGCGCCCCGATATTTCTGGCCATTGTGACATCTGTATTGCTGCTTGTTCAGTCAAAACACTTTTGAGTGGTAAAGCATCGCTGGGACGTATTGTGCGAAAAAAAGCCGGTGGTCTTTGTGTATCGGTAGAAACGTCGTAAAGAGCCGGTAAGGTAAACCAAAGTCCAAAAAAGAGCATCAATGGTGTGGCTGTTATCAACGAATAAATGATCCCTTTTAAAGCTTTCATTCCCCCTAGAGCACCATAGACCCACAAACTATGAAGTGCTTTAATAGCCAGAAAAAGAGAAATAATTACACAGCCAGTAGAGATTCCGATCAAAATTATGAAGTCAGTTACGTTAATGACGGAAAAACGTTGTAAAATGACTGAAAATAATAAAATAAAGAACGACAATCCACCAAATCGAGGGGACCATACTGCTGCTCTTGAAACGAACCGAACATATCTCTTCTTCATGAAGTTTTTCCCCTCGATTGTAAACTATAAGCCAAGTTTTTTCAGAGTGCTATCTTACAAAAAGCTTCTGCTCATAAACCAAAAATAAAGCACTTATTTTTGAGGTCAAGGATGTGTAATGTCTTATAAGTTTCCAGCGGTTATTTTAGCACTTCATTGAAAGTGATCAGTATTTCTTCTATAATTTATCATGTCATTGATGCGAATTTTATGGGAATGTTTGTAAATAAAAAGAAATAAACTCAAATAACAAGTTCTACGGTTGTTAGCAGCATATATTTTTAGAACTTTACTCTTGATTTTTCTCTTCTAATGGCGGGGAGTTTTTTCTGTCAGATAATGCGTCTCAAATAGGATATGATGATGTGCAATAGAGATTTCATTCTACCTCAATAAAAAATTTAGGGATCTACAATCAGATAAATCTGAATTCGAATATTTGATTAATAGAGAAAAAAGATAACCATTTTGATAGGCTTTATGTATTTTATAGAAAGGAAGGTGTTGTACAAATGAGAGGTTAGTCCGTTTTTATTCATAAAATATGCGGCAGGTTGCAGATGAAAGAAAAGCTTCACTTTCTTTTTTTGCAAGGGAAGAAGGGACAAAAATACGTAAAATAACAAACCCTTCATTCAAATTTTTAGCAACCAAAACTGAATTGGCATTTTTTTTAGGTTTTGATTTTTTGAGTTCTATGATTTGTATTGGTTTTCCAATGATAAGATCAAGTGTCGCATCAGGGGCTGTTCGGTCATTAAGGCTATAGAAAATAATTCCGTCGTGTGTGTAGGCTGCTAGTGACCAAAATTGTTGTGTTTTCAAAGCTTTTAAATGAACAGGTCCATTTTCAAGATTAAATCTGCAGACTTTAAGAAGAAAGAGTGGATCAGCAGATTGCTGAATAGGATTATTGGGCGTAAAATCGACAAATTGATAAGAGGTTCCAGATTTTTTTAGTGCTGTCCATATATTATCTTGTGCCCAATAGGGGATCAGAAAGAGAACGCAAATATGAACGATAATAGCGCCAATGATTGCAAGAAGTGCGGTATGAATAAATCTAGTCACAATTTATTTGTCCTGATGGAATTTGTTCTATTGATGGCATTGTAAGCTTTTGTAATGCCGTTGCAGAGATGATTGAGGTATCGTATAAGGTAAGAATAAGCCCGAATTCTTTTTGACTAACTGTTGCAAGCCAATTGCCGGTTTGCGGTGTGGGTGAAATATTAATGCGCAATGAGCCATCATGCTCATAAATAATAGCGTTCGTGTGGAGTTCAAAAGGTATTTCTTTGGATGAAGTATAGGGTTTTAGGGATTTGTCAGCTGTATAAAGGGTAAAAAGACGGGTTTCAGGGATGGTGCCTTTGAGTAAATAATGACAGTGATGATGAAGTGGACGCCCTTGGTTATCTTGCCAAATCTGGAATTGAATACCTTCAGTTCGTCCGAGTGAAACAATGCCTTGTTTAGCGGTGCGGGCGCGGGTATAAGGATCCATATTGGCGGTTCCCATTTGGGGATAAGCACTCCATTTTCCAATTCTAAAGAGTCCAAAATGAGGAAAGGAATTGAGCACATAATCGACACTCAGTGTTCCACATAAAATGGAAAAAGCGAAGATAAAAAAGAAAATGGTGATATTAAAAAACATCAGTGAATATCTTGAATTCAAAATGTTGAATCTCCAGTTGTTTTCATCTTCAAAGAAATTGCAGATGGTTTTTTCAGATCTTTGTTAATCAATCGCACGATATTTAATGTTTCAGGAGAAAGCGTAGAGGGTATTGGGGAAGGAACTTCAGAATCTACACGGGAAGAAAGTACTGGAGGCTGATAAGGAAGGAGAGAATCTTTAACACCATAGAGCTGTTTGAGCATAATATTTTGATGCGCAGCAAGCATGATACGATGCCATATCATGGCAGGAACGCCACCCCCAAAAGCACGATTCATCGGTGAAAAATTATCATTTCCCATCCATACCGCTCCCGTATAATTTCCCGTAAAGCCAACAAACCAAGCATCACGATAAGATTGTGATGTTCCAGTTTTCCCAGCGACAAGAGTCATGGGCAACGCAGCACGCTTACCAGATCCTCGTGTTGTGACACCCACCATCATTTGATTCATATAAGCTGCTGATTGTTCACTCAGAACTCGGTGTAGTTTTTTTCCGTTATGTTCGAAATCCCACACAACACGACCATCAATTGTTTTGATTTGCGTAAACCCATGACGATTACCCGCTATTCCTCCATTGGCAAAGACATTAAAGCCTGTAGCTTGATCCATGGGGGTCATGTTGGAAGTGCCAAGAACCATCGTTTTGTGTGATAAAATATGCGCGTTAATCCCCATATTTTTAATGAGATCTATGATAGGTTGGGTATCGCGGTTAAGATATTGGTAGGTGAGATAAACAGGGACTGTATTAATGGAAAAGGCTAAAGCTGTTGCTAAGTCAATTTTTCCCAGATAACGACCAGAATTATTTTTGGGTGTCCAACCTCCCCAATTGATGGGAGCATCTAGAACGATTGTTGAGGGTGATAATCCATGTTCCATTGCGGCTGCATAAACATAAGGTTTGAATGAAGAACCAGGTTGTCGACCGCCCTGTGTTGCTCTGTTAAATTGGCTCTTTTTGTAATCTAGTCCTCCAACAATTGCACATACCGCACCGTTATTATCGAGTATAACGGTGGCTGCTTGTGTTACACGATATTGTTGACCATATTGATGTAAATGATATGCAATTGATTCTTCTACTGCTTTTTGAATATTCGGATCAAGGGTCGTTTGAATAATTAAACTATGGCTTGGAAGTTGATTACGCATTTTTTTGACTTCCTCGAATGCCCAATCAAGAAAATAATCTGGCTGATTATTTTCTCTTTGGGGAAGTGCCTTAGCAGGGTGGCGATGCGCATTGATAATTTGGCTCTTCGTCATAAAGCCACTATTAACAAGATTAGAAAGGACGATATTGGCACGTGTTTGAGCTGCAAAGAGATGACTATGAGGAGCATATTTTGTTGGAGCTTTAAAGAGTCCTGCTAACATAGCAGATTCACTTAAAGAGACATGACGTATGTTTTTTCCAAAATAAAATTTTGCCGCTGCGGCAATACCAAAATTGTTTCCTCCCATATAGGCTCGGTCAAGGTAAAGTTGTAAAATCTGCTTTTTGCTAAAATTTGCTTCTAGCCAAAGAGCAAGATAAGCTTCTTTGATTTTACGTGTTATGGTTCTTTCGTTTGTTAAAAATAAATTTTTAGCCAATTGTTGTGTGAGAGTTGAACCACCTTGCACCACACCTTTAGCTTGCATATTTTGTGAAATTGCCCGTGTAAGTCCTTGAAAATCAATGCCCCAATGATCAAAAAAACGACGGTCTTCTGTAGCGAGAACCGCTTTAATGACAGTGTCAGGCATTTCTTCAACGGGGACAGAGATTGCCGGCAGTGCACCACGGTGCCCAATGGAATTTCCATAGCGATCTAGAAAAAGAATGGAAAAGTTTTTAGGAGAAGACCAATCTGTTTTGGTCAGTTCAAAAACAGAAATGCCCAAAATAGTGAAAAGAGTAAATCCCATCAACCCTAATGTCAGTATTTCATCGAGAACTTCAACGATAAAACGTTTCCATCCTTGAAGATGAAAATTTTGTGAGACGATTTTTGCCTTTTTCCAGAAAAAACTGTTAGCAGAACGAATGTGATAAAGCGCTGTGTCTAATCGTGCGTCTAATTCAATGAGAGCAGGACTATGGAATGGCTTACGGTGTTGCCCTTTCTTTTTTTTAAAAAAATCAAACATTTAAAGAGAGCCTATGGCAAAGCAATACAACCAAACAAATCTACAATAATTATATGGAGTAGAAGTATTTTTTTTCTATAGTTCTAACAGAGAAAGAATTTGTTTTAGAATTATTCATTTTTTGTAAGATAGTATATTAATATTTTATTATTTTATTGAATAAATTTTATTCTCATTATTAAAAATATTTTTTTGATTTTTTAAAAATTTGGAGTAATGTTAATATGTTATTCTGTAAGATAGAGGATAAATTATTTCCATTTGTGATTTTTTAATCGACCAAAAAAAAACCATTATTTCTTTTACCCTTTATCAAGGAAGAGAAGAGATGGGTTATTGAAATATTTATGATGAAAAAAAAATTCTTATTCGTAATAATAGCAGCTTTTTTAGAAGCAGATTCTGTTCTAGCTTCTGGGTGTGCTGAAGTAGGTAAGAAGGCTGCCGCGCAAGAGAGCGGGGTTCTCGTCCGTTCAAAACCGGTTGTTCAGGATGGAAAGGACATGTGTGCAATTGTAGTTGTTGTACCAGCCCGTAATGGTGAAAAGTTACGTCGTGTTGAGTTTTTTGTTCCTGCTGATTAGTCTTTAGCAGATGGTGTTGTGATGCGTATCTTAATCGTTGAAGATGATCGGAATCTTCACCATCAATTAGCAGAAGCTGTAAGACGTGCAGGATATGTTTCCGATAGTGCTTTCGATGGTGAAGAGGCTTATTTTTTAGGGAGCACAGAGTCTTACGACGCGGTGATACTTGATATAGGTTTACCGCAGATTGATGGTATTAGTGTTGTTGAAAAGTGGCGTCAAGAAGGGCTCTCCATGCCTGTTTTAATGCTAACGGCGCGAGACCGTTGGTCTGATAAGGTGCAAGGTATTGATGCTGGAGCTGACGATTATGTTGTGAAGCCATTTCATTTGGAGGAAGTGATGGCGCGCTTGCGAGCATTAATTCGTCGCACTACGGGACATGCGACAAGTGCATTATGTTGCGGAAATGTTTTGTTGGATACAAAGACGTCTCGTGTTTTTGTAGATGGTCAATTGATTAAACTAACATCTTATGAATTCAGACTGCTTTCGTATCTCATGCATCATTGTGACAGGGTCATTTCAAGAACAGAGCTTACAGAACATCTTTATGATCAGGATTTTGATAAGGACTCGAATACGGTGGAAGTCTTTGTAGGTCGGTTACGGAAAAAGCTTGGAGTGGATTTGATTGAAACTATTCGAGGAATGGGGTATCGCGTGAGAATGCTAGGTGATTAATGAATGTTTTTGAAGAGAATAATTGGTGTAGGAGGTTCTTTTTTGTAATTACTCGATCTCTCAGTTTACGTGTTATGATCTTATCAACATTATGGGTTGTTATTTCTCTTTTATCGATTTCTGCAGTAAGTATTTTATTTTATAAGCGTTCAACTGAACAAAGCCTAGAGCGTATCCTTTCTGCTCAACTCTACAGTCTTATTGCAACAGTGACGGTGTCATCGGAAGGTACTTTGATAGGAGGGGCTGGGATTGATGATATTCGTTATTCTGATCCAACAACAGGATGGTATTGGGAAGTTGTTGCGATATCCCATAATTTAAAAGGAAGATTGACATCTCCCTCATTGGGAACAGGCGAGATATTTACACCAAGTGATGTTGATATACCTTTTGACAATAAATTCTTTCGCTCTTATCGGATAACGGGGAACAATGGTCAAAAGCTACAAGTGATTGAGAGTGATGTTGTTCTTGATAATAAAAATCATATTGCACGTTTTCGGCTTGTTGGGAATATCGATGAAGCTCATGCCCAGGTAAAGGAATTTAAGCGAACTTTGCAAATTTTTCTTTGGAGTTTCGGTATCGGGAGTGTTCTTATTAATATTGCTATTATTTTCTTTAGTTTTCAACCGTTGAAGCTTATTCGATGTGCATTGAATGATATTCGCGAAGGAAGAGTTCATTATGTGAATACGGATTTAGTAAGCGAAGTGATGCCGCTTGTACAAGAGATGAATGCTCTCATTAATAATAATCAGCGTATTATCGAGCGATTTCGCACACAGGTTGGTAATCTCGCGCATTCATTGAAGACGCCTCTATCCGTGATTATGAATGAGACAGATAAGATGCGCGGAGAAAAGGCTAGTTTGTTGAGAGAGCAAACGCAAATAATGCAAGCTCAAATCAATCATTATCTTCAGCGTGCGCGGATTGCAGCACAATGCGATAGTGTTGTCTATCATACGTCTGTTCGCAGTGTGCTTGAACGCTTGGTGCGGGTTATGAAAAAGCTTAATCCTGAAAAACAAATTCAATTTATTATGGATGTTGATGATATTGTTTTTTCTGGAGAGAAGGAAGATTTAGAAGAAATTATAGGGAATTTGATTGAAAATGCTACTCAGTGGTCTCGCGCAAAGGTTTTGATCTCTTGTTGTTTAGAAGAAAATGCTGAAGAAACAGAATATTTTAGTATCTTTGTAGAAGATGATGGTCCTGGTTTAACAGAAGACAAAATTGATGAAGCATTAAAAAGAGGGCGGCGGTTTAATGAAAGTAAACTAGGGTCAGGCTTAGGGTTAGCAATTGTTTCAGATATGGTCAGTGAATATGGTGGCAATCTCTTTTTATCACGTTCTGATTTGGGTGGGTTGTATGCAAAAGTTTTATTACCTAAGATGGGAGAATAACATATTTTCTCCTTAAGCAAGAAATGTCTATAAAGTTTGTAAAGCAGTATTTTCAGATAATACATCAAAGAGTAGGGAAACATTGTTTTTAGTTTCTTTGTTTAATTGATATATATAATAGATTTTATAATATTCTCCATGAAAAAATGAATTTTTATTAATTCACATCACTTTTCTCATGAAGAGGATAAAATGTAAGCGAGTTATTCTCTGTTCGTATTGGAAAAAAACGATATGCTCTTATTGATTTTTGCAGCATTTTTTCTGATTTTTCTGGCAAGTGTTCTTTTTCTTTCACTACGTTTTGACGATGAGATAAAAAAAGAATGGAAAGTTCAAACCGTGGGTGGTTATAGAAGCCATAAGCGTATGATTGAGTTTAACAAGCTTTATATGCATTATAAAAAAAGAAATATTCTTAAGGCTTTAAGTATCTTGTTTGTTCTCCTTATGACATGGAATATTTATGGGCTGACAGGCAATCCAGAAGTGAAAAGTTATTTTTTTAGCGAATTAATGGATAAGGATCCTCAAACTCTTAGTAAGCAAGAAAAGCTTATTCGTTTACAAGTGCTTTTTTTCCGTGCACCTCATGATGGCAAGCTAGCAGATGCGTTAGCGGTAGGGTATCTCGAAGAAAGCCTTTTTCAAGAAGCAGTGAATACTTATTTAGATGCACTTCGTTTGAATGGAGAAACAGCTCCAAGGCTTGTAGGATACGGTTTAGCATTGGTTGGTTATGAAGGGGGAGTGATAACGCAAGAAGCGCAAAATGCTTTTCAAAAAGCAGCAGATTTAGCGCCAACAGATTTTTATCCACGTTTATTGTTAGCCGATGCATTGCATCAAGCAGGAAAAACTGCACAGGCAGTGCAATTTTTACAAAGCTTTCTTGATACAATGCCTGAAAATTTTTCAGGACAATCACGTGTTAAAAAAATGATGATTCAGTTACGTGATTTATCGAGTAAGCATACAAAGAAAAGAAATCTTGCACCTATGTAGAAGATGTGCAAAGCTCTTAAAAAATAAAATATTGATACTTAATTATAACGTATTTAAAATTTTTTCGCAGAGTGTCTATGAACAGTCAATCTTTAAAGAATTCTGCCTCATGGAAGGTTATTTTAGAGCAGCGAAAAAAAAAGCGCTTACTGATCATATTATTATGTTGTTTGGTTATGACAATTGCAGCAAGTCTCATAGTGTATGCAATGCGTCATGCGGTCAGTTTTTTTAGAATGCCCTCTGAAATTACAAGAGAAGATATTTTAACGGAGCGCCCTTTGCGTTTGGGTGGCTTTGTTGAAAAGGGAACTGTTCAATATGTTGGAGAGAGAGGCGTTGTTTTTTTTGTAACGGATAACAAAAAACATGAAAAAGTAGTTTTCAATGGTGCCTTACCGGATCTTTTTCGTGAAGGTCAGGGGGTGATCGTAGAAGGGCATTTCGATAAACAGGGCTTTTTTATAGGGATGCGTATTTTAGCAAAACATGATGAAACTTATATGCCTAAAGAAACAGCTGATCGTTTGAAAAAACATTACATTATGGAGAAATAATTCGATTGTGCTTGTCGAACTGGGTCATATTTTTTTAGCTGCAGCATTTTCAGTAAGCTTATTAGGGGCATTTTTACCTGCTTTAGGTTTTTGGTGGAGAGAGCGTTTGTTAATGCAAACAGTTGTTCCTCTAACATATATCACTTTTACATTACTGCTTTTATCTTTTTTAGTGATAATTTATGCTTATGTCGTATCTGATTTTTCTGTTTTGAACGTTGTTGAGAATTCTCATTCAGAAAAACCGATGCTCTATAAAATTACAGGTGTTTGGGGCAACCACGAAGGCTCTATGTTGTTATGGGTTTTAAGTCTTGCTTTTTTTAGCGCATTGATGGCTTTTTTTAGCCAACATTTGCCAGAAGATTTTAAGACGCTTGTTTTAATTTGCCAAAGTTGGATTACAACTGCTTTTCTTTTATTTATTCTTTTTGTATCCAATCCATTTTTACGCGTGAATCCACCAGCATTGCAGGGAAATGGTCTCAATCCTCTTTTACAAGATATCGCATTAGCAATTCATCCACCGCTACTTTATTTAGGTTATGTCGGTTTTTCACTTTGTTTTTCTTTTGCCGTTGCGGCATTGATTATGGGACAGGTTGATAGAATTTGGGCGCGTGGGATTCGTCCGTGGCTTTTACTTGCTTGGTGTTTTTTGACATTGGGTATTATGGTTGGCTCTTATTGGGCTTATTATGAGCTAGGATGGGGGGGGTATTGGTTTTGGGATCCTGTTGAAAATGTTTCGTTTATGCCGTGGCTTTCAGGAACGGCTCTTTTACATTCTGCTCTTGTTCTCGAAAAACGAGAAATATTGAAAAGTTGGACTCTGTTTTTAGCGCTGCTTACTTTTTCCCTTTCTCTGATGGGAACTTTTCTTGTGCGTTCTGGGCTTTTAGTTTCTGTTCATAGTTTTGCTGTTGATCCAGCACGCGGGCAAGCAATTCTTGCTCTTTTATTTTTTTTTACGGGAGCTGCTTTTCTTCTTTTTGCTTTGCGTACCCCTATTTTAAAAACAGAAAGATTTTTTCAACCAATTTCACGTGAAGGGTTTATTGTTTTAAATAACTTGTTACTGACAACAATAACAGCAACAGTATTGATTGGTACGCTTTATCCTTATTTTATTGAGATATTAACAGGGCAAAAAATTTCTGTAGGGGCTGCTTTTTTTAATCTTACCTGTGGACCGCTAATGGTTTTGCTGTTGTTGTTTGTTCCATTTGGGACAATGATGGCATGGAAACGCGGTGATTTTCTTGCAGTTTTTGAACGCTTGTGGTTTGTTTTTGTATTGGTTGGTATCGTCTGTTTTATAATATTCTATGCGACATCTGTGCGTGATATTTTTGCAGTTTTAGGGATTGGGCTTTCAGCGTTTGTTTTTTTAGGCAGTTTAGCGGATCTATGGGGAAAGAGTGGATATGGCAAGAGAGCTTTTTCAGTACGCGTTAAGAGATTTCTTGGATTGCCATGGTCTACTTTTGGTGCAGCAATAGCACATATGGGATTAGGCGTTACATTATTTGGTATTGTTTGCGTAGCAAGTTTTGGGCAAGAACGTATTTTAATCATGAACGTAGGGGATAGGGTGACGATAGCGGATAAAACGCTTCATTTTGATGCAGTGTATGATGGTGTTGGTTCGAATTATTCGACAATGGAGTTTTATTTTAAAATATATGAAAATAAAAACATTGTAGGTCATGTAACAGCCTCAAAGCGATTTTATTCAAGCCAAAATACATCAATAACAGAAGTTGGTCTTAAAAATCATGGCTTATCACAGCTATATATTGTACCGGGACATATTGATAATCGGGGTCTCGTTGTGCACGTATGGTGGAAGCCTTATGTAATATGTATTTGGTTAGGGGCATTCATGATGGCTATGGGGGGATGTCTTTCTCTTCTGGGGTATTGGTTTCGCATTGGCATGTACAATAGGGTAGTGCTTGCTTTAAATTTTTGGAAAAGACATTGAGATGAAAAAAATTCTTTGGATTGTATTTTTTTTAATTGCAACGTTTCCTTTTCGATTAGCAATAGCAGTAGAGCCGGATGAGATTTTAAAGAATAAGATTCTTGAAGCGCGAGCACGCCATATTTCATCGCATTTACGTTGTCCTGTTTGTCAAAATCAATCAATTGATGATTCAGATTCTGCTTTAGCACGTGATTTACGGCTTTTAATTCGGGAAAGGCTAAAAATGGGCTATAGTAATCAGCAAGTCACTGACTTTCTTGTTGAGCGATATGGTGAATTTATTCTCTTGAAACCACCATTGAATAAGATAACTTGGTTTTTATGGTTCTCGCCTTTGATCATTATTATCATTGGCGTAAGTATCATATTTTTCCACTTCAAACGAAATAATCATGAGTTATGTGAATGAAAAAGAACAGTCAAAAATGTCATTGCATTAAAAAAAATGTTACATAAAAGAAAAAAATCAGATCATCTGCAATGAGCAGACAATCTTATTGTAATTATATTAGGGAATACTGAAACCTTACAAAACTTTAATAATTTAGACAGAAAACGGTAAGGTCTGGTATTTTATAAGTGATCGGAATTGAAATAAAGGTATGATTGAATAGGAGCATAGAATAAATGGTTAAAAAGGCTTTCTTTAAAACATTTGTCGCAGTGAGTTTTTCTGCGATATTGGAAAGTGCACTGTTTTTTAGTGGATGTACATCAAGCTTGTGGATGACAAAGGCTCATGCAAGTTCTGTATTTACTTCGTTAATGCAACAACAGGGATTTGCCGATATTGTTGCTCAAGTGAAACCAGCCGTTGTAGCAGTACAAGTAAAGAGCAATAAAAAGAAAGAAGATAGGTTCTTTAGCAACTTTTTTAGTGGTCCAGGACTTGATCAATTACCAGATCAGCATCCTTTAAAAAGATTTTTTAAAGAGTTTTATGATTTTGATAAACCTAAAAATAAATTTCCGCACCAATCGCAGAGACTCCGTCCTGTTGCTTTTGGATCGGGTTTTTTTATTTCGTCTGATGGTTACATTGTGACCAATGATCATGTGATTTCTGACGGAACAAGTTATACTGTTGTTCTTGATGATGGTACAGAATTGAACGCAAAGCTCATTGGGAAAGACCCCAAAACCGACCTTGCCGTATTAAAAGTGAATGATAAAAGAAAATTTTCTTATGTTGATTTTGGTGATGATTCAAAGCTTCGTGTTGGGGATTGGGTTGTTGCCATTGGGAATCCATTTGGTCTTGGTGGAACTGTGACAGCAGGTATTGTTTCTGCACGTGGACGTGATATTGGCACTGGTGTGTACGATGATTTTATTCAGATTGATGCTGCTGTTAATAGAGGAAACTCTGGTGGTCCAACGTTTGATCTTAATGGAAAGGTTGTTGGGGTTAATACAGCAATTTTTTCTCCTTCTGGAGGAAATGTTGGGATTGCTTTTGCTATTCCAGCAGCGACTGTAAAACAGGTTGTACAACAACTTATTGAAAAAGGTTCAGTTCAACGTGGTTGGTTAGGTGTTCAGATTCAGCCGGTAACAAAGGAGATTTCCGATTCAATAGGATTGAAAGAAGCCAAAGGTGCTTTGGTTACTGATCCGTTAAAAGGACCGGCAGAAAAGGCTGGTATTAAAGCGGGTGATGTAATTATTTCAGTGAATAATGAAAAAGTTGCTGATGCGCGTGAGCTGGCGAAACGTATTGCAAATATTAAACCAGGAGAAATGGTAACCATAGGGATTTGGAGATCAGGTAAGGAGGAGAGTATAAAGGTTAAACTCGCTTCAATGTCTGAAGATGAAAGTAAGAAAGAGACTTCAAAATATTCAAATGGACAGAGTGATTTAGATGAAACATTGGAAGATTATGGTTTGATTGTTATGCCTTCTGATGATGGTGTAGGGGTTGTCGTAACGGATGTCGATACCGATTCAGATGCTGCAGATAAAGGGATACGCCCTGGTGATATCATTGTGACAGTAAATAATAAACCAGTTAAACGAGTCTCTGATATTATTAACACAATCAAAAATGCTCAGCAGTTAGGACGAAAGGCTATACTCTTACAAGTGCGAACAAATGATCAAAATCGTTTTGTTGCTCTTCCAATTTTCAAAAAATAAAGCTTTAGTTGTAGGACAAATATTTATTAAACATTTGTCCTACAACATAATAAAATAATGGAGATACGTTTTATGAAGATACTCGTTATTGAAGATGATCATGAGACGGGGCATTATCTCGAAAAAGCATTTTTGGAAGTAGGGCATTCTGTTGATGTTGCTTATGATGGAGATACGGGATACGCTTTAGCAACCACGGAAAATTATGACGTTATGGTTGTTGACCGAATGCTTTTGCATCGTGATGGTCTTTCTATTATTGCTGAATTGCGCGCTAAAGGCAATGAAACACCGGTTCTTATTCTGTCTGCTTTAGGGCAAGTTAATGATCGTGTAACGGGGCTGCGTGCAGGGGGAGATGATTATTTGACAAAGCCTTATGCTTTTTCTGAACTTCTTGCGCGTGTTGAAGTTTTACAACGGCGGAAAAATCCTAAAGAAGCAGAAACTGTTTACTGTGTAGGTAATCTTGAGCTTGATCGGTTAGCACATACGGTAAAACGAGGTGATAGAAACATTCTATTGCAACCACGAGAGTTTCGTTTACTTGAATATTTGATGCGTTATGCGGGGCAGGTTGTTACACGCACTATGCTTTTGGAAAACGTTTGGAATTACCATTTTGATCCACAAACGAATGTCATTGATGTCCATATCTCTCGTTTGAGAGCCAAAATTGAAAAAGATTTTGATGTTCCCCTTCTCCATACAGTGCGTGGAGCTGGATATATGCTGAAAGTACCAGATAACAAAGCATGAATCGTTTGATTAATATAATGCGCACGACGGCGCTAAGGCTTTCAGCACTTTACATTTTATTGTTTGGATTGGTGGCAACAGGACTTTCTATTTATATGACGGCATTTTCTGCTTCATTGTTAACAGAGCAAACTGAACAGGCTTTACATGAAGAATTAAAGTATATTGAAAATGCTTATAATTATGGGGGATTATCCTTATTAATGCGCACTATTGATTATCGTTCAAGACAACCAGGAGCATTTCTTTATCTTGTTACAGATTCTATGGGGCGTATTTTAGCAGGAAATGTAGCACGTATTGAATTAGGTCTTTTGAATCAGAGTGGTTTTATTTCTACCTCTTTTTTGTATTCCCGTTTTGGAGAACATGGCAAAACAAGTGAACATCGCGCTTTGGCGGTTATTGTTGATTTACCTAATGCTATGAAGATTCTTATAGGACGTGATTTGGATGAGCCAGAACGTTTTGCTGTTGTTATTCGCAAAGCTGTGATCATTGCACTTGCTGCAATGGTTGGAGGCGCTTTACTCATATGGTTTTTTGTTGGCAGGAGAGCTTTACAAAGGATTGATCATGTAACGGCTGCATCACAGCGCTTGATGGATGGTGATTTCAGTGGGCGTTTACCTGTTTCTGGAGTAGGGGATGAGTTTGATCGATTGTCAACCAATCTTAATGTTATGTTAGACCGCATTGAAGAGTTAAATATTGGTTTACGTCAAGTATCAGATAATATTGCTCATGATCTGAAAACGCCGTTAACGCGTCTTAGAAATCGCGCTGAAGAAGCGCTTTCAGGAAATAAGACAAAGCTTGAATATCGTCAGGTCCTTGATAGGGTTATTGCAGAATCAGATCAACTTATTTGTACGTTCAATGCGATTTTAATGATTTCACGTATTGAGGCCAGCAGTGCAATTGAACATCTTGAAATGATGAATATGAAACTGATTATTGAGGATGCTGTTGAGCTTTACGAACCTTTTGCTGAAGAGTCAGGTGTTTTACTTCAGTTGGGAGATATATTTGATAAAGAGCTAAAATTGAATCGTGAGCTTGTTGCACAATCAATTTTTAATCTTATAGATAATGCAATTAAATATGCGCCTAAAGGTGGAAGGCAAGCGAAGGTTTGCTTATCAATGGAATATCGTGATGAACATTTATTAGTTGTTGTGAGCGATAATGGACCAGGAATAGCAGAGGATAAACGTGAAAAAGTGACAGAACGATTTGTTCGTCTTGAAGAAAGCCGCACACAACCTGGGTTTGGGATTGGTTTAAGTATAGCAAAAGCGGTTATGAAGCTTCACGGGGGTGAATTGTTACTTGAAAATGCAAATCCAGGGCTTAGGGCTGTTTTGTTATTTCCTTAAAGATATTTTTCTTCACTTTCATACGTAACAACTATTTTAAAAGTATAAAGCAATAGAAAGGAAAGCAAAATGCTTTTCAAGGGAGCACAGATGAAACAAGCTTTTTTAAAAACACAGCTTCTCCCTTTATGTCCTCTCGATAAAAGTGGTTCCCAATGGTTAAAAGACATGGAAGAACAAGCAAGGAAAGAAGGTTTAGAATCGCTTGTTTCCATCATTTCAGAGAGTGGAACGCAGATTGATTTTATCAGTTCGGTTATGACCTTATCTCCTTTTTTGCGTGAGGTTTTAATTGCCAACCCATCATATCTTAGTGCTTTATTAAATGTTGATATAGAAACAAGGCTGAGCGAAATTATAGATGATATTACAGCTATTGATAAAGATGAAGCTATAAATGAAACTTCATTGATGGCTGCTTTAAGGCGCAAAAAACGAGAAGCGCATGTTCTTATTGCTTTAGCTGATTTGGGTGGTGTTTTTACTTACGAAGTTTCATGTGCTTGGTTGACACGTTTGGGCGAAGCAGCATTAAGTGTAGCACTACGTTTTCTATTAAGAGAAGCGCATGATCATGGTAAGATCAATTTATTAAGCCGTGAGAATCCAGAAAAAGACTGTGGTTTAATTATTTTAGGGATGGGAAAGTTAGGAGCAGGGGAACTTAATTATTCTTCTGATATTGATCTTATTGTTTTCATTGATGAAACATCATCTCATATTGGTAATCTTTCTGAAAGTGTTAACGTATTTTCTAAAATGGTACGCCGATTAATCCGTATCATTCAAGAACGCACTGCGGAAGGATATGTTTTTCGTCTTGATTTTCGTCTTCGTCCAGATCCAGGTTCAACCCCTTTGGCCTTACCAGTAAGGACTGCATTGCGTTATTACGAAGGGCGTGGGCAAAATTGGGAACGAGCAGCCATGATTAAAGCACGTCCAGTTGCTGGTGATAAGAGGGCAGGTTTTAACTTTCTCAAAGAGCTTTTTCCCTATGTGTGGCGGAAATATTTAGATTATGCTGCTATTGCTGATATTCATTCGATCAAACGTCAAATTCATGCGCATAAAAATTACGGTCAAATTGCAGCTTATGGGCATAATATAAAGTTAGGTCGTGGTGGTATTCGTGAGATTGAGTTTTTTGTTCAGACACAGCAGCTCATTGCTGGTGGACGTTTTCCTCAATTACGTGGACGTCAGACAGTTGCAATGTTAGCAGAACTTCACACGCTTGGTTGGATCAGTGAGAAAACGAGAAATAGCCTTATAAAAAGTTATGCTTTTCTTCGAAATGTGGAACATCGTATTCAAATGCTTTTCGATGAACAAACACATCTTCTTCCAAATGATACTGCTCAATTCACAAGTGTTGCCTATTTAATGGGTTATCAAGACAGTAGCAATTTTATCCGTGATTTATTAAAAACACTTCAGGTTGTTGAAAAACATTATGCAGCACTGTTTGAGAATGAGCAAGAACTTGGTTTAGAAATTGGTAATTTAGTTTTTACCGGTGAAGAAGATGATCCGGAGACATTAATAACGTTAAGCCGTTTAGGCTTCGAAAGAGCAAGTGATATTTGTCGTATTATGCGCACGCTCCATTTTGGTCGTTATAAAGCAACGCAATCAGCCGAAGCACGCGAGAGATTAACGGAATTAACACCAGCTCTTTTGAAAGCTTTTGGTGGGACAAAACGAGCTGATGAGGCGATGTTGCGTTTTGATGGTTTTTTACAGGGCTTACCTTCAGGAATTCAGCTTTTTAGTCTTTTGCAGTCTAATCCCTCTCTTTTGGATATGCTTGTCCTTATTATGGGTGCTGCTCCACGTCTTGCAGAAATTATTACACGCAGATCCCATGTTTTTGATGGAATGTTAGATCCGAATATTCTTTCAGAATTACCGACCAAAACGTACTTAGAAAAACGGCTTGAATATTTTCTTGAAAATGTTCTTTCTTATGAGGAAATTCTTGACCATTTAAGGATTTTTGCAGATGAACAACGTTTTTTGATTGGTATTCGAATTTTAAACGGTACAATTACAGGAGAAAGAGCGGGTTTTGCTTTTACTGCGCTTGCTGATCTTATGATTACAAAAACATTTGCTACCGTTCAAGAGGAATTTTCTCGTCGTCATGGTCGTATTAAAGGGGGGCGTGTTGGCATATTGGGTATGGGGAAGCTTGGAAGTCGCGAATTAACAGCAGATTCCGATGTTGACCTCGTTTTGCTTTATGAACACGATGATGATGCAGAAATATCTGATGGAGAAAAGCCTCTTTATATCTCTCAATATTATACGCGTTTAGCACAACGCCTCGTTTCTGCTTTATCCACTCTTACAAGCCAAGGTATTCTTTATGTCGTTGATTTAAGGTTACGGCCATTAGGCAATAAAGGACCTATTGCTGTTTCTTTTCCATTTTTTAAAAAGTATTATCGCCAAGAAGCATGGATATGGGAATATCTTGCTTTAACAAGGGCTCGAGGCATTGCAGGAGACCCTGATTTTTTACAAAAGCTAGAAAATGAAGTGTATGCAATTATTGCTATTTCTCGTGATAAGAAGGAAGTTGCAAAAGAAGTATGTGAAATGCGTGCCTTGATTGCAAAAGAAAAGCCGCCAAAAAATCAATGGGATTTAAAAACGATGTCTGGTGGCATTATGGATTTGGAGTTTATTGCTCAATTTTCTCTTATTACGCATGTCATGGAGTTTCAAATTGGAGCGACGACAGCGGATATTTTAGATCACTTACCAAACAGTTTTCTTAATCAGTCATGTATTGCTGATTTACATTATGCCTATCGTCTTTATACAAATTTGAGTCAAATTATACGGCTTTGCTTAAATGATTCTCTTGATCCCAATGACATGCCACCTAGATTAAGTGATCTTTTGTTGAATAGTGTTGGGGAACCTGATTTGCTTCGTGTGGAAAAATTAATTGCAGAAACTGGGCAATTGGTCTGTTCAGTTTTTACAAAAATCATGAAATATTAAAATAATTCTATAAGAATAAATAAAAATTATTAATTCCATTTTTATATATTAATTTTTGTCTTTCATTTCATAGACGCTTGAGAGGGTTAGAGTGAAGTTCTCTACTGTTTTTTCAAGTGTGATGAAAAAATTCTCCATTCTAGGTATCATTCTTTATACAAAAAGCGATGAGTGATTAATTTAGTGAATCATATTTTTTATGAGCGTTATCTCATTTTTTCAAAAAATTGACATTATAATTATTTATATAATTTCAGATAATAATGATCAATATGAAGCTATAAAAGATGCTATAGATTAATAGCTTCTGGAAATTATAAATAATATTTAAGCTTTATTTAAAACTAATTTTAATTTTTTAACTGTGTCATTTTTGCTATAGATTTTTTCAAAAAATTGTGAAACGATTTACCATTATTTATGTATCACATTAGCTTTTAGGGGAGCAATTATGATTACAAAGTATTTAGCCTCAACATCTATATTTTCTTTAATTTCAATTTCTGTAGTACAGGCGTCGGATATCGTTATTCCTGAACAACCTGTTCCTGTTATTCCAGCACCTGCTTTGTCTTGGACAGGATTTTATCTTGGAGGACAGATTGGTAACTTTTCAGGTAAAACAACTGCAAGTTATTTAAAACATGAGACAGGGATATGGAATCCAATTGGAAAGGAGAATTTACCTAAACTTTCTGGTTTTATCGGGGGAGTTTATGCAGGTTCCAATATTGATATCGATAATAGTTTTATTATAGGTATTGATACAGATATTATGTGGTTTGGTAAAAAGGATTCTAAAGATGTCAATCTACCGAAAAAAAGTCCAACTGAAGAAACACCAAAACTTGTAGAAAAAACAAGTCTAACAAGAGATTTGCATGAGGAGGATTCGACAACACCTATTAAAGCTGTACGTCATACTTTAAAACAAAAATGGGCTGGTGCTACACGGGTGAGAGTTGGTTTTGCGATTGAGCGTATGATGCCTTATATTTCTGGAGGGATTGCTTATACGCAGCTTCAGAATATTTTTGCGGCAGTAGCTGATAGCAAAAGTGGAGAAGTTGATTTTTCTGATTGGTTGCATGATGAAAAAAAGACCATGATTGGTTATACCCTTGGAGGTGGTATTGATTTTGCAATGACTGATAATATTATTGTACGTGCAGAATATCGTTATTCAGATTTTGGCAAAAAGAAGTTCATACAGGATAAATTTGAAATGGGCTACAAGACAAATGATTTTCGTGTGGGTGTAGCTTATAAATTTTAATTTTTTGCAGAATTAAACACTTCAAAAGTCTCATTTTCGAATGAGGCTTTTATTTTTCAGATATGTTCTAGTAAATATCCTTTACTCAAAAGAGCTACTATTTTATTCGAACAATACTTTGATTTGTAAACATAAATTACTTTTTGTCATGTTGAGTGAGAGACCCAAGTGTCATAAGATTTTCTCATTTTAAACCTATACCATATTGAACCGATCAAAACCATGTCTTTTGCACGTCAAAAAGAGGGGGCGTCGTGAGATAAAAACATTAAAGAAAGAATAAAAATGCTTCTTATGAACCATTTTAAGTGCTAAAGGCTGTCGCTACATTAGGGGGTGGCAAAGTGTGAGATTTTGATACTAGCTTGCTTTTCCATAAACGTGAAGATGGTGTTGCTAAATGGACTTAACATTACATCATTCATAGGTACCGTCGGGAAATGGGTTTGGGTGCTTTAAAAGATGCTTTTTAAACCAACATGTGAATTGGCAAGCTAATGGCATTTTATTTTATTTGAAAGATCTTTCATACAATCAACTTTTCTGTTTTGCGGTATCGTAAAATATTTTATTTAATAACAAAAAGCTCGCAAAAAATTCTAAAGAACGTAAAATTACATCCGCAATATAACTCAATAATAAAATAATTATAAAGAGTATTATAAAGTGATTTATAGGAAAAAATAGAGAGAAAATTAGGAATTTATTGAGACATAAAAAACATTATTACCTATGTCTGTTATCGAAATATAATCTATTATTCTCCTAATTTTTTAAATGTATGATAATAAATTTTGAGTGAAATAGTAATGGATCATTTCAAATCTATTTACGATAAATCAATCAACATCATTTGTTTATGAATCACAAGTAGGTTGGGTTATTTAAATTATATACTTTAGTTATTATTTGGCTTTTTTAGCCATTGATTTTCAGGTATAGAAGCTGAATGAGCGTCTCTATTATTCTATAAAATATCATCATTGTAATAATATAAGGATTTTACGCATTAGATGCTTTTGGAGGAGTGGATGATGAAATTCAAAGCAGGGTTTATGTGTAGAGCTTTGTGAAGTAAATCACATGCGCAATTAGCGGCTGGAACCCGTGAGACAAGAATCCGAATTATTTATAAATCAGATGTGGTAGAATTTTCGTCCTTTAGAGCGGGAAGGAAGAAAACCGATAAGTTTGTAAAAAGCTAGTCACATAAGTGGGGCAGCAGATGGAACTGTCTGAGAAAAATTGATCTATTGACAGAGAAGGTGAAACTTTATCTTTTAAGGAGAAAAAGGGAAATAAGAATTATGATTTCCAAAGGGATATGAAATAAAAATATTTTTATTTTTTGTTGTTTGGGCAACTATGAAGGTGTTTAAAGATTAATTGTTTCAGTACATGCAATCTCGTTTTTGGGGTTGATAATGCTATAACGTTTTAATTGGCAATGCCATTGATTTTGTAAGCGTTCAATGGAAAATAAATTAAAGCCTGCGGGGGGGTTTTTATCACCAAAAGCTTGTGATGCGGAAGGAACACCAACAATAGGAATTTTTTTAATTGGTCCTTCAATGTAATTCAATGTGGGTAAATGAGTATGTCCGTGAAGAATAAGCTCACAACCGTGGTATTTGATAACGTCTAGAAAACGTTTTATATCCCGTAGTTTTTTATGCCAAGACGTGGCCTTTGGAAAGGGGGGGTGGTGAATCATGACGACACGAAAAAGGTTGCGCTGTGCTGCTTCCTTTAAAAAGAGCGGTAAAGTTTGCGCTTGCATTTTACCAAAATAGCCAGAAGCTTGAAAAGGCAATGTCGCAATGGCTGAAGAAGCTGCTATGATGGCAACATCTTTGCGAATGCGCATATAAGGAAAGGCACTTTTTTGAGGGATGTCACCTGTAATCCAAGGTTTAAAGAGAGTGCATGCTTTTTGTAAAGCGCCGCGGACATAGGCATCGTGATTTCCAAATGTCAAAGAAATATCTTGAGGTTTTCCTAGGTTAAGTAGCCAACGATGAGCTTGTACAAATTCTTTATCGAGAGCAAGATTTACAAGATCACCAGAGATCACAAGGTGATCAGGTTTTGTTTTGTTCAAGGCATCTATTAAAGTTTCTAGGACATCTGTTGCCATCTGACTCTTACGTTTTTTTTGCCAGTTCAGATAACCGGTAAGACGTTTCCCAGAAAGTTCAAAAAGGGAAGGTTGCGGGAGAGGGGAAAGATGTACATCCGATATATGGGCAAGATAAAACATAAAAGCTCGTAGAGTATTAAAAACGATTTAAAGAATAAACATAAGATAAGTTAGTGCTTAAAGGCAAGAAAGATTGTAAATGAAAATTAGCTTGCAAAAAAGAATGTCTCAAGCGGGATGTTCTAAATAGAATATCCCTAATAAAATATCATTGTGTTATACATTCACATATTTGTAAAAAAAACATTTCTCAATGTGTTTGAGCTAATTTCACGACCGGTATTTGATGCTATAATAGAAAGCTTCTGTGAACTATATAGGGCTTACTGTACACTACCATCTCTACGCTTATACAAGGTGCAAATAAAAAACATCATACTATTTTCCCCCAATTTTATGAAAATCCTTGCTTTGTTTTAAGAGGATTCATAAGAGGTATTTCACTCTTTTCTTCGATGTTTTCTATCCATACAGCATCTCTTCTAATAATACGCAAGAGAATGTTTTTTATTGTTTTAATATGAGGATATTGGAAATAAGGAGAATTCCACTGTATTTTGAGTTATAAATCAATACGTTATCTAATTACAAAAGACAAGTAAATACGTAAAAAGATAAGCTGAATTTTAAAACTATTAGACGAAATCTCAGACTTTTTAACGGCCTTCATAATACCACATGCTGCTCAACAGTAAAAGGCAAGCAAGCAGTGCAAAAAAACCAGAAAATATCGAAAAATAAAAGGTATTGATTAAACGGGTTTCTGTTGCTTCTTTCAGAACAATTGAATGTGCTGGGGAAGAGGACGGACTTGTTTTTGATTGAATCAGCTTAAATGGAGGAAGATGAAAGTTTTCTTTTCCTTCAGGGTGTAAACGTCCGATGTAGCCACCAGTGTGCTTAATAATGGGGGCTAGTTTTTCTTGTGTTGAAATCAAGTCAAACAACTCAAGATTATCGAGCATCCCTACAGAAGAAAGTATTGTTAAACCGCCATTTTTAATGTTAAAAATTCCTGTCTCATCAGTGGTCACAGTTGCAGTAAAAAGGCCTTCTTTCTCTTTGGTCAGAGTAATATTTTCTTTTTTTCCAGAGGGAAAGATTATTTCAGCGGGCTCTGGATGCTCTTTAAGGGTTTGGCGGCGAATTGTTAAATGATGATGGCTGCTGGTCGCACTTAATTTTTCTTCCTCAAGTTCTGGTTCTTTCATGAGCCAATGGGCAATACGACGATAAAGAGCAGCATAAGGACCACCGCCTTCGAAACCTCGTGCCCAAAGCCAACTTTCATCAGAGAGCAACATGCCTACACGTCCTTTATCAACATGCGAGAGAAGTAAAAGTGGTTGTTCATCCGCTCCTTTCATGAGGGCGATTCCGTTATTTATGTTTTGAATAGCAATTTGTCGCAACCATTGCCCCCATTGAGAAGCGGGAAGGTTAAGTGTTGCAAGCCCCCTTGTGACAGGATGGCGCTCACCTTCTTTGGTTAATGTGGGGCGAAAAGGTTTTTCAATAATAGTTCCATTGGGCAATGCCGGTAGAATGCTTATTAAAGGTGTTTTCGCAAGTGAGTTTTTTTGGGTAAACTCAGGTCCTGTTACCATCAACAATGCACCCCCCTTTTGTACATATTGGGCGATATAATCATAATAGATTAAGGGGAGAACAGTAGAGTGCTGGTAGCCATCAAGGATGATGAGATCAAAGTTATTAATTTCTTCAACAAAGAGTTTTCTTGTGGGAAAGACCACTAGGGATAATTGGCTTGAGGGCGTATTATCTGCTTTGGTGGGGGGACGCAAAATAGTAAAGTGAACAAGATCAATATTGGAGTCACCTTTCAAAAGGTCTCGCCATGTCCGTTCTCCATTATAAGGAGCACCTGAAATAAGAAGAACGCGTAAATTTTCTCTGATTCCTTCAATAATTGTTATGGCGCGGTTGTTTTCAAAGCTTAGTTCACCTTTGTGTGGATCAGTTATAACTTGGATAATATTTTTTTCAGCATGAGGAAGGGTAATTTCAGTTTGAAAAATCACGCCAGGAGTTACAGAATAATGGCCAATGTCTTGTCCATTGACGCTTAGTGTAATATTTGCTTTCTGTGATATTATTTTTTTGGCGGGGCCTTTATCTTCTACCAAAATGGAGAGCGTTTGTGGTTTGTTGACAAGGGCAAAGCGTGGAGGAGAAATAAACTTGATTTGGCGATCAAATTCATCTGAGTATCCTGTAATCAGGGCATTGAGAGGTGCTTCATGATGAAGGTCTGATAGGTCAGGGATGTCATGCACTTGTCCATCGGTGATAAAAATGGTTCCTGCATAACGAGAGAGCGGTACATCAGATACTGCTTGTGTTAAAGTCTCAAACAAATTCGTTGAGGGCGCATATTGATTATCAGCAAGTTTCCCAGCTTCAATAAAACGTGGTTCAAATTGTGGATAATGCGCCAGTGTTTCGACTAATTGCCTGCGCGCTTCATCACTATCATTTGTACGTGTTCCAAATGATTGGCTTTTGCTGCGGTCAATGACAATGCCTACTGTGCTTTTCAGTGGTTCGCGCTGTTCTTTTATGATCATTGGATTGAGCAAAGCAAGGATAAGGGCGCTTAATGCCATCAGACGAAATAAAGAACCTTGCCGTTGCGTAACAAGACTAACAACGACAAAAAGAATCGATATTCCGCTTAAGAGCAGAATCCAAAAGAGTGGTAAAAAAGGCTGAAAAGTGAAAAATGATATCATTGCCTTCTTTCTCTTTTAAAGCGTTCCAAGAGTGCTGGAACATGCACTTGATCCGCTTTATAGTTTCCTGTAAGCACATAAAGGACAATATTTAAACCTGCACGAAATGCCCATAGACGTTGCATTGGATCATTGGGAACAAGGGGATATTTCCATGCCCCTTTTTCATCAAGTGCCCAAGCCCCAGCAAAGTTATTTGCGGTGATGAGAAGGGAGCTTACGTTATCGCCGTTGGCAAGAGAGTTTTTATTTTTTTTGTTTGTTGATGAGGATTCAACCCATAAAGGTGAACCACGGTAGAGACCAGGAAAATCTGGCATAATATAAAAAGAACGTGCAACAACATGATCTGTTGATGCTGGCTCAATGGATGGAATATTTAACTCTTTTAAGATATCTCGTAATCTTTGCGTTTCTGGAGTAGCGTCTCCTTCAAGATTAAGATTGCTCTTTATCTGATCGCGCGTGTCAAATAAAATTGTTCCCCCATGTTTCATAAAGTTATTTATTTTTTCAAGGCTTTGGGGGGGTGGTATAGGACTCTTAACATCAATTGGCCAGTAAATAAGAGGATAAAAAGAGAGTTCATCTTTATCGAGATCAAGTGCTGTAACAGAGCCAAGGGTAAGCATTGTGCGCTCTGCGATAAATTGACTTAACGCTTCTAGACCACTTTTACTCGTTGTATCAATTTCATGATTATTGGTTATAACATAGGCAAGATGTGTTGCGCCAGCAGCTTGTACACTATCATGATGATTTTCTTTCGTTTGTGCATGAAGAGTTGGATCATATGAAAACAAGGCAATAAGACTTATAAAGGGGACGAGAAACATATTACGCCGTTTCATGAAAGAAAAAATATCTCCCATCCATAAAATGAGAAAATTGTCAAAGGCGAATAATAAGATGGCTAATCCTAAAAGTGGACCGATAAGATTTTTTTCTTTTGTATCGTAAGATAAAGGGCTTTTATTAAGAGAAGTTGGCAATGATGATTGTTTCATCAAGTGCGACGAATGAGTTAAGAGATTGAGTGCATAAAAATTGTTTTTGGCACCATAAAGTCCTGGGGGAGTATGGTAGGAAGGATGGGGTGGATTTTGAGAGTCAAAGATCAAAGGAACAACATCAGAGGGTGGTACTTGTAATTGTCCGTCAACGGCTATAGTTCGCCAAGGGTTTTGTATCACTGTTCTTTTTTCTCTGTGTGTTAGGTTTGTGTTTTCGTTAGAACCTAATGTGATTAATTTTTGCAGCATTTGTGCAAAAAAGCCAGAAAGAGGAAGGTTAGACCATGTTGGGTCAGGAGCAACATGAATGAGAATGAGGGTTCCTTTACCACGTTTTGCTGCGGTAACAAGAGGAGTTCCATCCGAAAGGCTAAGCCACGTTTTTTCAAAAAGATCTGGGGTTGGTTCTGCGAGGATTTGGCGCGAGACAGTAACATCTCCTGGAAAGGGAAGACCAAAGAAAAAGCTATTTTTTGCAAAAGGGGCAAGCTTTTGTGGTTTTGTCCAAGACATAATACTTCCAAGGGAACGTTGACCTGGGCGCAGTGGTATCGGAAGAAGGTTATCGTAATGTTCTGCGCTACTGAGTTTTTCTCCTGCAAAGCGGATGAGTGTTCCCCCTTTATTCACAAAATCAGAAAGTTTTTTTTCTGCTTTTGGGGGTATGTTAACAATGTCACCCGTAATCAAAACAGATGGATTTTGTTTAAGCAAATGATCAATATCCGTTGAAAGTTCTCTTCCACCGGCTGTTATAAGCTGTGTATGACCTTGTAAGGCTTTGATAATGTAATAAAATGGAGCAAGTAAAGGCTGTGCCATTTCATTGGTATCGGGTGAGAGAAGAGCAACACGGCTTATCCTGTTATGGCTATCTACCAAGAAGGTTGCAGCAGCATGGTTTTGATTGTTTATTTTTATCCAAGCGATATCATTGCGTAGTTCAAGTGGTACATTAAAAGGAACAAGTGCTGTTGTTTCTCCTTCAGAGAAATTGTTCGTAAATTGACCGAGAAGTTGATTATTTGAATCGTAAAGGCTGAGTATAGCGGGAGTATTACTGTGTGTTGTTGAGCGGATAATACGCGCGCCCATGTTTCCATTGTTATTTTCTATGGATGTTATGCCGGTTAAATCGGAAATATCAGTCAAATACCACAAGAAGTTTCTAGGTTTTAATTCTTCAAGAAGAGCAAAAGCTTGCTCATCTTCATTTGTTTGTAATCCATCACTTAAATAAGCAATATCAAGAGGTTTTCCTTTGGTTCTTTCGCTGAGTTTTTTGAAGGCATGCACACGGTTGACAGGCCAAGGACGCGGTTGCAAATGCATTAAATGCTGTTTTATAATCTTGGCTGGTTGGGGCTCTATATTGGAGATATTATTTTCAGCTGTTGCAACAAGATAAATATTTTTTTGCTGTTTTTCTGCCTGTGCAAGGAGCATTTCAGCGATAGAGATGCGCTGTTTCCATTCTTTTACAGAAACCCAACCATTATCAATAACGAGTGCAAGGGGTTGAGATCCGGAAAAGCTTATTGGTTTTTGATTCCAAGTGGGGCGTGCTAGAGCTATGATAACAAGTGCCGCTATGGTTAAACGCAACAAGAGCAACCACCAAGGTGTATGTTTTGCTGTTTCTTGTTGATGAGTTGGTTTGGGTAAGAAGCGAAAAGGGGGAAAAAGCTCTTTACGCGGAGATGGAGGAGTTATCCGTAACAGCCACCAAATGACCGGTAGGAACAAAAGCCCTAGTAACAGAAAGGGAGCAGCAAAACTCAAAGTGCCCTCCTTTTTTGCAATGGAGAGTCGCTCATTGTATTTGCAAGATGAAAAATGGTCTCTGTTAAAGGTTGATCTGTTGTACTAACGTGATAAGACCATCCTTGGCGTGCGCAAAAATTTACCAATTCTTGTCGCCTTGCGTGATATAGTTTACAATAGCTCTTACGAAGATCTTCTGCTTTAGTGGAAACATGTTTCTCTTTCGTTTCAGGATCCAAAAATTCTGTGTGACCTGTGTAGGGAAAGCTTTCTTCTGCGGGATCAGAAATTTCAATTAAATGCGCTGTCACTTGTTTTGTAGTTAAAACGGTTAAATATTGGATGATTTTTTCAGGATAGTCGAGAAAATCACTCATTATAATGACATGTGAAAAGCGTGTAATCGTTGAAAAATCCGGAAATAAATTTTCATCTGAATGATTTTCTAAAGCAAAGGCTATTCGTTCTACGACATTGGATGTCATTGTGGGGGACATTAAGTTAGGAATAGCAATATGTTCGCCACTGCGTGCAAGAAGGGATGCCAAGGTAAGGGTAAGAATAATGGCATGATTACCTTTAGAGATTTTAGAAAAGCGGGAACAGTAATGCATTGATGCGCTCTGATCAGGACAAAGCCAAACGGTTTGTGTCATTTGCCATTCGTGTTCACGGAGATACGTATTTTCATCACGCGCTGAGCGACGCCAATCAATGCGGGTAATGGATTCTCCTTCCATATAGGGACGAAATTGCCAAAAGTTTTCCCCATTACCGCTTTTACGTTGTCTATGCCACCCAGTTATCAATGTATTAGCGATATGACGCGCTTGTAAAAGGAAATATGGCATTTTGCCAGTATCCTTATGCAGTTCATTTGCCAGCGACAATGGAGGCTTTTGTAAAACTTTTTTGCCAAGTGCCATTCAAAGAGCATCTTTCACAAGGTTATTGATAATATCTTTTACGGTTATATCTTCAGCACGGGCAGAAAAATTAAGAGCCATGCGGTGTTGTAATACAGGATAGGCCAATGCTTCAACATCATCAAGTGAAGGGGCTAAGCGTCCATAATAAAGAGCACGGGCGCGAACACAAAGTGAAAGGGCTTGTGATGCCCGTGGACCAGGTCCCCAAGAAACATAAGTATTAGCAAGGCTATTGTCTTTATGAGGGCGAGATGAGCGGACAATTTTTAAAATAGCTTCGATCACACTTTCTGAAAGAGGCATTTTGCGAACGATATTTTGAATTTTTTGCAATTTTTTGCCGGATAAAATTGGTTTTGCATTTGATTTTTTTTCTTTTGTTGTTTCTAAAATAATCCGTCGCTCTGTTGTGAGGTCAGGATAGTCAATATCGATTTGCATCAAAAAGCGATCCAGTTGTGCTTCAGGAAGTGGATAGGTCCCTTCTTGTTCAAGAGGATTTTGCGTTGCAAGAACATGAAAAGGTTGTGGCAAATCATAACGGTTACCTGCAACAGTAACATGATATTCTTGCATAGCTTGTAAAAGGGCTGACTGTGTCCGTGGGGAAGCACGATTGATTTCATCGGCCATGAGAAGTTGCGTAAAAATAGGACCTTGAATGTACCGAAAAGAACGTTTACCGTCTTTATCGGAATCCATAATTTCAGAACCAATAATATCCGATGGCATTAAATCAGGAGTGAATTGGATGCGTTTTTCATCAAGCCCTAAGACTGTTCCCAATGTTTCAACAAGACGTGTTTTTGCAAGTCCTGGAGCACCGACAAGAAGGGCGTGACCACCAGCAAAAATAGCGATTAAAGCATATTCGATTACCTGATTTTGCCCAAAAATAACTTTGTCAATTTCTTTTTGTAAAATATCCAATTCTTTGTGTGCCGTATCAATATCATCAATAATGACTTGAGCTTCATGATTGATATTGACCTTTTTTATAGAATTGGATGATGGATCATGTTGACTCATATTTCTTCCTTAAGGCGTTTGTCGCAAAAATGGTAATTTTCTCTGCATGATAATGGATATCTTATTGTTTGTAACAGAAAATGAGAAGAAATGAAGTATCATATGCCGTTTTTTTTCATATTCATATAGAAGAGAAAAGTTTCTTTGGAAGAATAGACGTGCTTTATAAGGGATGTCTTAAAAAATTTGTTTTATGAAGAGAGTTTTTTAAAGCAATGAAGACAACTTTTTTGAAAGGTTAAAGGGTGAATATAAGACAGAACTTCAAACAGGTTGCGTGGTTACAACAAAGTGATATCCAAACACTTCTTCGTGTTTTGTCTGTGGAGGGGGAAGAGGCGCGTATTGTAGGGGGAGCAGTGCGCAATCAACTGCTAGGGCAGCCTATTAGTGATATTGATATTGCAACAACCTGTTTGCCGCAACAGGTTATTGCACGTGTAGAAGAAGCAGGATTTAAAGCTATTCCTACAGGGATTGCTTTTGGTACAATAACAGTAGTTGCTCATTCATGTTCTTATGAGGTTACAACGCTTCGCTGCGATATTGAAACAGATGGTCGTCATGCAAAAGTGGCATTTGGTCGTGATTGGAAAAAAGATGCTGAACGGCGAGATTTTACGATAAATGCGCTTTATTGTGATGCTGCTGGCAACCTTTATGATGATGTGGGAGGTTTGAGTGATATTGTTAGCCGAACAGTTCGTTTTATTGGGGTTGCAGAAGATCGTATTTGCGAAGATTATTTGCGTATTTTACGGTTTTTTCGCTTTTTTGCGTGGTATGGAGCAGGGCGACCTGATGTGCAAGGATTGAAGGCATGTGTTCGTTTAAAACATGGTTTAAAAAAACTTTCTTCTGAACGTATTTGGGCAGAAATGAAAAAGCTTCTTGCGGCGTTTGATCCAACGCGTGCTCTTTTATGGATGCGACAAAGCAGAATTTTGGCACTCATTTTTCCTGAAACAGAACGATGGGGCATTGATGCAATTCACGCATTGGTGAAGACAGAACAGGCTCTTGGTTGGAAAGTTGATCCATTGTTACGGCTAGAAAGCCTTCTTCCTCCTGATCCCATGCGTCTTCATGAAATGGCACAGCGCTTGCGTTTTTCTCTTAAGGAAACAACGCGATTAAAAGAATGGGCGGAGTTAGAAATAATAAACCAAAACTGTTCTGATCATTTTGTGCAAAAACTGATTTATTTTCATGGACGACAGCCAGTTTTAGATCAATTATCGTTGTCTGTCGCTGCATCACATCTTGATCATCTGGAAAAAAGTGATGCTTTGCAAAAAGCAGAGGGTTATGTCAAGCTTTATCAATTTGCCAAAAAATGGCAAATTCCAACTTTTCCCATTAATGGTAACGATTTAATAAAGAAAGGTTTTACGAAAGGTGTACTTTTAGGAAAAAAGCTTAAAGAGCTAGAAATGATATGGATTGAAAGCGGATTTTTAATGGATCGTCATGCACTATTAGAAAAAATTGATTTATAATATTTCTGTTTATAAACTCACTGTTGTTTATATTTTTTAAGTCAACATATTAATTTATAATAATCATTATTCATGTAAAATAAGAGTTCACAATATTGTAAGGTTATTTCAAACCTGTTCATATTACATCAATCAAAGTTATTGCCTTACACGTCACAAGTGAGGCAAAATGATTACAGAGAGGAAAAATGTCTCTTATGAATCATCTCAAAGATAAGGATTCTCGAAAATGAGAACGAATAAAGAGAATAGTGGTAGCGGTTTGCACCTTGTATGACCATAAAGAGGGGGATGTTCACTGGATTTTTACTATGAGGTGATATGAAATGGATGTGATGGGCACTAAGAAATGTTTATTTTAACAGCACTTAATGGTTGGAAAATGATAGGCATTATACGCTCTAACTGTTCTTTATATGTTGTATTATTGTTTTTCGTGATAATTTATGTTTTTATAGATTACAGTTTTTTTCATGATAACCAATTTGGCGTAATGCTTCTCCTGTTGTTATGGCTACGCTCATGGCGAGATTTAGAGAGCGTGCCTGTGGTTGCATGGGAATTTTCAATGTGTAATCGGCCGCTTCATGAACATAATTGGGAACGCCAGCTGTTTCACGACCAAAAAGTAAAACATCATTTCTTTGATAGCATATCTGCGTATAGCATGTTTTTGCTTTTGTACTTAAAAGCAATAGGCGGCGGTTAAAGTGTTTCATGGAGCTTATAAAATGTTGCCAATCAATGTGTCGTTCTAAGGAAGCATATTCGAGATAATCCAATCCTGCGCGTTTGAGATTACGATCCGACAGATTAAAGCCTGCAGGTTCAATAATGTGCACATGTAAACCAAAGCAAGCGCTAAGACGTAAAATCGTTCCAGTATTACCAGCAATATCAGGTTGGAAAAGAGCTATATGAAGTGTCATGTTCTCTGTAATATGATTTTTCTTTCGACTTTGTAAAGAAGCACCACAATTTATTCGAAAAATATGCTTTGAGAAATACATGTTTTTTATGGTTCATTTTTATTCCCTTTAAATTTCAGGGAAAAAGTTATGTATACAGGTCTGTTTGGGATCAGAGAGAAGCTCCCTATTAGGGACTTCCTTTTATTGAGCAATCCATGAAATGAATTGGCTCATTATGTTGAAAAGTGGGATATTTAATGAGGTTAGATCATCAATTTTAATTAAAATCAACAAAATATGCTTTTTATGCAAAAACAGAAGCGAAAAAAATACTCATGCAACCAGTTGGAATTGAGGGAGGGAGAGATGCTGTAAATGTGTTAAAGAAATAACCGATAAGCTCAACTTGTTTACTGAGATATGGTCATAACAAGACTATGTTTCTTTCTTTAGAAGTGTTTATTTACATGCTATCTCTGATTTTCACGGGCGGGGGAGTAATTTTGATTGATTAATATGAATAGGTTTGAAATGAAAAAACCTTACGGTGTTTAGGGATTTCATTCACTCTGTAAAACGATGAATTATCATTATAAAACAGTTTTTTGTATAAACCATACAAATGGCAGGAGTTTTTTACGGGGATGTTTTTATGGTTGAGGTAACGGAGTGATCAAGCATTGTACAATGGGAGAGGGTATGGTAAAAGAATATTTTAGCAAAGTGTCTCTTTAAGTTAAGTCCATGGGTGAGCAAACGAGGCGGGATTTTCTGTTTTTGGTAACAGCTGTTGCAGGAGCAGTTGGAATGGGAGCGGTTGTGTGGCCTTTTATCCGTCAGTTGCGTCCAGATGAAGCTGTTTTGGCATCTTCCTCTGTTGAGGTTGATCTTTCTGGTATTGAAGAGGGGATGTCAGTAACGGTAAAGTGGCGAGGACAGCCTGTTGTTATTCGAAATCGTACGGCAAAAGAAATTGCTGATGCGCGCGCTACTGAATTGAGACTTCTAAAAGATCGTCAAGCGCGCAATCCTAATCTTGAAGGTGAAAAGGAAGCAACAGATTTTGCGCGTTCAGCAGGTAAAGGACGTGAAAATTGGCTTATTGTTATTAATCTTTGTACGCATCTAGGCTGTGTAACACTTGGGCAATCGGGTAAATTTGGAGGATGGTTGTGCCCCTGTCATGGGTCTGTTTATGATACTGCTGGAAGAGTGCGGTCAGGTCCAGCTAACTATAATTTGACTATTCCACCTTACCAATTTCTTTCTGATACTTTGCTCAAAATAGGATAAAGTCATGATAAGGTTTCCTCCTTATTGTCCTAAAAGTGCTCTTGCCCGTTGGTTTGATAAGCGTTTTCCTCTTCCTCGTTTTTTTTATAATGCATTTGTGATTTTTCCTGTTCCGCGTAATCTTAATTACTTTTACACATTTGGCGGTATTTTAACCATTATGCTTTTATCACAGCTCTTGACTGGTATTGTCTTGGCTATGCATTATGTTCCGGATATTCATTTGGCTTTTGAAACTAGTGAACGATTTCGGCGTGAAGGGCAGTTTGGTTGGCTTTTTCGTCCATGGCATTGTGTAGGCTCTTCGTTTTTTTTTATTGCTGTTTATATCCATTTAGCACGTGGACTTTATTATGGTTCTTATAAAAATATGCGAGAAATGGTATGGGTTACAGGTATTTTTATTTATATCATCATGATGGCAATAGCATTTTTGGGTTATGTGCTTGTTTGGGGGATGATGTCTATTTCAGCGGCTTCAGTGATTGCAGGGCTTTTAAAAACGATACCTTTGGTGGGGACATGGTTGCATGAGACACTTCTGGGTGGTTATGTCGTAGGACAACCAACGTTGAATCGTTTTTATGTTTTCCATTATGTTTTATCATTTGTTTTGCTTCTTTTTGTGGGGCTGCATATTTGGGCAATTCATTGTGTTGGGCAAGGCAATCCAACAGGTCTTGCTATACAATCAGATAAGGAAACGGTTCCATTTTCGCCTTATGCGCTTATCAAAGATATTCTTGCTATTACTGTTTTTCTCATCTTCTTTGCCTGGTTTTTGTTTTATATGCCCGATTATATGGGGCAGGCTGAAAATTATAGTGTAGCAGATCCTTTAAAGGCACCTCTTCGTGTGGTTCCAGAATGGTATTTTTTGCCTTTTTATGCGATGCTTCGTGCTATAACTTTTGATATCGGTATTTTCTCTTCAAACTTTGTTGGCTTTGTTTTATTCGTCAGTTCGATTTGCGTTTTAATTTTTGTGCCATGGTTAGACCGCTCTAAAATATGTTCAGCAAGATATCGACCTATTTATAAAATTTTCTTTTGGGCGTTGGTTATTGATGTCGTTTTTCTTGGTTGGTTGGGGTCAAGAGAAATAAGTGACAAAATTCTTTTATGGACACAATTGGCTACGGTTTATTATTTTATATTTTTTTTGGTTATTTTGCCGATTTTGCCAGCGTTTGAAAAAAATTGTTCTCTTCCTTCTTCAATTATGCAAGATTTAAAACAGAAAAAAAAGAGACTATGGTAAATGTTTTTGTTGGGTTGGTTGTTATTGTTGCTATGAGTTTTTCTGCTCAGAGTTTAGCGAGTGATGCCTCTGATCAGGAAGAGGGATTTATTTCCTTTCCTTTACAGGTTCCTAAAAAACAAGAATGGAGTTTTTCAGGTCCATTTGGGCTTTATGATAAGGCGCAATTGAGGCGTGGATTAAAGGTTTATAAACAAGTTTGTTCCAGCTGCCATGGGCTAAAATATGTGGCTTTTCGTAATTTAAAAGATCTTGGGTATGATCAAGAACAGATAAAAGCTTTGGCGGGGCAATATGAAGTGTGCGATGGTCCTAATCGAGAAGGAAAATTTTTTAAACGTGCTGGGGTTGCAACGGATTATTTTCCTTCTCCCTTTTCACATGAAGAAGAAGCAAGATTTATTTTGAATAGTGCTTATCCTCCAGATTTGACATTGATGGCACGTGCACGTGGGGTATCTTTGCCGTTTCCTGCTTTAATTACTGATGCATTGACTCATTATGATACAGCTGGTCCAGATTATATTACAGCTCTTTTAACAGGATATCAGAAGGCACCGAAGGAGATAAAAATTTTGAATGGTTATTGGTATAATCCTTATTTTATTGCCGGTAATTCTTTAACTATGGCTCCTCCTTTGAGTGATGGTATGGTTACTTATGAAGATGGAACCCCAGAAATCATTGAACATTATGCGCGCGATGTTTCTGCTTTTTTGATGTGGGCTGCCGATCCTCATATGGAAATTCGTAAAAAAACCGGTTTTCGTGTTATTTTATTTTTAATCATTTTTGCAGGGTTTGTTTATATTTTAAAAAATCGTATTTGGTGTCGTTTAGAAGAAGAATTAGAGAAAGAAATAAAAGACGAAATAAAGAGAAAAGGGTAAAGTGATAAGGCTCAAAAGAGTATAGAGTATAAAGAGCATAAGGAACAAATCTTTTTATGATGCATTGAGGTTTTATAAAGTAAAAGCAAAGTAAAAATGGAGATGTTAAAATGAAAAAAATTGCATGTACTACTCTTATGTCAATTTTGATGGTTTCTAGTACTTATGCTCAGTCTTTTGAAGTGCCTTCAAAACCTGAAATGATCTCTTCGACGGGTATTGTACAGGTGGGGATAGATAAGTCTGTGCGTTATGTGACACCTTTAGCAACGGATTTTGTTGCTTCCAGTCTTATAGGCGCCAATGTATATAATATAGAAGATGAAAATATTGGTGAAGTAAAAGATATTATTTTACGTGAAAATAATATTGCAGGATTTGTTATTGCTGTTGGTGGTTTTCTTGGCATAGGCGAGAGTTATGTGGTCGTTTCTCCAGAAACAATCCAGATGACAAATGATTATGGTAAATGGAAACTTATTACAAATGCGACAAAAGATTCTTTAAAGAACGCTCCAACATTTAAATACGAAGGGCGTTGGACACGCTAATTTTATATTTCTATTCTTTAATGGACCAAGCTGTTGCTATCACAATCATATGCTAGCAACAGTTTTTTTGTTCTAAAACTCTTGAGAATTTTTGCGACAAGATTCCAAGGAGCTATTACCAAAGTTTTCAAGATAAACTATTAAGACAGAGTGAAGATTTAAGTATTATGTTTAAATAACATGATATCGCCATCTTGCACAATGTATTCCTTTCCTTCATCGCGGGCTTTTCCTGCTTCCTTTGCACCGCTTTCTCCACCCAGAGCAATATAGTCATTATAGCTGATGGTTTGGGCACGAATGAAACCGCGCTCAAAATCTGAATGAATAACACCAGCTGCTTGGGGAGCTTTTGTACCACGCGTAATTGTCCATGCTCGTGTTTCCTTAGGCCCACAGGTGAAGTAAGTAATGAGATCAAGTAAATGGTAACCAGCGCGAATGAGGCGATTGAGACTCGGTTCAAAGAGTCCTAGCGCATTGAGATATTCTGATGCTTCAGCATCACTCAGTTGTGTAATTTCCGCTTCGATAGAAGCAGAAATGATAATGCTTTGCGCATTTTGCTCTGTTGCCATTTTTTCAACTGTTTGGGTAAAGCTATTTCCACGAGCGGCGTCATTTTCGCTTACATTACAAACATAAAGTACAGGCTTGGAGGTTAAAAGATTCAAACTCTTAAGAATGTGGTGTTCATCGGAAGAAATATCTTTGAGTAATAACCGGACAGGGTTTCCCTGTTGCAGTATGTTTAATGCTTTTTCCATAATAGGTAAAATTGTGAGAGCTTCTTTGTCTTTTCCGGTTGCTCGTTTACGGATTTGTATGATTCGTCTCTCAAGACTTTCAAGATCCGCAAGCATGAGTTCGGTTTCAACCGTTGTCGCATCACAAAAAGGATCAATACGTCCCTCTACATGGGTAATATCTTCATTTTGAAAACAGCGTAAAACGTGGACAATGGCATCGACTTCGCGAATATTGGCTAAAAACTTGTTTCCTAAACCTTCGCCTTTTGAAGCTCCTCGCACAAGCCCCGCAATATCGACGAAGTTAATGCGTGTAGGAATCATTTCTTTTGAACCAGCGATTGATGCAATTTTTTCCATTCGTAAATCTGGAACAGCAACTTCTCCGGTATTGGGTTCAATGGTACAAAAAGGATAATTGGCAGCCTGTGCAGTGGCTGTTTTTGTTAATGCATTAAAAAGAGTTGATTTCCCGACATTAGGTAATCCGACAATACCGCATTTAAAGCCCATGAGAGTCTTTCTTTTCTATTAATTTTATGGTCAAGATAAAGCTTCCTTTTTATAGCATATTTTCAGAAGAGTTATAGTCCTGGTCTTGCGATAAGTGAGAAAAAAGTCTAAAGCAATAGGTATCTACTTTTTTACCTTAGTTCTTCTTACCTTATTGTTCTCCTTAGTTACAAGGATAAGAAAACTTCGAATTAATGTTAATATTGTGCTAAGTTTTTCATGGTATGCAAATCTGCATAAATAATTAATCGGAGAAAATAGAAGAGTGTTATCTCGTTGTGCCTTTTTAATTGCAGCACTTTTGGCTTTGGCTGGATGTGCTACACGTCAGTCAGATATGTCATCGGTACCTTTTCAACAAGTTCGATACATTCCACCAGAAATACAGGCTTTGTATGGTCCTGTAACGAATGAGACCTATTCGTTACCTGCTGTTGATCTTGCGACAATTGATCCAAAATATTGGCGACAAGAGGTGATTTATTATACATCTTATGCGCCTGGAACATTGGTTATAGATACGCAAGAGTGTTTTCTTTACCTTATTGGTGAAAATGGAAAAGCTTTGCGTTATGGGATTGGTGTCGGTAAAGAAGGCCTAGCATTTGAAGGTGAGGGGGTTATACAGCGCAAGCGTCGGTGGCCAAATTGGGCTCCTACTGCAGCTATGATGGCTCGAGAACCAGAACGTTATGGTCATCTTGGGAAAGGAATGCCACCAGGGCCCGATAATCCATTAGGTGCGCGGGCACTTTATTTGTTCAAAAATGGGAAAGATACACTTTTCCGTATTCATGGCTCACACGAATCGTGGTCAATTGGGCGTGCTATTTCAAGTGGGTGTATCCGTTTGCTTAATCAAGATATTATCGATCTTTATGATCGTGTTCCTATTGGTTCGCGTGTTGTGGTATTGCAAAACAATAGGAGTATTCCTACAGTTTATAGTCAACAATCAAATGGTTACGATCCGCTACAGTCGACCATTCAGCCAAATGATTTTTTTTAATTTAGGGGAGAAGATTGGAGAGAGCTGTGTTTGCTGTTCAATCTTCTCTTTCTCTCAAAAGAGAATATAAGCCTTTCTTTTTCAAAGGTGTATACAAGCTTGTATTCTGTTCTATTTTCTAGCTTCTCACGTTGCCAACAGATTTTGCCTTTGAGAAAGTTTATAAGAGGATTTTTTTAAGAGTTCTTATTCATATTCTTCACGCGACAGGGGCACGCAAGCTAATGGTTCTGATTGTGTTTTATCGTTTGTAAAACTTCATTCATAAAGAGGGATTTATCATCTTTTATAAGGAGAGCGATATTTTTTGCGATTGTCTCTAAGAGAGGGGATAACCATTCTTGATCAGATTTGGTAAAATTTCCCAGGACATGCTGATGAACAAGTTCTTTGCTTCCAGGATGACCAATTCCTATGCGTATACGACAATAGTCAGTACCACAATGGGCATCAATAGACTTAATGCCATTATGCCCATTATTTCCTCCACCAATTTTTATACGAACTTTCCCCGGTGACAGGTCTAGCTCATCATAAATGATGATCAAATTCTTTAAATCTAATTTATAAAATCGCAAAGCTTCACCGATAGCTTGACCAGAAAGATTCATGAAAGTTTGTGGTTTTATAAGAGAAATTTTCTCATTATTTATGAAACCATTGGAGATTTCTGCTTGAAACTTCTTTGACCATGGAGAAAAAGAGAAGGACTGATAAATGGCATCAACAGCCATAAAACCGATATTATGGCGGTTATTTTGATATTGTAAACCAGGATTGCCAAGACCAGCAATAAGCCACATGTGTATCTTCAGTCAAAGTATGAGTAAGGGTAGTGTCTCATAAATTAAGGCGGAAAAAATTCCCGCCTTTTGAGTTTTATGAAGTTTCCGTGTCTTCTTCATCATTTTCTTGTTCAGAAGTTTTATCGCTGACATCCATGCCAGCAGGAGCTGCAATGGTTGCAATGGTAAAGTCTCGATCTTGGATGATGGGAGTCACATCTTTTGGCAGTTGCACTGCTGAAATGTGAATAGAATCACCAATAGAGTAGCTGGAGAGATCAATTTCAATAGCTTCAGGAATAGCACTTGCTGGAGCTGTACATTCAATTTCGTGCCGAACAATATTGAGGACACCACCCTTTTTAAGTCCAGGTGCCGTATCTTCATTGAGGAAGTGGACAGGAATATTCACTTCTACAACGGATTTTGCTGAAATGCGCAAAAAGTCTACATGGAGGGGAAAGTCACGCACGGGATCTAATTGATAATCTTTTGGCAAAACCATAATTTTTTGCTTGTCAAGAATAATCGTTGCAATGGTGGTGCGAAAGCCACCAGCGTGAATTTTGTAGAAAATTTCTTTATAGGGAACTGTTATTGCCAAAGGAGGTTGTTTTTCACCATAAATGACAGCAGGAATAAGACCGTTGCGGCGAAGTTCACGGGAGGACCCCTTACCAACCCGCTCGCGTTTTTCGGCCTTAAGAGTGTAGCTTTTGCTCATAATTTAAGTCCTTTTTACATGATTGGAGATCCTTCAAAAACAGTAATAGTTTTTGCATGGATATGAAGATATGCGCTAACCAACAGCGATCACTCCATTCTGCGTTGCCTCCAAGGGTGTCTACGCAGAAGTTTGTTCTATAGTTCAAACTATTCACAGATGCAAGAGTTGTGGGAAAATTCGATGATTTCTACCGTTAAAAAAGAGGAAATGTTACAAACTGCGGTGCGGATGGAGAATCAACCAATAGACGCTGATATATTTAAAATCAAACACTGGAGATGTTATGAAGGTTGAAATTGCCTTGGGTGAGATGTCAGAAAGTCGTGCTTTGCATAAAGCGATGCCGGCACTTCTTGATTTGGAAGAATTATTGGCGACACGTCTTCTTGTACAAGGTAATTCCGGTTCCGGAAAATCACATCTTTTACGCCGTCTTTTGGAACAAAGTGCTAAGTGGGTGCAGCACTGTGTGATTGATCCAGAAGGCGATTTTATAACTTTGGCCGATAAATTTGGTCATGTTATTGTAGAGGCTCAACGAAGCGAATTGGAGTTAACGCGTATTGCCCATCGCATTCGGCAACATCGGGTTTCGGTGGTATTTAATCTTGAAGGGTTGGAGATTGAACAACAGATGCGTGCTGTGGGGGCTTTTCTTGGGGCCTTGTTTGATGTGGAGCGTGATTATTGGTATCCTATGCTTATCGTTGTCGATGAAGCACAATTATTTGCTCCAACTGCGGCAGGAGAAGTTTCCGATGAAGCGCGTAAAATTTCTTTGAGCGCTATGACCAATCTTATGTGTCGAGGACGTAAACGTGGTCTTGCCGGTGTTATTGCAACACAACGTTTGGCTAAGCTTGCCAAAAATGTTGCTGCTGAAGCTTCAAATTTTTTAATAGGGCGGACTTTTTTAGATATTGACATGGTGCGTGCGGCTGATCTTTTGGGAATGGAGCGTCGTCAAGCGGAAATGTTTAGAGATCTTGAGCGGGGACATTTTATTGCTTTAGGCCCTGCTTTGTCACGACGCCCTTTACCAATTATCATTGGTTCTGTTGAAACTTTAGCACGCTCTTCTAGCCCTAAATTAATGCCTCTTCCAACAGAACGGGATGATGTACAAGAACTCGTTTTTACGGCATCACCAGAGGAGATTTTAACGCCATTTAAACAAATACGAGAGCCAGTGAGAGAAAAATCAATGCATGAAATGTTAGAGGAGGTGGTGCATAAAAAACAAGAGGCGTTGGAAGAACCCCTAAGTTTATTTCCTGAACTTTCTAATGTTGAGCTTGATCATCAAGCAGAACATATTATTCGGGAAATTCTTGAAGATCCTGAGGCTTTTTATCGTTCAACAGCGGTGCTTTATCAAGATTTTTCGGTTCGTTGCCGTATCCATGGTATGTCACAGGTTCCTTTTAATCTTTCACAGTTTCGGCGTAAGCTGGCGATTGCTCAAGCTTTTGTTGATGAACAAACAGCTGTGAGTGAACACTGGAAACATATTTTGCAGATATCAGAAAGTTTAGAAGATGATGTTCAAGGAGTCTTCTTGAATGTGGCACAGGCCGCATTGAGCGGAAAACCATGCCCATCCGATGCATTTTTAGCCCGTCTTTATGGAACGCATTCTTTAAGCCGTGCCCGCCGGCTTTTAACCTATTTTGAAGAGCGCGGACTTATTGTTATTCATTCGCATTTTAATGGTCAACGCATTGTTGCATTTCCTGATCTTGGTGTCGAAACGGCACCAGGAGATCCCAAAGAACCACTTTAACCAAATAAGCTTGAGACAGATTGTTCTGCCGCTGTTCTGGCGATGGCTTCTCCAATGAGATCAGCAATGGGCAAAACACGGATATTATGGGCTTTCTCAATAGTTTCTGTTGGCATAATTGAATCTGTAATAACCAATTCTTTCATTTCTGAATTGGTTATGCGTTCAATCGCATTACCAGAAAGAACACCGTGCGTGATATAAGCTGTGACACTATTGGCACCGTGTTTCAGCAGAGCACTGGCTGCATTGCACAAAGTTCCACCGGAATCAACAATATCATCCAGCAAAAGACAATCTTTTCCAGAGACATCACCAATAATATTCATAACTTCTGATTCACCGGGACGTTCACGACGTTTATCTACAATAGCAAGCAAACTATTCAAACGCTTGGCGAGCGAGCGAGCGCGAACCACCCCACCCACATCTGGTGAAACAACAATAACATTTTCAAGAGAATAATGCACTTTGACATCGCGAGAAATGACGGGAACAGCATAGAGATTATCCGTAGGGATATCAAAAAAACCCTGAATTTGTCCGGCATGAAGATCCAACGTTAAAACGCGATGGGCGCCTGCTTCAGTAATCAGATTGGCAACAAGTTTTGCAGAAATGGGGGTCCGTGGTCCAGGTTTTCTATCTTGGCGGGCATAGCCAAAATAGGGTATTACTGCTGTAATACGACGCGCAGAAGAACGACGAAGGGCATCAATCATGATGAGCAATTCCATCAAATGATCATTGGCGGGATAAGATGTAGATTGCAAAACAAAAACATCTTGTCCCCGTACATTCTCATGCAATTCTACGAAAATTTCTTGATCAGCAAAGCGCTTTACAGTTGCCTTGCCTAAGGGTATGTTCAAATAATTTGTAACATCTTCAGCTAGGCGTGGATTGGAATTTCCGCAGAAAAGTTTCATAGTAGAACCTCTGAATCATCATGGTGGGAATGCGACACGGTTTTTAATTTCTTTTTATTAAATTGCAAGAGAACAATTACAAAAGCCTTACAATTTTATTGATTATTATTAAAGAGCTATGCAGTATGTTTTCTCTTTTTCCAAAAGTTTGTTACTTTTAGAGCAAAGTTTTTTCTCCATGCGGCAAAGAAATACATATTGATTAAGCTTTTTGGTTATTACTTTATAAAAATACTTTCAATATGGGGAATGCTTCATATTTAAGATGAATGAAGGGGAGTAATAAAAAGAAGTATCATCTTGCCTTCAATCATTATAACCAAACATTGAAAATGATCATAGCGAAGGCTATCATATTTTATGGGCTGGTAGATAATTTCGTGAAAAAAGCAAAGTACAATGGGATTTATTTTTACATTTGGGTAAAAAGCTTAGTTTTGCAGTTTTGGTATTGTTCTCAAGCATAAAGAGGCTCATCTTTTGTTTTTCAGCATAACAGCAGAAATCTGCCGTCCGTAATCGGGTTCGTTGCGGTGTATTGCACGGCGATAGGAGAAAAAACGCTGTTCATCTTGATAGGTACAAAGCTCTACACAAGAAGCATTAACACCTGCTTCTTTGAGTTGGTTTATAATAAATGCCCATAGATTAAAATAAAAGCGATTTATTTTGTCTGTTTTTAAAAAATATTTTTGGTATTTGCTGTGGTAATCAATAAATTGGTCGTAAAATTCATTTGTTACTTCATAGTGATAAGGGCCAATACAAGGTCCAAGGACTGCTGTTATTGATTGTCTTTTGGCTCCTTGTTTTTCCATAACAGCAATTGTTTTCTCGATAATTCCATTTAAGCTTCCACGCCAGCCAGCATGAGTTGCAGCGATGACTCCAGCTTGTGGATCAGCAAACAGAATGGGTCCGCAATCTGCTGTAAGAACCCCAATAACGAGTTCTGGGGTGGTCGTAACCAGAGCATCAGCTTGAGGAGGTGCACCGATAATTGCTTGATGAGCTACGACAACGTTACAGGAGTGTATTTGATTAACTGTGACTAAATTTTGCGCTTCAATAGAAAAATAATTGGCAATCAAAAGACGATTCTGTACAATATATTCAAGTTGATCATTTGAACCTTTCCCAACATTAAGACTATGATAAAGATTTTTTGAAACACCACCTTGACGTGTAAAAAATCCATGTTTTATTCCATGGGAGTGTAAAGTAGAAAGATTTTTTGCAAGAATGGGATGAGGGATAGATTTCATAAAAGTTCCTTATGGAGATTATTTAAAGTGAGGATGGAGATGTTCATATTTGTCAATGAATATTTCAGATAATGATGTGCTTATTGACAAAAGCGCCGATCATTAAAATTGGGGAGGTATGGAGATATTTTTATCACTGAAATGTAAAACTTTAAATAATTTTCCCATCTGATCTGGACTAGCGAGCCGTTCGATGTCTTGGCGGATTTTGTCTTGCAAAGGAGCACTTTTGCCAACTCCAAGCTGGTTTGCGCGCTCCAGTAGCCCCATTTTAAAAAGAAAATCTCCTTGCTCGAAGATTTCAGCAAAACAGCCCTGTTCAAGAGCTATGTTTTTTAAAAAAGAAAAATCAACATGGGATGTTAAATCATGTTCACCAGGGGCATCAAAAACATCACGAAATCTATGTTTTGAGAGTGCTTGCAAGGTATCGCCAAAGGCAAGCTCACAAGCACCATAGTCGATAAGTAAAGCAGAACCTGTCACTTGCACTAAATGGTGGCTGATTTGTTGCATGAATTGATGCCGTAAGGGGGCATGTTCAAAAATTGTTCCGTCAGGCACTTTAGAACAACAGGTTTGTAGACAAGAAGAGGGAAGTTTATGCGGAGCAGCAATAAAGATGAAATCTCCATTTTGATTGACTGTAATGCGGCGCTCTTTCCATTCTCCATTGACTTTAATATATTGGTTGATAGGGAGTGTATCGAGAAATTCATTAGCAATGAGGAAGAGAGGTTTTGAAGGAATTTGATTAAAATTTTCAATGCTATGGATTTGTTTTTGATAAGAGAAAAGGCGCTTTTTTTGTTCTTTTGCAAGTTTTTTGCTTATTTCGATCAGAAAAATTTCAGCAGCATTAAATGCCGTTTGAGAGAGCTTTTGGATGGTTCGCAAAATGTCATCCATCAAAGTTCCTCGTCCTGGACCTATTTCAGCGAGGATAAAAGGGTGAGGGCACCCTTGAGCTTTCCAGCTTGCAAGAGTCCAAATGCCAATCATTTCTCCAAATAATTGGCTTATTTCAGGTGCTGTAATGAAATCACCAGCACGTCCAAAAGGGGTTTGTGTTTGATAATAACCAAATTGGGGATCGGTGAGTGCCAACGTCATATATTGGCTAACAGTGATTGGTCCATTAAGGACAATCATTTCTTTAATTTTTTCTTTGAGATTGGCCATTTTCTGTCGATTTATATTTAAAGGCGTGGAGAAGAAGATAACCCCCTAAAAGAAGCATGGGAAGAGATAAAGCCATGCCATAGGTAAAACCAGTAGAATGGAAAAGAGTCGAAAACCATTCTGGATCTTCTTGAGGCGCACGGTAAACTTCAGAAATGCTGCGTGTTACTGCGTAGCCTATAATAAATGTTCCTGATACAGTACCGGGACGCTTTAATGCTTTGAATCCAAAAATAAGAAGACACAGGATGATGAAGAGAAGAAATCCTTCCATAAATGCTTCGTAAAGCTGGCTTGGATGGCGCGGTAAATAGTAAGGATCGAGAGGAAAACAAACAGCCCAAGGATGTGTAGTGATATTGCCCCATAACTCTTGGTTGATGAAGTTGCAGATTCGTACAATGCCGATACCAATAGGAGCACCTGCAGCAATGATATCAAACATGGCTCGTATGTTAATATAATTTTTACGGGCAAACCAGATCATAGCAATGATAATACCAATAAGTCCGCCATGAAAGGACATTCCCCCATCCCATACGGCAATAATAGCACTTGGATGGTTAAAATAGTAAATGGGATCCCATACAAGAACTTGTCCTAAACGCCCTCCGATAACAACACTTATGGCAGACCAGACAACAAAATCTCCGATCTTTTCTTTATCCATAGGAGGGTGGTCTCTATACCATAGAGATGTTTTTTTTAATAATTTTTGCGCATACCACCAAGCAAAAAGAATACCCAGTACGTAACCAAGTCCATACCAATGAAGTGCTATGGGACCTAGCTGGATAATGACAGGATCAAGGAAAGACGGAAAAGCAATGGCTGGACAAGACAGATTGTTCATGAGTTAAGCATTTTACATTATACGAGATGAATATGAAGTGACTCTGATGGTCAGAAATGACAGATGAATGCACAATGGTCAAGTCAGTAGGGAGGCTAGTCAGAAAGGGAGATAGATTTCCACTGATTTATCGCGGTAAAAAATATGGTGATAAAGGAATATTAAAAAATCTTAAACAAAATCGTTATGAAAAGTCTACATAGTATGTAAAATATAGAGTAAAAGGAACAAATTACAGTATCTAAATGTTATGAGAATACGCTATAATGCGTGCGTCAATAATTAAAATTTAAGGAAAAATGTTATGCGTAATGGATCAAATCGTATTCTTGATGAATTAGCAAAATTAGCAACGGATGCTGCTGACGTTGCGCAAGGCATACGACGTGAAGCTGGAACAGCTTTTCGTGTGCAGGCTGAAAAGATAGCAAACAAACTTGATCTTGTTTCTCGCGAAGAGTTTGAGACTTTTAAGGAGATGGTGCTGAAAATCCATGCTGATAATGCTGATTTGAAAAGGCGCCTTGATGATTTAAAAAAAGATGATTAAAAAAACGCAGACACAAAAAAGTAAAATAGTTTCTTAAAAAAAGAATCTTCAAAAAATATCCCCAATTTTTCAATGTGATGCGTGAAACTAAAAAATGCTTAATCTTGAGTCTGTTAGAGCGGATCATTTGTTTATTTTTGATTTTTTTTTTGGGTAAAATACATTTTTTTGAATCAGGGGGGCTGGCGCTATGAAATTGTATCAATACACTGAAAAGACTTGATGATTCGTTTTATGACTATCAGGTTGCCCTAAACAGCGCGATTGTGTTCTGGGTGTTTGTGTACTGTCGATGTTTTTATGTGTATTTGTTTGGTGTAAAGGTTCTGATTGTAGCAAAATATTGTTACAGTTTAGACGGTTTATATTCTGTTGACAATGTTTTAAGATGATTGAGGATTGTGATGAGGCTTGCATTTTGCGCCACAGAAAGAAAAGAGCACCCTGTTGACTTTATCGAACAGATTGCCTGTGAATATGATTGGTCGTTTGAGCGGGATGCACAAGATGAAATTAGCGTTTGTGTGGAAGGAAAACGCGCAAACTATCGTCTTGCTTTTTCATGGATGGAAGAGCATGAAGCACTTCATTTAGCTTGTTCGTTTGATCTCTCTACTAAAAATGCTCGAACAGCTGAAATACAGCGCTTATTGCTAGCAATTAATGAAAAGTTGTTGTTGGGACATTTTGATTACTGGCAAAGGAATAATTCAGTCATTTATCGACAAGGTCTTCTTTTGGCTGGTGGGATGCATCCATCTCATATACAGGTTGAAACATTGTTGATACATGCACTTAAAGCTTGTGAAAGCCATTATGTTGCATTTCAGATGGTTGCTTTGTCGGGAGAAAGTGCTTACAAAGCACTGCAATACACTTTGTTTGAAACTGTAGGGAATGCCTAAAATATACAGTCTGTTATTTTTACAGACGGTTTGCGGAAATATTGCTCATAGGGGGACATCAAGAATAGCGCGCACTCCCCCGAGTGGGCTTTCATCTAATTGTATATTGCCACCATGGCTGCGTGCTATGTCTTGAGCAATAGAAAGACCAAGTCCTGTTCCACTTGCATCTTGATTTCGCGCTTTATCAAGTCGAAAGAATGGCTTAAAAACTTCTGTGCGCATATTTTTATGAATTCCAGGTCCATTATCATCGATTATCAATATAAAAGATTCTTGTTGAGAGTTAGCGGTTAGTTTAACAGTCGTGCCGTAACAAAATGCATTTGTTACAAGATTGCTGACTAAGCGTGTGAAAGCACGGGGACGTACTTGTATTTCTGTAGGACCTTCAATGGTGTAAGAAAATTGACGTTTGTGAAGACGAGCATCGGTGGAGAATTTTTTCATAAGAGCATTTAAATCAAAAGTCTTGACACTTTCACTTCCTTCACCACGAGCAAAAGCAAGATAATCTTCTAACATATTTTGCATGTCACTTACATCTTGCTCAAGCGGTTTAATATCAAAGCCAGTATTTGCTAATGCTAGCTGAAGTTTAAAACGTGTAAGAATGGTTCTTAAATCATGACTTACTCCTGAGAGCATCATGGTGCGTTGTTCGATTTGGCGTTCAATACGTTCTCGCATACGTAAAAAAGCGATGCCTGCACGACGGACTTCATCAGCTCCTTGTGGTTGAAATCCTTTTGGTAAAGGACGACCGCGTCCAAAGCTTTCTGCTGCTTCAGCCAATTGTTGAATCGGTTTGATTTGATTGCGTAAAAAGTAAATTGCTATCAGCAATAAAACAAGAGCTGTTCCTACCATCCAGCTTAAAAAAATAGCAGTATTGGAAGCATAGGCTTGGCTGCGTGGAGCAAAGACGCGTAAGATGTTGTGACCAAGGTGGATACGGATTTCAACAAGATCAGAATCTCCTACGGTATCGATCCAGAAGGGACGGTTAATTTGGCGGGTGATTTCTTCACTTAAAAAATAGTCAAGAATTGCAAAAAATGGCTTAGGTCCTGGAGGGGGTAAGGAGGTAGGAGATAGAATAGAAATATTTAATCCCATACGTTGTTGTGCAATACGCTTGATATCTTCATAGTTATCTTGTTGGGGATATGTTTCAAGAATATCAATAATGGCTGAAATATCATGCACGACAGCCGTTGAAAGACGCTCCGTTACCATTTGCCAATGGCGTTCCATAAAGACATAAGCAATCACCGTTTGCAGAAGCACCATGGGAGCAATGATAATGATCAAAGAGCGAACATAAAGCCGTTTAGGCATTTTTTTCGTTAACCATCGAAGAAAAAATCTTAAAGGTTTGATCATTCTTGTGCCTATTCAATAGAGAGTTTATACCCTATTCCTCGCACGGTTTGGAGCCATATAGGCAGTGCTGGGTTTTTTTCGATCTTACGACGAAGGCGGTTGATCTGCACATCAATGGCACGTTCACTTATATTGCTGTCATCGGTCGCGAATTTATGGCGCGGAATTGTATCGCCTGCATTTTCGGCAAACATGACCATCATTTCTTGTTCTTTATCTGTTAATTTAATAATTTCTCCTCCTTTTTTGAGTTCGCGTCGTGAAATTGAAAATATATAAGGACCAAAAACTATTTGCTCAATTTTAGGTTGGTGAGGGGGAAAACCACGTCGTAAAATGGCGTTGATGCGAAGGAGAAGTTCACGAGGGTCAAACGGCTTAGCCAGATAATCATCTGCCCCTGCTTCTAATCCACGGATACGATTGTCTATTTCTGATAAAGCTGTTAACATAAAGATAGGGACATCTTTTGTTTGGCGGAGTGAATGAGTGAGATCAATACCGTTTTCGCCAGGCATCATGACATCAACAATAAGAAGATCAAAATCTAAACTTGCTAACAGTCGTCTTGCTTCATTCGCATTAGCTGAAACTGAAACACGAAATCCATTTTTAATGAGAAACTGAAATAAAAGATTGCGAATACGTGTATCGTCATCAATCACAAGAAGGTGAGGGGCATCGTCACACAAAACTTGAACGTGATTGCTCATTCTTAAAAAAAACCTTGATAAAAATTTAGTTTACACAAAATGCAAGTTTACATAAGTTGTATAAAGCTGTCGAGCAGCACCTTTACCTTAAAGGAAAGAAAGTTTTATTTATAAATTTAAAAAAGTTATTTTTGAAAAGGATATTATGGGTAGTCTTAATATACATATTATTCCAGTTACGACATTCCAACAAAATTGCACTTTGCTTTTTGATAGTGAAAGTAAAACGGGGGTTCTCGTTGATCCTGGTGGTGATTGGCCACGAATTCAAGACGTAATCGAAAAGAATGGTGTTATCGTTGAGGCTATTTGGATAACACATGGTCATTTTGATCATGTAGGAGCAGCAATGCAAGTGAAAGAAGCGCTTAATGTAAAAATTATCGGTTCACATCGCGATGATAAGCCTGTGATGGATGCCGTGAGCGAAAGCGCAAAAAATTATGGCATCACTGATGCTTGCATCTGTATTCCTGACCAATGGTTAGAAGATGGTGAGTGCGTTCATTTTGCTGGACATGTGTTTAAGGTTTTTCACACCCCAGGACATTCCCCTGGTCATGTTATTTATTTCAATGAAAAAGAGCGCTTAGCCCTCTTGGGTGATGTTCTCTTTCGTGGTTCTATCGGACGTACGGACTTCCCCTTCTGTTCTTATGAAAAATTGATGCAATCCCTTCGAGAAAAAGTTTTACCCTTAGGCGATGATGTTTGTTTTATCTGTGGGTATGGTCCCAAAAGTAGCATAGGCTATGAGCGCCAAAATAATCCTTTTCTTCAAGATTTTAATATATGAGCAAATAAAAAAACGCTTTGAAGCGTTTTTTTGTGCCATTTAAGACTTTTTAGTAGGGCAGAACAGAAGTTAATTTATTGGGGCATAACAAACGTGTTCCAAACCATTACGGTCTCGGAAAGTTCCTGTTTTAGGGTTGAAAGAACGGTATTTTTTCTTGCAATATTGAAGCCAATCAGACTCTAATGATTGTTGTACTGGCTCATATTCCACCGTTTGCGGAGCTTCATAAATTATCTGTTCTTGTGGAACCTGTTGATATACAATTTGATGCTGTGGTGCGGTTTGATAAACAACTTGTGGCTGTTCTGATTTTTTAAAAATTTTGCCGAGAAGTGCACCTGCTGCAAGAGCAAGAATGCCCATTGCTAAAGCTTCTCCTGAGTTATTTATATTAATACTACTGTGTTTTGTCTTTTTGCGCTCGACATAATGATATGTCTTGTGTTCAACATGATGGTGTTGTTGTGCTCCCCATTTATGGCTAACATAATGACGCGTGTGGGGGTTATCAAAAGAGTGATGTTCACTATGAGAAAAATGGGAGCTAAAATTGTGAGACGGTAAACCAGCCTCCCTTCTCATGTCATAGTTATGATACCATGCCATATCCGCAAGCGTTGGATCTAATGGCATCAAAACGGTTGCAGTAGACATTGCTGATAATACCGCTAATCTGATCACTTTTTTCATAATGATGCTCCTTGTGTAAATTCGTATTTTTCACATCCTACACGTTTCAAACTGAATAGAGCCTGAACAATTTTGGACTTTATTGTGACAAAAAAATAAAAATTCATTTAGTTAAAACTATTATCAATACAGTAAAATAAAATCATGACAGAATTTTGATTTCAATTAATGTACTCTTCTTAAGGTTAATTAAGCAGCTTGTATTTAGAGCACCAGATTTTTTACTATTGGTTATAAATTATTTATTGATGAGTACTTTTTTATTGCTTGATACAATATGAATTGAACAATAGGTGTATGAACAAAAGTTATCGTTTTTTATTATAGGCTTATGGTGCTAAGATAGAACCTTATTTGTGTGATTGAATACAGTCCTGTTTGACTACTCTCTTGTGAGGCTAAATATTGAGTTCGATATCATATTATAACTGTATAAATATAATATATTGCGGGAACTTTTTTTGATATATGGGAAACATTCTTGTTGGGATATGGCTGTTAGTTTGACAGTATTGGCATGACAAAATGCATTTGACACAAGATTGCTGATGAGACGCGTGAAGGCACGTGGGCGTGCTTGTATTGGTGTAGGGCTTTCAATGGTGTAGGAAAATTGACGTTTGTGAAGATGCGCATCGGTAGAGAATTTTTGCATAAGAGCATTTAAATCAAAAGTTTTAACACACTCACTTTCTTCACTACGGGCAAAAGCAAGGTAATCTTCTAACATATTTTGCGTGTCGCTCACATCTTGTTCAAGCGGCTTGATATCAAAGTCAGTATTTGCTAACGCTTGCTGAAGTTTAAAACGGGTGAGAATGGTTCTTAAATCATGGCTTATACCCGAAAGCATCATGGGGCGTTGTTCTATATAGTTAGAAGATGGTGAGTGTGTGTATTTTGCTGGACATGAGTTTAGGGTTTTACATACACTGGGGCATTCCCCTGGTCATGTTATTTATTTCAATGAAAAAGAGCGCTTAGCCCTCTTGGGTGATGTTCTCTTTCGTGGTTCTATCGGACGTACGGACTTCCCCTTCTGTTCTTATGAAAAATTGATGCAATCCCTTCGAGAAAAAGTTTTACCCTTAGGCGATGATGTTTGTTTTATCTGTGGGTATGGTCCCAAAAGTAGCATAGGCTATGAGCGCCAAAATAATCCTTTTCTTCAAGATTTTAATATATGAGCAAATAAAAAACGCTTTGAAGCGTTTTTTTTTGCCATTTAAGACTTTTTAGTAGGACGGAACAGAAGTTAATTTATTGGGGCATAACAAATGTGTTCCAAACCATTGCGGTCTCGAAAGGTCCCTGTTTTAGGGTTAAAGGAACGGTATTTTTTCTTGCAATAGTTAAGCCAATCAGATTCTAATGATTGCTGGAGTGGCTCATATGCCACCGTTTGCTGCACTTGATAAACTCTTTGATTTTGCGGAACTTTTTGATAAATTACCTGATTTTGTGGTACTATTTGATAAACCACTTGTGGCTGTTCTGGTTTTTTTAAAATTGTACCAAGAATCGTACCTGTTGCAAGACCAAGAATACCCACCGCTAAAGCATCTCCTGAGTTATCTATATGAATATTACTGTGTTTTGTCTTTTTGCGCTCGACGTAATGATATGTTTTGTTTTCAACATGATGATAATGGTGGTGGTGGTGGTGATGGTGTTGTTGTTGTTCCGTCTTACTATGTTTGGCTACAGACCTTTCATGTTTGGCTTTAAATCTTCTCTTGTCGTCATCAGAACTCTTGTGGAAATCATCAACAAACTTTTGGAAATCATCAGATAAAAAGCTACGTTTTTTATCAGAACAATGGGAGCGAGAAAAACCGCAAGGCAGAATATCAGCTTTCTTCCTCATTTCCCTTATCGCATCATCTGTTTCTTTACGCATCTTCCTCATCATATCATCTATTTCTCTCGAGATAGAGTCACTACGATTCCATGCCATATCCGCAAGCGTTGCATTTAGCGGCATCAAAACGGTCACAGTTGACATTGCTGATAATACCGCTAGCCTGATCACTTTTTTCATAATGATGCTCCTTGTGTCAATTCGTATTTTTCACATCCTATACGTTTCAAACTGAATAGAGCCTGAACAATTTTGGGCTTTATTGTGACAAAAAAAAATAAAAATTTATTTAGTTAAATCTATCGCGGAGACAGTAAAATGAAATCATAACAGAATTTTGATTTCAATTAATGTACTCTGCTTGAGGTTAATTAATAAGTTTGTATTGAGAGTCCACGATTTTTTACTATGGAATATAAACTCTTTATTTAGGGATAATTTTTTATTGTTTGGTACAATATGAATTGAACAATAGGGATATGAATAAAAGTTATCATTTTTTATCATAGGCTTATGGTGCTATGATAAAGTCTTATTTTACTTTATTTGTGTTATAGGACAGTGCCCTATTTGAATATTTTCTTGTAAGGATAAATAATATTGAGTTAGATATCAGAGTATAACTTTATAAAGATAATATATTTTAGAAATTTTTTATAAAATGTTCTCTCTCATGTTGTTTTAGACAAATTGAAGCACCGTTGATGTTGGAGGTTGTCTATTTTTCGGATAACGCTGTTTGCTTTTGAGCTTTCGTCTTTTTTAGAAGAGCTGAAGATTATTTTATGCGGTTTGAAATTTTTTGCTCCTTCATTGATTGCGTTTTTTTCGTTTTATTGTTGCTTGATTAGGGGTGTTTTTACGAGATTTTCCTTTTTGATTTTCCAAAATACCAGTGTCCATGGTTGGTCCCATGTGTGCAAGGTCTGGTTTGGAGAAAAGACTTGGTTGTAATACGCGCTCATGGGTGGATTGTTCGCTATGATGTGTTAAGGGATTTTCCGCGAGTTCTAGTTCTATCTTTTGTAATTGTTTGATTTCATCGCGAAGGCGTGCTGCTTCTTCAAAATTAAGATCAGCAGCTGCTTCATGCATTAATTTTTCGAGGTGTTTAATATGAGATGCTAAATTGTTGCCAACCATATTTTTTTTCTCGATGACATCAGGGATATTTGTATGAATATGGTTGGTTTCATAGCCTGAATTAAGAATATCTCCGATATTTTTTTTGATACTTTTCGGTGTGATATGGTGTTCTTCATTATAGGCTATTTGTTTTTGTCGACGTCTTTGTGTCTCCTGTAAGGCTCGTTCTATGGAACCAGTGATCGTATCTGCATAGAGGACAACACGGCCATCTACGTTACGTGCAGCACGTCCGATTGTTTGTATGAGGGAAGTTTCAGAGCGCAAAAAGCCCTCTTTATCGGCATCTAGAATGGCAACAAAACCACATTCTGGAATATCTAAGCCTTCTCGGAGCAAGTTGATACCGATGAGGACATCAAAGGTGCCAAGCCGAAGATCGCGTAGAATCTCAATGCGTTCTAATGTATCAATGTCGGAATGCATATAGCGTACACGAATACCTTGTTCGTGCAGATATTCCGTTAAATCTTCGGCCATACGCTTGGTTAGGACGGTCACTAGTGTGCGGTAGCCTTTTTGAATTGTTTTACGAATTTCATTCACAACATCATCGACTTGATTTTTGGCTGGACGAACCTCTGTTGGTGGGTCAACAAGCCCTGTGGGGCGAATAACTTGTTCTGCAAAAGTACCGTGAGATTGTTCTATTTCCCACCGTCCAGGTGTTGCGGAGACAGCAATCGTTTGTGGGCGCATAGCATCCCATTCTTCAAAGCGCAAAGGACGGTTATCCATACAAGAAGGGAGGCGAAAACCATATTCTGCTAAGGTTGCTTTTCTGCGAAAATCACCTCGGTACATACCACCAATTTGGGGAATGGTTACATGGCTTTCATCGATAAAAACAAGAGAATTGAGTGGAATATATTCGAATAAAGTTGGGGGTGGTTCACCGGGATTTCGTCCTGTTAAATAACGTGAATAATTTTCAATTCCCGGACATGAACCGGTGGTTTCCAACATTTCCAAATCAAAAACTGTACGTTGTTCTAAACGTTGTGCTTCTAAAAGACGTCCAGCTTCGTTCAACTCATCGAGGCGTTGAACGAGTTCCATTTTGATAGATTTCATCGCTTGGTTAAGTGTTGGGCGTGGTATTACGTAGTGTGAGTTGGCATAAATTTTAATTGATTGAAGATCGCCTGTTTTTTGTCCGGTGAGAGGATCAAATTCCGTAATTGTTTCCACTTCATCGCCAAAGAGCGAAATACGCCAAGCACGATCTTCGAGGTGGGCAGGGAAAATTTCGATTGTATCCCCTCGTACACGAAAGGAACCACGAACGAAGTTGATATCTTGTCGATAATACTGTTGAGAGACTAAATCAGCCAAGAGTTTTCGTTGATTGAGTTTGTCCCCTTTTTCTATTTCGAAGGTCATGGCCGTATAAGTTTCTACTGAACCAATTCCGTAGATACAGGATACAGATGCGACAATAATGACGTCATCACGCTCTAAGACAGCACGTGTTGCAGCATGGCGCATACGGTCGATTTGTTCATTAATTGAGGATTCCTTTTCAATATAAGTGTCTGAGCGTGCAACATAGGCTTCTGGTTGATAATAGTCATAATAGGAAACAAAATATTCGACGGCATTATGGGGAAAAAAACTTTTAAATTCCCCATAAAGCTGCGCTGCTAGAGTTTTATTGGGAGCTAAAATCAGAGCTGGACGCTGTGTTTTTTCAATGATATTGGCCATTGTATAGGTTTTCCCTGAGCCGGTAACACCCAAAAGCACTTGTGTGCGTTCATTTTTTTGAATTCCCTCGACCAGAGTTTTAATGGCTTGAGGTTGATCTCCCGCTGGTTTAAAAGATGTTTCGAGTTGAAATGGAATACCACCTTCAGATTTTTCAGGACGAATGGGGCGGTGAGGTGTCCATAATGCACCATTCTTAAAAAGAGGATTACCTGAAGCAATAAGAGCAGAAAGAGCTTCTACTGTTGCAGTAACACCATTTTTCATTGTTGTATCCTTTGATAGAAAAGTGCTGGTGATTTTAAAGAAAATACTAATTTTTACAAATTTATTACGACAACAGCAAAACGTTATTGAACAGATTTATTTTGGTTTATTAGAGCTTTCATTAGGATATTGATCAAGTTTTTATGAGACAAATTCTTCGAAGTATTTCTTTGGAAGGAGCATATTTGTGGTTGTTCGTGAACACTATTGCATTTTTGCCATGATGATATTCAAGAGGGCATAAGTTATTATGGCTGTTATGGAGAATAATCGGTACGTTTGGGCATTAAAGACATTGTATATGTGTGATAAAGATCATTTCCATCTTTAAATGAAAGATAACGAGATGACACCCAACCTATTTGAGTGTTATATCGGATATGGCACCAATTTCCTTCACAGTTTTTAACAAAAACTAATTCTCCAGCAGAGATTAAGCCGCAAAGTGCATATTGAGTGCTGGGACCTGTTCTAAAATTAAGATTTCTCGTAACAAAAGCATCTGCTGCCTCTGATATTGTTGTGGCTAAAAAGAAAGAGCCAAACATAAAAAAAATGACGATTTTTTTCATTTTTCTGTAAAGAATTTCTTTAGAGATTTTCTATCCTTCTCTCTTCATATTCTATATAATTTCTTTTACTAGATTATGATAAAACAGAAAAAAATACAATTCTTTCTTCTTTAGGACACTTTAAAGAGAAGAGTGAAGTTTAACGTTTTAAACACCAAAATGAGATGTTTTAATCACTATTTGTGCATGTTTTGTTTCCTTTATTTATTTTTATATGGAAAACAGCGATACTGTACTATATAATAAAAAAGATCGTAGTTTTCGGATTCCAAAAGTAATTTTGGAAGCCGTTTTTTGTATTTTTATTAAACCTTCCGTGTAATAGAAAGGGACGGATTATGGAAAAAGTTCCGATGACTACAGCTGGTTTTGAGAGTCTTAAAGAAGAGTTGCGTTGGCGTCAACAACAGGAGCGTCCGCGAATTATTGAAGCAATTTCTGAGGCGCGTGCGCATGGTGATTTATCTGAAAATGCTGAGTATCATGCAGCTAAAGAAGCGCAAAGTCATAATGAGGGGCGTATAAATGAGCTTGAAGATTATATCGCACGAGCAGAAGTTATAGATGTCTCGCGTCTTTCAGGTGACAAAATAAAATTTGGCGCAACCATTAAACTCTTGGATGAGGATACTGAGGAAAAAAAAGTGTATCAGATCGTAGGAGATCAAGAAGCTGATGTAAAGGTTGGTAAAATCTCTATTTCTTCGCCTATCGCACGTGCACTTATTGGCAAGCAAGAAGGTGATGTGATTGAGGTGAATGCACCAGGTGGTGCGCATAATTACGAGATCATTAAGGTTCAGTACATCTAAATAACATATGGATTATTATGCGTGTATCTTTGGACGAAACTGAAATTATTGCGCCTCACTTTAAAAGGCGTTTGTCGGGAGTAACATCTACGATTATTCAGCTTATTCCACTGCAACGCGAACAGGGTGTGCGTATATCCACTTTGGGGTTTGGTTTACCACGAACTTTACCAACACTTGCCTTTAAGGACCTTTTCGGACTTTGGAAAAGTCCGAAAGGGAAGCCGTTTCGTATTTGGCATGCACGACGCAATATTGAGATGCTTTGTGGGATCTTTTTGCGCGATGTTTTGCGAATGAAGCTGAAACTTATCTTCACATCGGCTTCACAACGTCATCATAAGCCTTTTACCAAATGGTTGATTCGCTGTATGGATAGGGTTATCGCTACCAGTACACGTACGGGCGTCTATTTAGAAGTGCCTCATAAGGTTATTATGCATGGGGTGGATGTGAGGCGTTTTACTCCACCACACACTCTTGATGATTGCTTTTCTTCGACAGGATTTCCAGGAAAATATGCGGTAGGATGTTTTGGGCGTCTGCGCTACTCAAAGGGAACAGATTTATTTGTTGATGCCATGATAGCATTATTGCCTGACTATCCTGAATGGACAGCACTTATCGCTGGTCGTACGACAGAGCAATATTATCATTTTGAAAAAGAATTACGCCAAAAGATTGCTAAGGCTGGTCTGGATGATCGCATTATTTTTCTTGGTGAGATTCTGGACATCCCTTTATGGTACCGTCGTTTAACACTTTATGTTGCACCCTCTCGTACAGAAGGTTTCGGTTTAACACCATTAGAAGCAATGGCATCACAGGTTGCGGTTGTAACGAGTGATGCAGGAGCTTATAAAGAATTGGTTGTAGAAGCGACAGGAACAGTTGTAAAAGCAGGAGATGGAGCGGCTTTAACAGCAGCAATTGAACCTTATTTTGCTGATGTAGAAAAAACATTGGCATCCGGAAAGAAAGCTTTAACCCATGTTCGTACGCACTTTCCTTTGGAAAAAGAGGCAAGCAAGATTGAAAGTGTTTACAAAGAACTGTTTGCAGAAAAAAGACTTTGATTATTATATCAAAAATCTTCTTGAGGAATGATAAAAGTATTTTCCTTAAAGGTTTTTCATAGTTATCAAGAAAACAGCTCAATGATATAAATGTTATTTTACAAAATTTATATTGTCTTTAGTAGAACACTATAAGAAGTTCCCAAAATTTTGGATAAAAGATTAAAAATGTATACGCTTGAGAGCGATATGTAGTTTATGATAAAGCATACTAGGAGAGAAGAAAGCTACTTTTATTCATTGATATTTTAGAATAAGAAAATAATGCTTTAACTCAAGTCTGGGGATTTATGCACTATCTTATACGGTGTCGTGCTGATATTGTTGGTTTTGTAAGACTTAAATAGATAGCAAAAAAAAACGTTTTCTTGTCTTAAAAAGATAATGATGGTATCTCCATGGATAAAATAGTCGTACATATTTTCAATAAATTCATGATAAGATGGATTTAAGATCAATATATATATATATGATTTTTATAGATAATTTACCTTTTCAATTTGAATAAGAGCTTTGAGTAGCGTAAGATTTTCTTATGTCAAATCTGTTGATATTAACAATGAGAGCTATCTTCTTGCACATCACAATTGGAAGAAGGCATGTGGTGGATAAAAACTATTGAAGACAGGGTGTAAAGAGATTTCTTATAAATTGTCTGAAATGCAGGCTGTTACGACATTAATAGAAAGAAAATAATATGGTGGTACTAATTTATATCTTATTTTTTTGTACCGACTTGCACCTTATTGTTATTTAAGTAAAAATGATGGTGCCCATTTTATATCTTTCATGAGGGCTGTCGTGAAATGGGGGTGATGAGTATTGTGAGATGTTTTTTACAAGCTTGTGAGTTCGTAATATAATAGCATTTTTTTCTATAAGGGTGTAACTCTATTAAAGAGAAAAAACACTTTTATCAGCAAATATTCATATTTTTTGCATGAGAGATTATTCGTAAAAAAGAATGTTCTATGCGTCCACTTTATTTGATAAAGAAGATCAATAAAGTGAAGTTTTATATGTTATGGCTTTGAAAATATTGGTATTTGATTGTTTTTGTTGAATTATTTTTATATCATTGATATGATGATTTGTATGGAAATTTTAGAAAATCTTCAGTGGATTGAGTAAGGGGTGAATATTATGACGCATACTGTTCTCGCCTTTTTATCTTGTCAATTTTTTATCATGGTAGCATAAAATACTCTCTGCATTAGAATTGTTCACGCCAGAAAGCGGGAATAAAAAGGACGAATATTGTTATGATTTCAAGGCGTCCAGCTAACATTAGAAAACTTAAAATCCATAAAGCATGGTCGTTGATTGTAGAGAAATTACCAGTGGGGCCAATAATATCTCCAAAGCCTGGACCAACATTTGAAAGTGCGGTTAAGACCCCCGTAAAGGCAGAGGTAAAGTCAAGACCGGTTGTAAGCAAAAGTGCAGTGCCGATAACAAGGCAAAACATATAAAGACAGACAAAAAACAAAACGGCTTGAGCAACATCATTTGATATATTTGAGTGATCGTAGCGCGCTTTTACAACGACATTAGGAGAAAGAAGTTTTTCTATATTTGTTTGTGTAATACGCCAAAGAATAATGAGGCGATTGATTTTCATGCCACCAGAAGTAGAACCAGCACATCCGCCTGTAAAAGAAACAATGAAGAAAACTCCAAGCGCAAACGGTCCCCAAAGTTGATAATCTTCAGCGCTGTAACCGGTGGTGCTAATAATGGATGAAAGGTGAAAAATGACATCAAGAAAAATCAAGTGGAACGCGCGATGATCATAAAACCGTAGCCATGCCGCTAAAGCAAAGCTGAAAAGGAGAACGATATGGAGAAAAACAATCACTTGTGGGTCAAGGAAGCGTTTAGAGTGTCCAGGAAGGACTAATTTAACATAAAGTACGAAAGGTAAAGCAGAAAGCAACATGAAGATTGTTGAAATAATTAAGATGGCTGGTGTATCAGAAAAATAGCCAAAAGAAGCATCATGCGTTGAAAAACCAGCTGTTGCTACTGTACTCATTGCATGGTTAATGGCATCAAATAAATTCATGCCTGCAGCAAAATAAGAAAGCATACAAGCCAATGTTAACCCAACATAAGCGATGATAATTCCGTTAGCAATTTGGTTGATGCGAGGCAATATTTTTTCAGATTTATCAGATGATTCCATATGAAAAAGTCGCACGCCACCCACACGCAGTGAAGGCAAAATTAAGAGGGCTAAACCGATAAAACCAATGCCCCCAATCCAGCATATAAGAGAACGCCATAATAAAATACTTCGCGATAAATTATCAAGATCAGAAAGGACTGTGGAGCCTGTTGTTGTAATTCCAGAAACAGATTCAAAAATGGCTCCTGCTAGAGAAATGGGAAGAGGAGAAAGATAAAGAGGTAAGGCACCTACGATGCTTCCTGTAAGCCAAAGACAAACAGTGAGCATAAAGCCAAGTCGTGCTGAAAAGCGACAAGTAGCTCCCTTAGTTGCTAAAAGAATCAGCGTTGCTAACATGGTGGTTATGGCACAAGAATAGAGAAAGCTTATCCAATTACGATTGTTGTCGTGCAAATCCACAAAAATTGGCAAAAGCATTGCTCCTCCCATGATTAAGGCAAAACGTGCACAGACATTGATAATAAATTGAAAAATGATCGTTCCCTATCTTTGTATCTCTTTTTATTATGGTTTTGTGCTCATAAGAAGTTACATTTTTCTCTTTATAGGATAAGGATTAATTCTTAACATTAGCGTGCCTTGATGAATTAGTAATCAGACCTTTTCATAAAACTTGAAAAGAAGTATACATAACATAATTAGGGCTCTTGAAAAATATTTTTTTAAAAGGCTGCATTCCGTTATCATTTATAGAATAATTAATTTATAATAAAGTGAAGGGGATTTAATGGTACAATCGCATATTCGTCTGCTGATTATTGGCTCAGGTCCGGCTGGTTATACAGCGGCGATCTATGCAGCAAGAGCAATGCTTAAGCCTGTTTTGGTGACGGGCTTGCAGCAGGGGGGACAATTGACAATTACAACTGATGTTGAGAATTATCCAGGTTTTGCAGATCCCATTCAAGGACCATGGTTGATGGAACAAATGGCAAAACAAGCTGAGAATATGGGGACAAAAATTGTTTATGATACAATTATAAAGGCTGATTTGTTGAAGTATCCTTTTGTCTTATATGGGGATTCAGGAACACAATATTCTTGTGATGCACTGATTATTGCAACAGGAGCTCAAGCGCGCTGGCTTGGTTTAGAAAGTGAACAGACCTTTATGGGCGGAGGTGTTTCCGCTTGTGCTACATGTGATGGCTTTTTTTATCGTGATAAGGACGTTATTGTCGTGGGAGGAGGAAATACGGCTGTTGAAGAAGCACTTTATTTATCGCATTTGGCTAAGAGTGTAAGCGTGGTTCACAGGCGGGGGCAGTTTCGGGCAGAAAAAATTTTGCAAGATAGGTTGCTGGCTTGTAATAATGTGCGTGTTCTTTGGGATCATGTGGTTGAAGAAATTGTGGGGCTGCCAGCTCAAGATTCAATGGGCGCTGTTGTAACAGGGGCACGTCTGAAAAATGTTAAGACAGGTCACGAGATGAAAGTTAATGCAGAGGGCATATTTATTGCCATTGGGCATGATCCTGCTGTTTCTCTGTTTGAAGGACAGCTGAAACAAAAACGAGGCGGCTATTTATGGACAGCACCCAACTCAACAGCAACAAGCATTGCTGGTGTTTTTGCTGCTGGGGATGTGACAGATGAAACATTCCGCCAAGCTGTAACAGCTGCGGGAAGAGGATGTATGGCAGCGTTGGAAGCAGAACGGTTTTTGGATATACCCAGGCGTTAGTCACTCATTGAGAACATAGAGAATATAGAGGTAGAATTAATTGTGGCGCCACCGTTGGATTGGGATAAGTTAAGGGTTTTTCACGCTGCAGCAGAAGCGGGATCTTTTACGCATGCTGCTCAAAAACTTCATTTATCTCAATCAGCCGTTTCACGACAGGTTTCGGCTTTAGAACAAGAGGTTGGGGTATCCTTATTTCAACGTCATGCGCGTGGTTTGATTCTTACAGAACAGGGAGAAACTCTTTATCGTACAGCTCATGATGTTTTGATGAAGCTTGAAAGTGTGCGTTTGCAATTAAGTGAAAGCTATGCAAAACCAACGGGGCACTTGCGTGTGACCTCGACCTTTGGAATGGGGGCAGGGTGGATTGCAGAGCGTATGCCAGAATTTCTTAGTCTTTATCCTGATATGCAGGTTCAGCTTTTGCTTTCCGATGAAGAGCTTGATTTGACAATGTGTCATGCGGATTGTGCTGTTCGCTTACATCAACCCAAACAACCTGATCTTATACAAAGAAAACTCTTTACAATTCATATGCATGTTTATGCTTCGGAAAAGTATATTGCAAATTATGGAAAGCCGGAAAAATTGTCTGATCTCGATGAGCATCGTATTATTTCGTTCGGTGAACCTGTTCCACCTTATTTGTCTGGTTTAAATTGGTTGGAAAAGGCTGGTAGAAGTGATGGATCATTGCGCGTTTCAGTTTTACAAATCAACAATATCATCTCAATAAAGAATGCGCTTATGCGTGATCTTGGGATTGCTGTGCTTCCTGATTATATCGTCAATAATGATGAGCATTTAGTGCGTCTTTTTCCTGATATGGTTGATATTCCCTCTTTTGATACTTTTTTTTGTTATCCTTATAATTTAAAGAATTTGGCAAGGTTAAATGCTTTTCGAGATTATATTTTTTTAAAAGCTCGCCAGTGGTCTTTTTAATATTAATATCTTAATTTATAAGGAATAATTAGCTGTTTTGCAACTTGAGACTCCCGTAATATTCTTTCGTTTCAAATTTGCCTATATTGAATCAATTAAAATTATTTGTTGCACATTAAAAGTGGAGGGAGTCCGTACGGGTAAATATTTTTGAAAAGAGGGATAAATGTTTTTTTACAAATGCTAGCAAACATGAGAGCTATTATATATTGAAAAATGGACAATCGTGTGATGGTGTAGTTAACATTTTTACTATTTAATTAAAGAGAGTGGTACATGATGGAGACAAATTTAAAGCTATGTGTTTATTGCATAGCAGATACGCTTAAGTCTTTATTGTGCTTTTCCTTATAAAATGACATAGAGTACTATCTCTTGATTATGTTGCCTCCCAGTTTCGTTTTCTTGAGTGTTCCCTTACGAAGATCTATCAGATTGATTTTATCTCTGAGGATCTTCCAAATTTGCCGGACATATGTCCGGCTTTTTTTTAATTTTTGAAAGAGTCCCTAGAAATTGCAATATATGGGAAGATGATAAAGAAAAAATTTCGAAACTGGTGGATATCCAAAAATTTTTTAAGAATACTAAAATTCAATGAGGAGTTTGAGAGGGGGTATTCTATTGTACTGTAAAAGTCTGTCTTTTAGGGGCGTGATATAAAATATTTAAAACCTTATACATGAAGTGCTTTTTATTAGAATGTGAGGTGAATATTTAAGGCAGGTCTTGTTCATAAAGCCTATGAAGTAAATCAAGTAGTTATTAAATAGAACTTAAAGGAAATTGGATTGCTTACACAACGATGGGAGGTGGCTTCTTCTTCGTTTTAGGACGAAGAAGAAGCTGAGAAATAGAAGAGATTTTATTGTAAGGGCCTTTGATTATAAGGGCAATTGTGTTTAAAAGTGCTCGGTCTTTTTTAGAGTTATAAATTGAATGGAGAAAGTAGAATAGGCGTGTCATCTCTTATGATAATAGACCGATTCATTTATTTGATAGCTAATTTTTTTTGATCTTTATCTACAGCATCTATTTTTGTGTTTATTCATAGATATTTTTGCTGAATCGATAGATTTAGTGACACAGTTTCAGATATTTTCTCGGATATACTAACATTCGGCAAAAAACAATCACAAGAGATGATATTAAAAATTTTAAATTAAACTGTTGCAAAAACGCTGTATACGTATACAAGCTTTTTCAAGTAATTCTTCTGATGTTGCATAAGAAATACGAAAAGTTGATCCAAGTCCAAAAGCAGATCCTTGGACGACAGCAACAGCTTCTGTTTCTAGAAGCGCTATGGCAAAGTCTTCATCATTCGTAATACGTTGACCATTGGGTGTTTTCTTTCCAATAAGTCCGGTGCAAGAAGGATAAACATAAAAAGCACCCTCAGGCGTTGGACAGTAAATGCCAGGAGCTTGATTTAGCATGGAGACAACGAGATCACGGCGTGCTTGAAAAATACTTTTATTTTTAGCAATAAAGTCTTGTGGTCCGTTGAGTGCTTCAACCGCAGCCCATTGTGAAATGACACTTGTTCCAGATGTTTGCTGTCCTTGAATGGTATCCATGGCTTTAATTAATTCTTGTGGTCCGCCTGCATAACCGATCCTCCATCCCGTCATCGCATAGGCTTTAGAAACACCATTCATTGTGAGTGTACGCTCATAAAGCGCTGGTTCTACCTGAGCTGGAGTCACAAAGGTAAAACCCTCATATGTGAGATGTTCATATATATCATCGGAAAGGATATAAACATGAGGATATTTTACTAAAACATCTGTAAGTTTTTTCAATTCATTATGTGTATAAGCGGCACCTGATGGATTTGAAGGAGAGTTAAAGATGAACCATTTGGTTTTGGGGGTAATGGCAGCTTCTAGCTCTTGTGGTTGGAGTTTATAAGAAAATTCGGCTTTTGTTTCTAAAAAGACAGGCGTACCATCGTTGAGTGCAACCATTTCTGGATAACTAACCCAATAAGGGGATGGAATGATGACCTCATCTCCTTTATTCAAAGTTGCCATGAATGCATTAAAGAGAATTTGTTTTCCACCAGTACCAACAATAATTTGTTCTGGTTGGTAAAGAAGGTTATTTTCTCTTTTAAACTTTGCAGAAATTGCTTGGCGCAATTCTGGAATTCCAGATATGGGAGGGTATTTTGTTTCTCCCCTTCGAATAGCTTCAATAGCCGCGTTTTTGATGTTGTCTGGGGTATCAAAGTCTGGCTCTCCAGCACTTAAAGCAATAACATTTCGCCCTAATGCTTTTAAATGACGGGCCTTTTGAGAAGCAGCAATTGTTGCAGAAGGTTTGATACGAGACAGCTTGTCGGCAATAAAAGCCATAATTTTAAATCCTTATATTATATCAACAAATGGTTATTGCTTTAAGGATATTCTATAAGAGATTATATTGTATGCAATAAAAAACTTCCAAAATACTCTTACACGGGCTTTATATTCTTCTTTTTTGAGATCTTTTACAAGATAATCTCTTCGTAGATTTTATGAAAGTTTTTGAGGAAGTATAAGAGAGGTTTGATAAATTGTGCAAAGGAGATAAGCAGTCTTTTATTTTAACAAGGTAAAATAATGCTTTATACAAAATAAAAAAATCTTCGTCTTTACAGACGAAGATTTCTAAATAAAATATTGCAGAATTTAAACTTTAAAGTGCTGCAAGGTTACCAGCGGCAAATTTTCCTGAACGACGATCTTGAAGAACATCATAAGAGATTTTTTGCCCTTCATTAAGACTGTTTAGACCTGAACGCTCGACGGCAGAAATGTGTACAAATACATCTGCACTACCATCGCTAGGCTGAATGAATCCGAAACCTTTTGTTGTATTAAACCACTTAACTGTTCCTGTAGACATAGGAAACTCCTTAGAATATATAATTATATTGAGCATTGAAGCTTTCATTTCTTCAATACGGTTGTAGATCGAAATTAGGTGGGAGAAGTTTCGCCGAAAGTGCAGATTGCACAGGAAAGAAAGTCACGTAACCGAAAATTCGATGAAACCTCTATAAAAGTTTTTAGAACAAAAAGCAAGTCTTAATCAATTTTTATATAAAGAAAAAATAAGAAAACAGTGTACATTTTGCTAAGTAGAAAAAAATTCAACTAAAATAACTTTGTAGTGAACGTACCTCAAGGTGCCTTTTTTTGAGTGCTTTGATCGCTTCTACGACGGCTTCGGCTCCAGCTATTGTTGTATAATAGGGAACATTTTGCATGAGTGCTGCATAACGTAATGATTTTGAGTCTGAGATGGCACTGGCAGTGCTAGTTGTATTAAAAATTAATTGAATTTGGCGATTACGAATAGCGTCTTCAATATGGGGATGTCCCTCTAGAACTTTGTTGATTTTTTTTGCTTCAACGTGGTGTTCGGTGAGAAATTTTTGTGTTCCACTTGTGGCGACAACAGAAAAGCCAAGCTCAGTTAAACGTTTTACAGGATTTAAGATGCGTTTTTTATCTTCATCCCTTACAGAAACGAACAAAGTTCCCTCTTTAGGGAGTTTTACACCAGCTCCAAGTTGGGCTTTAGCAAAAGCAAGCGAAAATTCATAGTCAAGTCCCATAACTTCACCGGTTGAGCGCATTTCTGGACCAAGAAGTGTATCAACACCTGAAAAACGAGCAAAAGGAAATACTGCTTCCTTGACGGCAATATGTTGTTTTTTTTGCAAAGAAGGTAATCCACCATAAGCTTGAAGAGCATCATGAAGCGTTTCTCCTGCCATAATACGTGCAGCCATTTTAGCAATAGGGCGACCAATCGTTTTTGCAACAAATGGGACAGTACGTGAAGCACGGGGATTGACTTCTAAGACATAAATGGTGTCATCTTTTATAGCATATTGTACATTCATTAAGCCGCGAACATGAAGTGCTTGTGCTAATGCTTTGGTTTGGCGCTCTAATTCAGTAACTATTTTATTTGAGAGCGTATGGACTGGTAGAGAACATGCTGAATCACCAGAGTGGATACCAGCTTCTTCAATATGTTCCATAATACCAACGATTAGTGTTTCTTTGCCATCACATAGACAATCAACATCTACTTCAATTGCTTCTGTTAAATAGGTATCAAAGAGAAGCGGATTTTTACCAAGCAATATATTGATTTGTCCTGTTGTGTCGTTAGGATAACGGACTTTGATATCTTCTGAAATTAATTCAGGGACACTCTCAAGTAAATAATTTTGTAAGCTACGTTCATCACGAATAATTTGCATAGCACGTCCTCCTAAAACATAAGAGGGACGTACAACCAAGGGGAAGCCTAGTTCGTGGGCAATGAGGCGTGCTTGTTCAATGGAGTGGGCAATACCATTTTGAGGTTGTGTTAAATTAAGTTTAAATAACAGTTTTTGAAAGCGATCTCTATCTTCTGCTAAGTCGATAGCGTCAGGTGAAGTACCTAGGATGGGGATGTTGTGTTTTTCTAGAGCGCTTGCCAATTTCAAGGGTGTTTGTCCGCCAAATTGGACGATGACTCCAACCAAATCTCCTTTTTCCTGTTCTGCTTCTAAAATAGCGATAACGTCTTCTGTTGTTAAAGATTCAAAGTAAAGGCGATCAGAGGTATCATAGTCGGTTGAAACTGTTTCAGGATTACAGTTAATCATAATCGCTTCAAATCCTGCATCACGCAGTGCAAAAGCAGCGTGGCAGCAACAGTAATCAAATTCAATACCTTGCCCAATGCGGTTTGGTCCACCGCCTAAAATAGCAATTTTTTTGCGTTCAGAAACGTGTGCTTCCGAGTGCTCTACACCTGCAAAGGGAACTTCATATGTTGAATACATATAGGCTGTAGGAGAAGAAAATTCAGCGGCACAAGTATCAATCCGTTTGAAGACGTGTTTAACATTCAGTGATTTACGTAAAGCTGCGATATAATCGGGTTCTTTCCCTGTAAGGGAGGCTAATCGCGCATCTGAAAAGCCCATAGCTTTTAACATACGTAAATTATCTGCATCTTGGGGTAATCCATGAATGCGGATACGCTGCTCCATTTCAATGATGGAGGCTATTTGTTCTAAAAACCACGGATCAATTTTGCTAATTTGGTGAATCTCATTTAAGGGTAAGCCTGTGCGCATGGCTTGAGCAATATAGCGTAGACGATCAGGGCTTGGTATGGCAATGGCTGAGCGTATAGAACTTTTTTCATCACCTTCAGCATGCTCTGGAATCACAATTTCATCAAGACCCGTAAGCCCTGTTTCAAGTCCACGGAGTGCTTTTTGTAACGATTCTTGAAAAGTGCGTCCAATTGCCATGACTTCTCCTACAGATTTCATCGCAGTTGTGAGGACAGGTGATGAACCGGGAAATTTTTCGAACGCAAAACGAGGAATTTTTGTCACAATATAGTCAATAGAAGGTTCAAATGATGCTGGTGTTGCACCACCCGTGATATCATTTGTTAATTCATCAAGTGTATAACCAACAGCCAGTTTAGCCGCTACTTTGGCAATGGGAAACCCCGTTGCTTTTGAGGCAAGCGCTGAAGAGCGAGAAACACGCGGATTCATTTCAATAACAATGAGGCGCCCATTTTCAGGATTGACAGCAAACTGTACATTGGATCCGCCCGTTTCAACACCAATTTCACGCAAAACAGCAATCGAAGCATTACGCATACATTGATATTCTTTATCGGTTAAGGTGAGAGCAGGTGCTACAGTGATCGAATCACCGGTATGAATCCCCATCGGATCAATGTTTTCAATAGAACAAACGATGATACAATTGTCGTTTTTATCACGAACAACTTCCATCTCATATTCTTTCCACCCTAAAACACTTTCTTCAATTAATACTTCTGTTGTTGGTGAAGCTTCAAGCCCACGTTCAATAATTTCATAGAATTCAGAGCGGTTATAAGCGATTCCACCACCAGTTCCACCAAGGGTGAATGAAGGACGAATAATAGCTGGAAGCCCAACAACATCAAGAGCTTGAACTGCTTTTGCTGTTGCATGAGCGATATAATGTTGTTTGCGATCAGCTTCGGTATGTCGCCAGTTGCGCTCAAGTTCTTCGAGTGCTTTGTCAAGCGCAGCACCAGAAAGCTTTGCTTTAAGTTCAGCACACGTTTTTGCGTGTTGTTGGCGATTTTCTTCTTTCAGTTCTGTTGCATTGGCTAACATAGAGCGTGGCGTTTCCAAACCGATTTTTGCCATCGCTTGGCGGAATAAAGCACGATCTTCAGCTTTATCAATAGCATCAGCATTGGCTCCTATCATTTCAACATGATAGCGGTCTAAAATACCCATACGCTTTAATGATAAAGCAGTATTGAGGGCTGTTTGTCCTCCCATAGTGGGTAAAAGGGCATCGGGACGCTCGTGGGCAATAATTTTGGCAACTATTTCAGGAGTAATGGGCTCTATATAAGTTGCATCAGCTAGATCTGGATCTGTCATAATCGTGGCAGGATTAGAATTTACCAAAATAATTCGGTAACCTTCTTCTTTTAATGCTTTACAGGCTTGAGTGCCTGAATAATCAAATTCACATGCCTGACCAATGATAATAGGTCCTGCTCCGATGATAAGAATAGATTTTATATCTGTGCGTTTGGGCATGACTTTTTCCTATGACAAATATCTATGTGCGATTGTTGCGGGCAAAATATTTCAGTTCTGAGGCTACAATCATTTTATAAGTTAAGTGACAAAGAAAGTAAGCATTAAAATACCTTTTCCATGCTTTTTTTCATAAAATTGAAGATAAATTTCCTTTTTGAGTTGAGTCATCTCGTCAGTCTATCAAAAGTATGACCTTTGATAAAAAAATAATAACAGTGCTCTAACAAATTAGAATATTCAAGCATACGTGGAGCATAAAAAGCCGGAACATCTTTCCAATCCATTGCCGGTATATTTTGTGTTTTATGACATTTTTTGCCTAAGAGAGCACGCGCTTTTTCTATTGCTTGTAAAACATAAGCCATTATTTATGGTTCAATGGGATTTCGTAAAATGAAGTGGAAAGCTTATCGTGTTGTTCTGTAAAATACTGCCGTTTAGAGCTGTGATATAAGGTATGAAAATTTACCACATTAAGGTATTTTTTGTTAGTATATGATAAAATTCAGGACAAGATTTGTCTGTAGAGAGCTTATGAAATAAACTATATCAAATGGTTTCAGTTGGAATCTGTTAGATAAATAGCAAGATTGTTGATAAATCAGCTCTGGTCGAAGTTTCTGTTTTAGGGTAGGGAACGTCAATCTATAGATGTGTCCGTTTCATAAAAGGATGAGAGTGTATTTTAATACAATGGCTAAGGAGATCATTTCAGAATGATTTTATTTGTTTTTAAAAGAGAGTGAATACTCTCCTTTTACTTTATGGATGATGTTCAAGACTTATTTAAAATATAAAGAAGGCTAAAATGCTAAACATTTCCCAAACAAGAGTATTCTGTTTGAAAGATGTATCAATAGGGAAACTTTTGGTGGCTAGGTCTCAAAAAGGGATTTGTCATATAGCGTTAGGAGATACTATAGAGCAATTATTACAGGAGTTTACGATACGCTTTGGTGATGCACAACAAGTTGTAGGTGATAATACATTTAAGAGAGAAGTTGCCCATATTATAGCCATGATAGAAACACCTAAGCTGGTAAAAAAATATAATTTTCCCTTAGATATAAATGGTACAGTTTTTCAACGACAAGTATGGGCAGTATTATGTGATATACCATGTGGTGAAACAATTTCCTATGAGATCTTAGCGTGCCGTATTGGTATGCCGAAAGCTTTTCGTGCCGTTGCTAATGCCTGTGCACGTAACGAATTGGCTGTTATCATTCCTTGTCATCGTGTTGTGCGTAAAAATGGTTTTATTTCAGGGTATCGTTGGGGGGACAAACGGAAACAGATTTTACTACAACGAGAACAAAATGGAGAAATTTAACTTTGTGTGATGGGCATTATAATCGTTACAGTTGTTCCTTTCATTTCTTTTGAAGTAATTTCAAGTTTTCCTTTGTGGAGTTCTAGCAAGGAGCGTGAAATGGCTAATCCAAGACCTGAGCCTGTATGAGACTTAGTAAGCTGATTTTCAACTTGTTCAAAAGGTTGCCCAAGTTTTTTAATTGCTGATTGGGGAATACCGACACCTGTATCTGTAATTTTAAAAATAAGGTTATTTTTTTTCTTGAAAGCGCAGACATCAATATTTCCGCCAGAAGGCGTAAATTTAACGGCATTAGAGATGAGATTAAGGAAAATCTGTTTCATTGCACGACCATCAACTTCAGCATGAAGTTCTGGGGTAATGTTTGTTGTAACAACAATATTTTTTTCTTGAGCTTGAGGCGTTAGTGTTCGTACTGCTTCACTAATGATGGGCTCAAGATCGGTATTTTTACAATCAAGCGTAAATCTTCCTGCTTCGATTTTTGACATATCAAGAATGTCATTGATAAGGGTTAGAAGATGGGTTCCTGAATTGTAAATATCATGCATATATTCCTTATAGCGTTGTGAGCCAAGAGGGCCAAAAGTTGATTGCAACATGATGTCTGAAAAACCAAGAATAGCATTCAGAGGCGTGCGCAATTCATGAGACATATTGGCTAAAAATTCTGATTTAGCCTTATTAGCACTTTCGGCGCGTTCTTTTTCTGCTTTCAAACTTTTATTAAGTTTTTCAACTTCTGTTGCGCGTTGTTGAGCACTCCCTCGTGCGCGCTTGAGTTCTTGAATGAAAGAAAAAAGACGCCTTTCACTGTCTTCAAATTTTTCCTGTTGTTGTTTAAGCTCAGAAATGTCAGTACCAATACAAACCAATCCTCCATCTTGGGTTCGTCGTTCGTTAATTTTGAGCCAACAACCATCTGCCGTTTGGCGAATACTGGTTAAGTTACCAGTACCATCATCTTTAAGGGGATATTCACTGAGTGCAGGGCGTGCCATGGCTTCGACTGTTGCACGTTGGATACCTGATTGGAGAATTTGTTTAGGAATAGCGGCATATTCGCAAAATTTGCTGTTGGACATGACTAAACGTCCTTCAGCATCCCACAAGACGAAAGATTCTGAAATGTTTTCAATCGCATCACGGATACGAAGGTCGGCTTGCGCCGTTTGTTCAGCCAATTGTTGCTGTTCACTAATATCGAAGGAAATACCAACCAAATGGGGTTCTTCTTCTTCAGTCACTTCGGCACGAATGCGCATCCATACATAATGACCATCAGCATGACGCATAGGAACGTTAATATCGATATGCTTTTTTTTACCGCTCATTAATTCCTGAGCAAGGTCAAAAAAATTTGCATCATTTGGATTGATAATGGCGCTAATTTGGGAAATTGAGAGCAATGCATCTTGAGGGACATAGCCGAGCATTTCGTACATTGCTCGTGACCAGTAGACGCGTCCACTTGCCATATTCCAATCCCATAGTCCACAGCGTCCACGCATCATTGCCATATCAATACGGTTTTGAATTTTTTCTGAAACAAGATCTGTTTTGCGTGCTCGTACAATTTGGTTATAATAAGCATAAAGAAGAGCGAGGATAACGCCACTAGTTCCAATGAATATGGTTATATTTAACGAGAGAGTTTTCCGCCATTCCATGTAAATATGTTGCATTTTTTCACTGATGAATACCCCATATTGTCCATTTTCTGTTTGCTGAAAGGAAGCAAGAGCAGGAATATCTTTTCCTATTGTAATTTTCATGATTCCAGCATGTTTTCCTAGAGCTTGCAAAGTAATGCTTTCAGAGGTAAAATTCTGTAAGGGTTTTCCTAAGACAATCTCGGAACTTGATGAAGCTAGGACATTGCCTTTTTGATCGACAATAGCAATAACAGCGCTGGTTTTTATAAAACCTTTGTTACGAAAATTGGTCAGGATATTTTGTAAATGATTATGAGAAAGAGCAGCAGCTTTTCCTTGTCGAGTGGCGGCAAGTATGTCACGGTCGATTGTATTGGTAATATGAGAAGCTAAGAGAGCGATGGTAGAATGCGTGTTTTTATCAATTGTGTTGCGCCAATCATAGATTGATAGGAAACGGATTGCTGCTAGCATAACAAGAAATGCAAGAATTACAAATGGGAGTGAATGTCGCAGCCAAGGTTCAATAAAAAGAAGTTTTTGATAGGCAGAACCAGAAAACAGATTGGTACGCTCTGTGCGCTCCTTGCGGCTTTGAGCGCTTGATTTTGAATCAGCATACACCTCCCTTGGCGCATTATATGCGTCCAATTTAGCCATCTCGCGTTCCTTTAATTCTGGAATAATGTGATTTAAAAACTGCTTCGATATTCATAGTAACCCCATCGAATGCAATGAATCAAAACAGGAGTCTTCTGTCCAGTCTTTTTTTTAAAAAAAATAATTTTACTTTTATGATTTTGGAATATGAAAAGAAAAAAGTACTTTAAACGTGATCTATAAACAGGCTTAGATTGCCTGTTTATAGATTTAATGATGATCGAATAGTTTATAGAATTTATTTTAAAAAATATCATAGCATATTGATTTAAAATAATTTTTTGTTTCAAGTGAGTAGACGATTGATGATATCAGAAACATCGCTTGATAATTTTGGCGCGGCAGCAATCGTTTTTAATGCCATTTCAAGTTTTTGTTGCCGAATAGATTCTAATTGTCGCCAAGAGCGCAAAGTTGTTAATAATCGTGAAGCAAGCTGTGGATTTTTTTTGTCAATTTCTAAAATGATTTGGCAAAGAAAATCATAGGAGGCACCATCAACTCTGTTAAAGCCTGTTAGGTTGTTAGAGGCAAAGACACCGATCAGAGATCGTACACGATTAGGATTATCCTTTGAAAATAGCGGGTGTTGCATGAGCTTTTGAACATTTTCGAGTGTTGATGTGCCAGCAACCATTGCTTGAATAGAAAACCATTTATCCATAACCAAAGGGTCATGTCGATAGCGGTTTTCAAAATCATTTAAGGCATTTTGTGCCTGCTCATTTTCATTAAAACGCTTCACGAGAACAGCGATGCTGGCCATACGGTCAGTCATATTATCAGCTGTTGCATATTGTATAGCAGCTCGATTTGGATTGGCTTCAGCAATGGAAAGGTAATCCAGTATGATATTCTTTAATGCTCGCTTTCCGGCTTGTACAGTGTCTGGTGAATAGGGTTCTTGGGTTTGCATTTGTTCATAAAATTTTGTTAAGAGTTTTTGATGTGTTTGTGCAAGTGAAGCGAGAAACTGATTGCGCACGTAATGAATACGATCTGGATCAATATTTTTACCGATTGTATGAGCAAGCTCAACTTCACTAGGTAAATTTAAACAGAAGGCACGAAATTCAGGCTCTAAGGTTTCATCTGTTATGATTGTTTCAATCAGCTTTAGCAAAGCAGAAGGGAGAGTTGCTTTTTCTTGTGTTTTATCTTGAATGCTTTGAAGCAAAGCTTGCGTCATTAAATGATTAAGAGATTGCCAGCGATTAAGGTGATTGTCATCATGTTGTGCAAGAAAAATAAGTTCATTTTCATTAAATGGCGTGTGTAGAATAATTGGTGCTGAGAAGTCTCGCAGCAGTGATAAAACGGGTTTTTCACGCAGTCCTTTTAATGTAAACGTTTGGCTTTCCTTGGATAAAAGCATAACATCTGATTGAATATCTGTATCCGCTTCATAGGTGAGGTTTTCTCCGTTAGGTCCTAACAAGCCAAATACGATAGGGATAAGCATAGGCTTTTTTGTATTTTGTTGTGGGGTTGCGGGAATATGTTGCTTTGCATGAATTGTTAAAACACCATCGCTATAATGACTATCGATTTCTACATTGGGTGTTCCTGCCTGTTCATACCATAGCATGAATTGGGAGAAGTCTTGACCAGACACTTCAGCAAAACAGGTAATAAAATCTTCAATTGTACAAGCTTGTCCATCATGACGTTGAAAATAAAGATCAGTGCCTTTACGAAAAAGAGTAGGACCTAAAATAGTCCGTATCATGCGAACAACTTCAGCACCTTTTTCATAAACAGTTGTTGTGTAAAAATTATTAATTTGGCTATATTGACGAGGACGCACAGGATGCGCAAGAGGTCCTGCATCTTCTGCAAATTGCGTCGCTTTTAATGCTTTTACATTTTCAATTCGCTGTAGGCTGCGTACATTTTGATCTGATGAAAATTCCTGATCACGATAAACAGTGAATCCTTCTTTTAAACAGAGTTGAAACCAATCGCGACAGGTAACACGATTACCGCTCCAATTATGGAAATATTCATGTGCAATGACACGTTCAACATTTCTATAATCCTGATCGGTTGCTGTTTCAGGATCGACAAGAACATATTTATCATTAAAAACGTTAAGGCCTTTGTTTTCCATTGCTCCCATATTAAAGTCGGAAACAGCAACAATATTGAAAACATCAAGATCATATTCGCGCCCAAAACATTGTTCATCCCAATGCATGGAACGTTTAAGAGCATCCATTGCATAAGTTGCGCGTTCGGTTTTTCCTTTTTCTACATAGATACCAAGCTCGATACGTCGTCCAGATACAGTTGTAAAATGGTCTTCTAACTTATCAAGATCTCCACCTACTAAAGCAAAGAGATAAGATGGTTTGGGATAAGGATCTTCCCAAATGGCAAAATGGCGATTATTTTCTAAAGTTCCTGTTTCCACCAGATTACCATTTGAAAGCAAGATTGGGATTGTTTGGGTATCTGCTTCAATTTTCACTCTATATGTAGAAAGAACATCTGGGCGGTCGTAAAAATAAGTAATACGACGAAAACCTTCCGATTCGCATTGTGAGCAATAAACACCATTTGAAAGATAAAGCCCCATAAGTTGGCGGTTGCTTTCAGGATTCAGTTCCGTAACCAATTTCAATGTAAAAGGAACCGTTGGTGGCGTTGTAATTTCTAAACGTGAAGGCGTCACTTTATAAGTGTTTGGGGCTAATATCTCATCATTAATAGAAACGGAAATTAAAGTAAGATCATCACCAGAAAGAACAAGAGGTGTTAATTCTTTTGTATCGTGACGAGGCTCAATAGACAATATGGCTATAACATAGGTTTTTGTCGGTGCTAATTGGAAAGAAAGTTGTGTTTTAGGGATAACGTAAGGGGTTGGTTGGTAGTCTTCCAAACGATAAATAGATGTTATTGGCTGTTTCATAGTTTTTTCCCATTTGTATTTTAAGAGTTAAAGAAGGGTGTGTTAATTTTAGAAGCAATATAGGATTAAAGAATTACAAAAGGCTGTCGAGGCGATTTTTTACTTCTAAGAAGTCTATCCATGTAAGCTTCTTTTGACTAGGGGTTCTAAGAAGGTAAGCAGGGTGGAAAGTTGGCATAACAGGTATTTTTATATTATCCTCGCTTTCATAAATATGCCATTTACCTCTTGTTCGGATAATCCCATTTTGAGATCCGGTAAGAAACTGTGCAGCAACGCCTCCCAGTGCTATAAGAACACGAGGACGCGCTAAATAAATGTGCCGTTCAATAAAAGGGCGGCACAAGGTAACTTCTCTTGGTGTTGGTGTACGATTTCCTGGCGGACGCCAAGGAATAGTGTTGGCAATGTAAACATTATTTCTTGTTAAGCCAATTGATGCGAGGATTTTATTAAGCAACATCCCAGCTTTTCCCACAAAAGGAATTCCTTGTATATCCTCGTCTCGTCCTGGTGCTTCGCCTATAAGCATCAGGGGGCTTCCTGCTGTTCCATCTGAAAAACAGGTATTTTTTGCTGTCAATTTTAATGAACAGCCATTAAATGCAAGGAGAGCAGATTTTAATTCATCAAGTGTCTTTGCATTTTTTGCACTCTCTATAGCTGTGGATTCATTTTGTATAGTCCTAGAGTTATGCAGCTGATGATGATCTAATTTTACGGTTGGAGATGTTTTGGGAGATGCTTGTTGATTATGAGAAATGTTCACGACAGATATTAATTTTCTCTCTGAACAAGCAGACTGCTTAAAACGATCAATAGGAAAATCTGTCAGAACGGCATCCGCACCACTTTCTTTATAAAAGTTTAAGAGTTCTTCATAGGAAATTGAGCATGGTGTTTGATTTAACATTTTATTTTTTCTAATGATCTAGCGATTATAGATCAAACAAAATTATCCTTCAAGTTTTATTAAATGTATTCGCTAGCCATTAATGTATAAGAACGCTGATAGGATTCTCTCTTTTCACAAAAAAGGCAAATCGTAAAATGCGAATGTTCGCGATTATATGCATCTTTAAATGTATAATTTGTTTAAATTGCGTTATTTCAACTTTTTAAACAGACTAAACTCACTCATACTAAAAGAATTTTTTACTGAATGCAAGTGGTGTGATAATATTTTTTATCATTATATTCTATATTTAATACTTAATGAAAGTGAATTTTGTAGTATTTTCTTTATAAGATTAATTATAAATTTTATATTATTATATTTTTTTAATAACTTTTATTAAAAAAATTAAATATATTAATTGAAATATATAAATATTACTTTTATATGAGAAAATACTAAGACGTTATAAACTATTTTTACAATGGGTTAAAAGCAATGTGTGGATATATGCTTTTGCTTTTTTTACAGCTGAAATGAGAGGTTCATTTAATGCTAAATGCGCTGCAATAGCGCTTGAGAGAATGCAACCTGTTCCTCGCATTGTTCCTTTTAAACGTGGAGTAGAGATATTTATGACTTCAGTTTTGTCAATGAAGCTATCAATTGCAAGAGGCCCCTCTGCATGTCCCCCTTTTACTAAAATAGAGCGAGCTCCCAATGACAAAAGTTTTTTTGCTTGTTGTATTGCTTGCTTATCATGAGATGCCAATGGACTTTTGCTAAGAAGAGCGAGTTCTTCTCTATTCGGTGTTAAAAGATCAACATGAGGAAGCAGTTTATCGATCATCGTGTCGATGATTGTTTCCGTTATTAGTTTTCCTCCTGATGAAGCGACAAGTACAGGGTCCAAAATAACTGGAACATGGGGATAGTCTTTGAGTACGTTACAGATTGCTGCTATAATTGCTTTTGTCCCCGTCATACCGATTTTTATTGCGCTTATTGGATTTGCTTCTAGGGCAGCACGCATTTGCGCAGCGACGAGGTCTCCACGCATTGGAATGATTTCGACAACGCGATTATCATCTTGTACGTTAACACAAGTAATTGCTAAATTTGCTTTTATTTGAAAATGTGCAGAGGTTTCTATATCACGAACAATACCAGCACCTCCTGTTGGATCAGTGCCCGCAACAATAAGAATAGAAGGTATCAACGCCATGTTTGTGTTACTTTTATCCACTGCTGTACACGCTCTTCTGGTTTTTTATGGAGGATAATATCAGTCACAACAGCAGCACTATTTGCTCCTGCTTTTAAAACACCCACTGCGCGTTCTGGTGTTAAACCACCAATACCCACCAAAGGTAAAGCACCAATCCGCTTTCTCCATTGTTTGATTTTTTCTAGTCCTTGCGGCATCCATTTCATTTTTTTTAAGATTGTCGGATAAATAGGACCAAGTGCAATATACTCAGGATTAGCAGAGAGTGCGATAGCCAATTCATGTTCATCATGTGTACTAAGACCAACTTTTATACCACTTTTACGAATTGCGTGAAGATCAGCATTGCTTAGGTCTTCTTGTCCCAGATGAATAAAATTACACTTTTCATCAATTGCTATTTCCCAATGATCATTAATAATTAATTGTGCTCCCAATTTATTGCATATGTTTTTTGCACGCTTAATATGTTGACGGATTATTTGTTGATTTTCATGTTTCATACGCAATTGTACGAGCTTGATACCAAGAGGAAGCAAACGTTCAATCCAATCAGCGTTATCAACGATGAGGTAAAATGGATCCAGTTTCATGAAAATACCGCTTTTCCAATGATTGGTGTTGAAGGGACTGCTACATTGCGTGCTTCGATCATGCCAGCTTTATATCCCATACGTCCTGCTTGAACAGCTTTAGAAAATGCTTCAGCCATTAAGACAGGATCACCTGCTTTAGCAACTGCGGTATTAAGCAGTACTGCATCATAACCGAGTTCCATCGCAATGGCGGCATGTGATGGGCGTCCAATGCCGGCATCAATAACAAGAGTAGCATCAGGAAGGTAAGCACGGATAGAACGCAATCCATCAGTATTATGAGGTCCTTTGGCAGAACCAATAGGAGCACACCAAGGCATAATAACACGGCAACCAATGTCAAAAAGTTTTTCAGCAACAATGAGATCATCCGTTGTATAGGCAAAAATTTTGAAACCTTCATTGTTTAAAATTTGAGCAGCTTCGATTAAGGAAAAAATATTTGGCTGTAAGGTATCTGAATTACCGATAATTTCGAGTTTAATCCAAGCCGTTTTAAAAAGATCTCTTGCTAATTGGGCTGTGGTTACGGCCTCTTTAACAGTATAACAACCAGCAGTATTAGGAAGCACTGTTACCCCAAGTTCTTGAAGAAATTTCCAAAATTGTCCACCTTGTTTTCCACCTGCAGTTTCACGGCGCAAGGAAACAGTTACAATTTCCGTATTCGATTTATGAATAGCATCACGAAGGATTGCTGGTGAAGGATATTGCGCTGTACCTAATAGAAGACGGGAAGAGAATTGTCGTCCATAAAGATTCAGCATAATTTTAGCCTCCTTGCATTGGGCTTAAAATTTCAATTTTATCTCCTTCATGCAAGACAAATTGGCTTCGTGCATCTATGGGAACAACTTCAGCGTTAACAGCAGTTGCAAGCCAATTTCCTTCATACCCCAATTCTTCAAGCAAGAGACCGAGAGTCATAACTTCTGTTTGGACTGTTTCACCATTAACAAATATTTGCATGTTTTATTCCAATGCCAATTCCATTGCTCGTTTTGCCATTTCTGGAGACAACAGAAAACCATGTCTATAAAATCCATTAATAGAAATAAAGTTACCATCTTTATGCACAGAAGGGAAGTTATTAGGATAACATGGACGAACACCAACGCCAGATTCAATAATTTCTGCTTCAGCAAAAGCAGGATGTAAAGTATAAGCCGCGTTGAGCAGTTCCATCATTGATCTTACAGAGATTGCACCATCAAAGTCACTTTCAATCATCGTTGCACCAATCATAAAAATATTATCTTGTCGAGGTACAATGTAAAGAGGAAACCGTGGGTGAAGAAGACGAATTGGACGCGAAATTTTAATATCGGTGCAGCGCACGAGAAGCATTTCACCGCGTACGCCCCGTATATTTTTATCTTTTCCTAAACGTGCTATTCCTGTCGCATCAATAACAATATCAAATTTTTTTTCAGCCTTCTCTACATCAACAAAACAGGCTCCATTGTTGAGAAGCTTTTCTTTTAAAGCCATAAGTGCTTTGCGAGGATCAATATGGGCTTCATTTTCATAAAAGAGTGCACAGTTAAAACGTTCAGCAAGATCTGGTTCAAGATGAGCTATTTCTGTATTATCTACGGTTTTGTGATTATGCGTACGTACAGAAAATCGTTCAAGCTCTCCTCTATCTCGTGTAGGTGCAACCACTAAAGTGCCTTTTTGTATGACAAGGTTGGGGAGCGTTTTACGCCACCATTGTATAGCTTGTACACCAAGATCTTCAACAATTTGTTCTGCACTTTCCCTTTCACAGTAAGGTGCGAGCATTCCTCCTGCATACCAACTAGCACTTCCTATAGGTGAATGAGGGGGGGCTGATACAGTAACAGAAGCACCTTTTTGCTGTAACATAAAGGCAGCTGTTAAGCCGCCTACACCTGCACCTTTGATAAGAATGTTCTTCAACTATTTACTTTCTTTTTTTGAGGAGGAACAATTTCCATATAAAGGTCACCATTTTTCTGATATTTTTCGGCCATGGCGATCATACCTTCCCCTTTTGTTTTTCTTATTGCAGCTGCCTCACGAATATCATGGGAAATACGCATAGAACAGAATTTTGGTCCACACATGGAACAAAAATGCACTAATTTATGGGCTTCTTTAGGCATTGTCTCATCGTGAAAGGCACAGGCTGTTTCTGGATCAAGAGAAAGGTTAAATTGATCATGCCATCTAAAATCAAATCGTGCACGCGAAAGAGCATTATCGCGCAATTGTGCTCTAGGTAAACCTTTAGCAAGGTCAGCGGCATGAGCAGCAATTTTATAAGTGATCACACCAGTTTTTACGTCATTCCTATCGGGGAGTCCTAGGTGTTCTTTAGGTGTTACATAACACAACATAGCAGTTCCAAACCATCCAATCATAGCGGCACCAATTGCTGATGTAATATGGTCATAACCAGGAGCAATATCCGTTGTAAGAGGTCCCAAAGTATAAAAAGGCGCCTCATGACAAAGATCTAATTGTTGCTCCATATTTTCTTTAATTTTGTGCATTGGGACATGTCCTGGTCCTTCAATCATAACCTGTACATCCTTTTTCCAAGCAATTTTTGTCAATTCTCCCAAGGTTTTAAGCTCTGCAAATTGGGACTCATCATTGGCATCGGCGATAGAGCCAGGGCGTAACCCATCTCCTAATGAAAGAGAGATATCATATGTTTTTGCAATATCACAAATTTCATCAAAATGTTCATAGAGAAAGCTTTCTTTGTGATGATGGAGACACCATTTTGCCATAATAGAACCGCCTCGTGAAACAATACCTGTTACACGATCAATGGTCATAGGAATAAATGGTAATCTTAATCCTGCGTGAATGGTAAAATAATCAACACCTTGCTCTGCTTGCTCAATAAGGGTATCACGGAAAATATCCCATGTTAAGTTTTCGGCAATACCCTGTACTTTTTCGAGTGCTTGATACAGAGGAACAGTCCCGATGGGCACAGGAGAATTTCGAATAATCCACTCACGAATATTATGAATATTTCGACCTGTAGAAAGATCCATAACTGTATCTGCTCCCCAGCGAATGGCCCAAACCATTTTATCAACTTCTTCTTCCATAGATGAAGTTACTGCTGAATTGCCAATATTGGCATTAATTTTAACACGGAAATTACGCCCAATAATCATGGGTTCGCACTCTGGATGATTAATGTTTTGTGGAATAATGGCGCGTCCACAAGCAATTTCATTGCGAACAAATTCCGCAGTATAAATTTCTGGTATTGATCCAGCAAATGTTTCATTTGATGGTACATTCTGCCGTTCTTTTACTGCTAATCCTTCATTTTCTCGTATAGCCACATATTCCATTTCTTCGGTAATAATGCCTGCGCGTGCGTAAGCCATTTGTGTAATTGCTTTGCCATTTTTTGCTCGTAAAATAGAACGTTTTTGCTTAAAGGCTGGTGTAAGGTTTTTATCAGAAGTCAATCCATTATCTTCAGGTTTAACTAATCGTGCAGGATAAGTTTCAGTATCATCCCGCTTAGAGAGCCAAGGCAAACTAATTGCTGGCAGGCCTTTTGTAATATCAATGATCATATCTTTATCTGTGTAGGGGCCAGAAGTATCGTAGACGTTTAAAGGTTTTTCACCACTGCCATCAGCCAGTGAAATTTCACGCAATGGTACGCGCACATCAGAAAAGAGAAGGCTCTGTTGATAAATTTTGCGTGAAGCGGGAAAGGGGCTACAACTGATTGATGGAGTATTTTTCTGCACAAACTTTTTCCTTATAGACACGGAGTTCAAAAATAGGTTGCGATGTTAATGGAGTTACGATGTTAATGGAGATGTATTCAAATTATCAATCACGAGCATTCAGATGAATAGGGATAGTATTGCTTTGTAGCAAAGAAAACCCAATACAGCTCAAGAAAAGTTATTTTGAAAAACTGATACAATATCTATTCTAATATTTGCATGCCTCCTCCCACTTGAAGTATTTTTGTTAATACGAATATGGTTGGCTTAAATATCTATATTGTCAATCATAAAAATATATTTTAAACGATTTTGGTGTGTTTTTAAGAGTGAAAATAGATATTATGAAGTGATAAACTATGATATTGAAGCTTTTATAAACCAGAATAAAGTTAAAAACGGCTTATCAGGGAAAAGTAGATAGTTTATGGCTTTGATTGAGATTTTTTTCATATTAAAATAATAACTCAGAATACCATAAGATCCTCTCATCATATATCTTTTCGTATAAAAACACTTCCTTGCACGTCATAAGTGGGAGCGTATGGGGCAAAGCACTTGAAGAAAGGAAGCCAAATGTCATTTAATGAACATTCTAAGAGTGAGGCTGTCAAAACGTGGGAGCCAACAAAATGTATGATGGATTCCACTTGTATCTTCAAAAGCTTAAAGCTGATGATCTATAATGGCTTGCTATTGTATCATTGACGTGCGCTGTCGTAAAATGAAAGGAGTATATTTTGAGCAATATTTCTTAAAAAGTGCGTAATATGCAATATCATTATATTTTGTTTGGGGCATTCTATTCTTCATGAGGGGGATGTTCCCATTAAGAATGCGATAAATAAAAGCGAGAAACAATACCTAATCTTTATTATAAAAATAATATTGCCTTGAATTAAGAAGAACACCAATAATTGCAAGATGTTATTTAGAATGATTTATTGTTCTTGCAAAAAAAATATACATATAATAATATATAGAGGGGGATATGCTAAGTGTGGGAGGGCAAAGGTTGGTTATGGGGCGTTTAATAAACAAGGATATTGTTCATAAAAATTGGGGGAGGGGGTGGGTTATGCTTTTTAATTTTTTCCGGATCGGATACAACCTTCAAATTTTGTGAAGGTGTGTGATATTTAATATTTCAAAGTATTTTATTTCCAGTTTAATGAAAGTGTGGAGCAAATGTCCATATTGAATATATTCTCTGTGATACATTTAGATTGAACAAAAGCTTATTCAAAAAAAACATTGGTGCTAATCTTGTGACACAATTTCAGAAATCAATTGAATAAAATAGAACAAAGTATCTGCATGTGGATAAAAACATAATGAAGCATGCAAAAAATTTGAAGCTAATTTTTAAAATTTTAATACAAATGATAGCCAAAAGATAGAATTTCTTTGTTTAAAATATATGGTATGAAATATCGACGAGATAGATTTAAACTATTGAAAAAAATAAAAAAAGATAATGTTTAAGTCAGAAATTTTCTATGTGGATGATAAGTTATTACATTCAGTAATGGTTATATGAAATCCATAATAGGAAAAATTTTGGAAGTATTTATAAATTTTGCAACAAGATGCAAGATTGAAAAAATAATTATATAACAACAGCAAAGCAACAAAACAAGATATTAAGTAACATCAGATGAGGTGTTACATTATACATTAGAAGAGAAAGCATTAAGACTAATGTTATGAAAAGCGTCTGGTGAATTTAGGTTATAAAATTGGAAGGAGTGAAGAGAGATAAAATGCGTAAATAAGGATGGTGCAGTGGTTATGATGTACCAATAAACAGCGGCAGCACATTTTAGTGCACAGAACGAGAAGTTGTTAGAAAAACTATGAAAATAATGGGGGATTTAAAATGTCTAATATCTATGATTGGTCTCTAAAGGCTGATGAAAATGCTTATTCAGATAGTATCATTAATTGGGCAGAAGGACAGCCGCCTAGTTCTGTTAATGATAGTGCAAGGGCGATGATGCAGCGCGTGCGCGAATATCTTGCAGATAATGGTGGATCTATTAATTCAAGCTTTATAGTAAATTTGGAAGATAAAACAACATTAATTACCTTAAAGACAGTTTCGCCTATAAAGAAATACAACAATGATATCGTCATACGTTTTAAAGCTTGTGGTGTAAATATTGGCGTGACAACAATAACTGTTAATAATATAGGAGAAAAGCTTATCTATAAAGCCACTGATACGGGGGTTATACCATTAGAAGGTGGAGAATTTCAAACAGATGGCATTTATGAAATGGTATACAATAATGGTGTTTTAATAAAAGAGCATGAGGGTTGGTATTTATTAAACCCTACACCACCAAAGATAGAAAGTTTCCCCTCTGGATTCATTGCAACATTTGCTATGCAAAATGTGCCAAATGGTTGGCTTTTATGTGATGGTAAGGCCTATAAGCGTGAAGATTATCCGCAGTTATTCGAGGCAATAGGTGATAAATGGGGAAAAGACAGCAATAAAACTTTTAAAGTTCCTGATTTTAGAGGCATGTTTTTACGCGGCTTTGATAATGGTCGGGGTTTAGATGGTGGTAGAAAGTTTGCAGATGAACAACAAGATAGCATAAAATCACATACGCATATTGGGAGTATTGAAAACGCAGGCGAGCATGCGCATAATTTTGAGTATCAAGGGGTAGGATGGCCCGTTGGTGATATTGGGAGACTCCCGAATCATTATACTTATAATGCAACCCTGAAAGGGAGAACAGCTTCTGCTGGTGCACATACACACAAGGTAACTCTTTCCCATACGGGTGAGGCAGAAACGCGCCCTGTTAATACAACCGTTGTCTATGCTATAAAATCATGAGTATGTTTAAGTAATAATAATCTATACACCTTGATAATTTTGTTAACGCGGAGCAATTCCGCGTTATTTTCTATGCATATGAAAAGGAAATCTATATTGTTAATAGAATACTTGAGAGCGTCAAAAAACAATTTTAAAATGATTGAAAGAAAGAGTTAAGGATATAATTTATTTTATAATTATATGATAACATAGGGAAAATGTGTAAAAATCATTTAAACTGTGCCGTGAAGAGATCTGGAGATATATTTTTTCATAAGGTGTTTTGATAGGGGAAGGTAATAAAATTATTCAACCTGAGGCATAAAAAAGTACAATATTTTTAGCGTTTTTTGTGCAAAAATAGCATACCCCTGTATGAGTTAATTCATCTTATAAAGATATTTCTCACCTTGTTGTCGATTTCATTTCTTTGCATTCCATGGTAGGAGGCTTTATCTGTAAATGATAGTTCCCCTTTGAGTGGAATCATCATTATGCTTATGAAGCAGAAGACAAACGCTATTTCTATACTCTCTCCTCATCCCTATATTCCGCATTGTTTTTGCATTAGGGGGCTTACAAAAAGCGTTATTGAGTTTATTTTAAAGTTTTTATTCAATAGGTTAATTCTTTGTGATATGCCAATAAACAATTTTTTAATAGAGAGAGAAAAGTAAAAATATCATTGTAAATCAATATTTATTTATACAAATAAGCTAAAGTATATGTATTATAAAGAAAACATTACCATTAAAGCTACAAATAAATCTTTTATGCAGGGGAGAAAGGTACTTGATTTCTATATGGTCCTTAGAAGATATAATAATACACCCGTTATTATAACAAAGGCATTTATATGTATTTCTTGAATCATTTTTATAAAGATAAAAGTGATAGAAAGAGTGGGAAAACGCATGTTTATGTTGTATAAATTTGTATGATATAACAGTTTGATAACAAAACAAAACTTCACATGTTTTTAGTTACGTAAAATCTTAAAAGATTTTAAACTGGTGTTTTTTTCCAAAAATATCTTTAGGGTAATTGGTCTTCTTTTTTAATGACAGATGACAAAAAGGAGTTCATATGAAAATAAAAAAGATTCTTGAATATTTGCGTGTTTTATTTTGCTATGGACTTTAGTTTTTAGATTGAAGCCGATAGCCTAGAGATCTAATTTCATAGGAGGATGTCGTTTGAGGGAGTATAAAAGGGATATCTTCTTTAGGTAATTCAGAAACGTTTAAAGAACAATGATAAACATCGCGGAGATTTTGTGTTGTCAACACATTAGTTGCATTTCCTTCGCAATAAATCTCACCTTCCTTGAGCAAGATCATGTTATCTGCATAATGTGCCGCGAGATTGAGGTCATGAAGAACAGCAAGAACGCCGCCACCAGAATGAGCAAATTGTTTAGCAATATCCATAACGATGATTTGATGTTGAATATCGAGGCTAGCAATAGGTTCATCTAATATCATCCAGCGAGGAATCCCATTATGAACAGGTTTCCAGACTTGGCAAAGTACACGGGCAAGTTGTACTCTAGCTTGTTCTCCACCTGATAATTGGTGATAATACAGGTTGCCATAATCAGAAAGGTCAACGCACTCTAAAGCTTTCTGGATAAGATTTTGCAATTCGGCTTTGGCAATGCTAAATTGGTTTACAGAAAGGCCAAGCCCTACAACTTCATGGACTAAGAATGGAAATACGAGCGTTGTTGATTGTGGTAGTACAGCGCGCATTTTTGCCATTACATGAGTTTTTGTTTGGCATACATTATAACCATTTAAGGTTATTTTTCCACTGTAAGGAATTTCACCACTCAGAGCTTTGATAAAAGTACTTTTTCCTGATCCATTAGGACCAATAATAATGGTAAAAGCACCACTTTTAGCTTGAAGATTAATGTGTTTAAGAATCTGCTTCTTTCCGCGCTGAACACAAATATTTGTCGCTTCAATCATGAAAAGTCTGTTCCTCGTTTGCATATAAGGATCCATAGAAAGAAAGGTGCACCAAAAAGTGCTGTTACAATCCCAATCGGCAATTCAGCGGGGGCAACAATTAAGCGTGCAAACATATCAGCAAAAATAAGTAATGCTGCTCCCAAGAGAGCAGAGCAAGGAATGAGATAGCGATGATCAGGACCTATGAGCTGACGTAAAATATGAGGAACAATAATACCAATAAAACCAATACCACCACTGACAGCAACAGCACTACCGCACATAAGAGCAACAAGGGGAATAGCAATATTTTTGACGCGTTGAATATGGAAACCAATATGGCCAGCAACAGCTTCTCCAAGAGCAAGGGCATTAAGTGCTCGTGATAAAAAGGGAGAGAAAAGAAGACCAATAACGATAAAAGGGAGAACAAGCCATACTTTCAACCATGTAGCGCCCGCAAGAGAGCCCAGACTCCAAAAAGTGATATCACGCAGTTGTTGGTCATTTGCGACAAAAATCAATGTTCCGACAACAGCACTGCTTAATGCACCAAGAGCAATACCAGCAAGCAGCATGGTTGCAATAGAGGTAAAGCTGTTATGCGTTGCTATTATGTAGAGAATAATTGTTGATAAAAGTCCACCAAAAAAAGCACCTATGATAACTTTATAAGGCTCTAGAAAAGGTGCAAAAGAAACAGGAAAAGCAATGCCGACAACAATTGCTAAGACTGCTCCAAGTCCAGCACCTGCTGATACACCTACAATTCCGGGATCTGCAAGAGGATTACGAAAAAGCCCTTGCATAAGAACACCGGAGACAGCTAAGGCTGCTCCAATCAATAATCCCAAGATAACACGGGGAAGCCTTATGTCGATGAGCACGAGGTAATCACGCGTTTTACTACTTACCGAAAAATCTTGTGTAAGTATCACATGGAGGAGATCAACGAAAGAAACCTTTGCTGCACCATTCAAGAGCCCACCAAAAATACTGAAAATAAGGAATATTATTAAGCTTAATAATAAAATTTTTCCCTGCTTTGAACGGTTTATTTTTTTACCTTCTTTTTCTTTAGGTAAATGCATCCTAGATGTACCGTCTACCATTTTTATCAGCTCTTACCGTTTTGATGTGCACCATAAAGTATCTCAATAAGCTCTCTTGATGCATCTGCAGTACGTGGACCAAATCCCAAAAAATACATAGCATCCATCTGTTTTATGGCATGATTTTTCGCTGCAGTTGTTGCTTGAACTGCCGGTATGGCTAAAATCTTATCAATGCTGGTTGATCTTGCACCATGTTTTATAAGCAAAATAACATCAGGATCTGATTTCAATAATGCTTCGCCGTTGAGAAGTTTATATCCTTTATAATCGGTGATAGCATTGATAGCGCCTGAAAGTTTGATCATACTATCAGCTGCAGTACCTGTCCCAGATGCCATGACGCGTCCATTTTGCACAGAGAAAACAAAAAGAACACGCTTTGGTGTTGTTACTTTCGCCAAAAGCGCATCGTTGTCTAAAAAATTACGCTTCAATTTCTCAATTAACGCCGCGGCTTGCACTTCCCGATGAATGGCTTGACCAACGAGGCGAATCTTTTCTATCACATTTTCACGGGAGTAGTCTTCTGGTATGATCACCAGAGGTATTGATGTTTTTTTGAGAATATCAATTGTTGAAGCGGGACCACTTCCTTCAACAAGCAATATACCCTCAGGAGCAAGTGATAAAACCCCCTCAGGTGAAAGAGCACGCATATATCCAAGCACAGGAAGCTTGAGCGCTTCTTGTGGGTAGACGCTTGTACTATCACGGGCGACAAGTTGATCTTGGGCTCCCAATGCATAGACAATTTCTGTAAGTGCTCCGCCGATAGAAACAATTCGAGCATTTTCAGGAAAACGCGTTGCAGGTTCAGCAATTACTTGTTTAGAAAAACAAGTAAGAGAGAGCAGTAAACACGTAAGAAAAAGGTTTGATAACCTATGTAAAAGAGATATGAACATGTCTAACCTTATCTTATCTTAGTTACTGCTGTTTTCTTGGCATGATGGCAAACTATTCAATAAAGAACGCCAATCTTCACGTTCTTTTTGCCCCTCCTTGCGTACGCCAAAAAATTGAATAACCATCTCATCATCTTTATCGAAAACTTCAAGTGAACTGACATAACCATCACGGGTAGGTTTGCGAACATGCCATACTCTAGCAATCCCGGACGTGAGTAAATGAAGGTCAAATCTTGGATCAAGAACATTAAGCCAAGGTCCCATTTGCTTAATATTTTTTACAGTCCCACTAAAAATTTGAATACACCCTTTATTCCCAACAAAACACATGATTGGCAGTTCTTGTTGTGCGACTTGGTTAAGCATCATTTCAACAGCATTTACCTGTAATTCATCGGCAAATTCATTACCAACATATTTTACAGCATGATGTCGATTAATTTTAAATTCGGAAATAATTTTGTGAAGTTGGTGTACATCTGTCATTTTCCGCCAACGATCCCGAAAACTCTCAATATCCAATTCTGCTATGTCACATTGGGCTGGGAGAGAAACGGGAAGAATGTTAAGAACAGGAGACTGATCTTCAAGAAGGAGCTTTTCAACAAGTTTATTCCACTCTTCCATATTTGTCATATCTTTAGAATAGACCTTTAAAATAGCAACGCCATGTTGATCAAAGAATTGCAGACTTTTTGTAGGTTTTCCAAGAATAACGACATCATATTCAAAACCGAACTTCCATTGTTTTGTAAAAATACGCAAATCAATTTCACCAAGTGTGATAGGAATATGTTCGTTTTGAACAATTTTTTCAAAGCGTCCCGTTATTTCGTGAACAGCATATTCATTGCGAGTTAAGACCATGACGGTTCCAAGTCGAGGTGCATTTTCCAAGAGAGTAGCAACATCAGTTTGTAGCCTTTTTGCTTTTCCAATGGTACAATAAGCCGCAATAAGCTCCGCTTCAGATATACCAATCGAAACCGCAAAATCGCGGTTTCGCATTTCTTTTTTTTCTTCACGCAAACGAAGAATCATTTCAGCTGTATGTGCCATGAATTTACCTTATGTTACTTAACTCAAAAACTAACTTTCAAATTTTACAATTCCAAGGCAATAAATTAAATTCTTTTAAGAGTTCAATCTATCACAAAATAACACTCTATCGTCAACAGCTGAGCAATCAAAAAACGATAAAACAGAAAGAATTAAAACTTTTCTACCAAATCTTTGTAATTTTAAAGATGTTGAAAATAGAAACACAATAATTAATCCTTTTATCAATACGATTTTATTGACCGAATAATTAACAGAAGTGACTAAAACTTTTGTACAAACGACACCTTAAAGTTACGACCAGGCTGGCTATAATAATCTTTTGGTGTTGAACTTTTACCTGAAGGAAGTTCAGATACATTCCAATATTTTGTATTGAAAAGATTATAAACACCGGCTCTTAGAATAGGTCCCGTTTCACCGAATGGTTTCCACCACCCTGTCATATCAACGACATGATATCCTGGAATTTTTTGGTAATCAGATTCTCCGGCTACTTTGTCACGTTTAGCTGCCAAAGTAAGGATAATATCGCTTCCCCAAACCTCTTTTGCATATCCTAATCCGATAACTGCTTTCAAAGGAGGAATTGAGTTAAGATACTCCTTTTTATCAAGATCTTTTCCTTGTGAATAAGCAAGAGCAACATTGCTATGAAAACCATTTTTAAGAACTAAATGGGCTTTTGTCTCAACACCAAAAATTTGCACGTGAAAACGATTCATGTAATGCCGACGCGCAAATCTAAATTCCTCTGATGGCCCTCTATCCTCAGTATCTATGAAATTCTTATATTGATTGAAAAAGGCATTGAAGGAACCACCGAAATTTACATTTCCATACCGTAGACCAACATCATACCCATTGCTTGTTTCTGGTTGAAGATCAGGATTCCCTTTCACGTAATAAGCAGAAGGTTTGATATAAGAGACGTAAAGTTCTGAAATACGTGGTGCACGAAAAGCCTGTGCCCACTGAGCATAGAGCGTTACTTGATTACGAACATCCCACTCCACGCGTAATTTAGGAGAAAAGCGTGAACCACTTCTTTCTGGAGGGAATTTATCAGAAATCAGTGCTTTCTCATAAGAAGGTGTTTTCTGAGGAACATATTTGTACCAATCATACCGGATTCCCGGTGTTACACGAAAACGATCATCAACCAACCCAATTTCATCTTCAAAAACAAAACCTAAATTGTAACCATTTGTGTCTGGTGAATCTGATCGATTAGCAGGAACAAAAAGACATCCCCGAGCGTATTCTTTTATATGACAATTGTCTTTACCTAACAAATAGTGATGAAATTTAGATGACGAAACATTCATTACAAACTTTAACGTATGGTTTATAGTGCCAAAATCCACTTTTTTAAGGGCATCAGCATTGAAACCATAATTGATATTACGCAAGAAATTATCTCTCAAATAATCCCCTTTGGGAGCTGAAACACGAACGCCTGTCATAACGTAACGACTTGATTGCCTTTGCCAATAAAGCTGCCCATTAAACGCATCAAGAACTGCATCACCATTACCATTATAATTATAAGAAAGAGAAAAGCGCTCACGAAGTTTATTATCCTGCTCATAAACGGAACCTGGAGCGTATCTTTTAGACGAATTTAATTCATGTGTGTTACTATTATGACCAAAACGCTCTGCGGTAAAACCAAGGCGGTGATTATCACTCAAATATTGATGAATTTTAAAAAGCAAGTTATTTTTATCAAAGTGAGAAGGGTTTTTGCGCGTGCGTTCCTCATACCCTTCTACTGTTCCCATATTTTTGCGCTCATGACCTTCTACATAAGATCCTTGAAAAAGTAAAAATGTCCGGTAATTACGCACAGCAAAAGCTTGATCGATGCGCCAGCTGTTATCAACAGAATTATAACCACCTTTTATAAGGCTTCCCCAATTCTTTTCTTCCACGATCAGGTCTTCAGGATCAAGGGTACGCAACGCAATGATTCCCCCTAAGGCGCCAGAACCATAAAGACTAGAATCTGATCCTTGAATAGTATCAAACGTAGAAAGAGCATTGAAATCAAAAGTTGTGTTTCCACCTCCACCACGGAATATATCATTAAACCATGGAAGAGAAATACCATCCATTGTCGTAAGAACACGGTTTGCATCTAAACCCCGAATAACGAAACTGTTATTTTCTGAGTTATAGGATACGGAAGGATTAAGACGACTCACATCATAAACATCAGTTATTTGTCTTTCATCAATATTCTTGTTGGTCTTACGATCAGTCAGAATGGTTATTGAATTTGAAGCATCTTCTATTTTTTTTCCTTTAATAAGGATTGGTTTGAGTTCAGTGACAGCACTTCCATCTTTATTTTGTGCAAAAACAAATGAAGGTATACAGACCGATAATGCACTTAAAATTACACAGCTTTTATAGATATTTTTTCGTCTTATTTGCATAACACATCATAACCCTTTTAAACATCCCCTCTCTGTTTTGAAATTTTTAATACAAAAAGGCTGGACTCACTGATTAAAACTTGCCAGCCAAGTAGGAATGATTTTGACAATGGCACAAAATCATTAGAAGACCATATTAAACATGACAAAATCAGTCAAGAAAAAAGTTGCAATTTCAAAATAGCCTGTTTTAATGAGATTGAACACCAATATTAAGCTTAAAATAGTGGCAGAAGAAACGATGAATTTTGCAAATACGAAACAATTATTAACTCTTTGGATTGGTGCATTTATTGGGGCTTTCTTTTTGCATGTATTATTGGCAGCACAGTTTTATTTTCAAAGTACTGGTATAAGTAATGGTTTGCTCTCGTCGGAGATTATGCTGACTTTTATGCAAGAAACTGTATATCCGGATGTTGATACAGACTTGCCAGATATTCATAGAGAGTCGGATATTAATACAGAGCAAGAATTATTACAGTCTGATCTCCTAGAGCAGGAGTCAGAAGGATTGGAATCCGTGGATGAAGTTCAATCGGAAGAACCTCAGCATATAGTAGAACAAGATGACTTAAAGCCTTTGGAAGAACCCCTACCTCAAAAAGTGGAGCATAAAGCGTTTATCAAAAAAACAATACCGATGCCAAAGGCTGTAGTAAAGCGCTCCAATGCAAAGGCGGTACGTTCTTCTTCCATCAACAAGGGTGGCGGTACAGCAGGGCTTGAAGATATGTTGTTAATGGAGTGGTTAGCAAAGGTACAGTCACAATTAGAAAGGCAAAAAAATTATATTGTGGGACAGCGCACCAATCGTACAAAAGGAACGGTGAAGTTAGAATTTATGGTGCATGAGCAGGGGAGTATTTTTTCTAGTCGTGTAGCAGTCTCTGCTGGTGACCCGGAACTTGATCGATTAGCGATGGCAGCCCTTCGACGCGTTGGTTCTTTTCCACCACCACCACCATCAAAAGTGAATAAAACAATTAGAGTATCCCTAATATTTAGCTGATTTTTTATGCGGGGCGCTTTTCTTATAATATATTGATTTATAATGACTATTTATAATTTTAATGAAAGTTCAAATACAATTTATTCGAATTTTTTTGATGTTGAATCAATCAAAACCATCCGCTTACGTATGATACAAGTTGAGGAGGAGCATGGATAAAAAACTTCTAAGAAGCAGTGAATATACTTCTTATGAGTGCTCTAAATGAAAGGGCTTTTGCATCATTGGGAGTTAAGGGATGATAGAGCTATAGCTTTTATTAATTAAAGGTCTAATCGATTTTTATACCATTCGTGAGAGGATTTTCGTAAGTACTTTTCAGATACACCGTTGTGAAATGGACTTAGAAACATTAAAATAAAACAATAATATAAATAAGAAAAACATACTATTTGGGGATACTCTGTTTTGTGTGAAGGATGTGAGCTTATATGTAAAAATAAGAAAAAAAGCAAAGCTTCATCTTCATCATTAAAAGATATTGACATATTTAAAAGTCGTAGAACCGAATGAAAAGGGAAGGGGCAGAAGAGAATTGTTTGTCTTTAAGGCTTTCTAACTCAATGAGTCTGTCTTTCTGTTATCAGAGATAATCCAAACGATATATATAATAACGTACTCTTATTTGTTATAGAAATGTTATAAGCAGGAAAAAATAGTCTTAAAAGATGCTGTTTCACAAGATTTGAATATTGACTAATAAGCAACAGTAAAAGGATGAGCTATTTGTTTCACTCTTCTCTTATATTTGTAATCTCTATGATATTGTCGTCTATGTTGAGAAGAAATGAATTATTTGTACTACCTGTTGATTTATAATGATAATTCATCATTTTGTATTTAAAATAAAAGACCCAAATAGCGTAGGGTTTCCTCATTTCGAATTTATTAATACTGAATCAATTAAAATTACTTTCTTATACGTCCTAAGAAAGTGGGTATGGTACTATTTAAAAAGGAATAAAAACACTTCTTATCAACGCTTTCAAATGCTATTTGGGAAGTTAAGGCATATTATTTCCGTCGACCAGAAAGCAAGTCGGTTTTTATATCTATTTTCCCAGTGAGTCTTGCTTTGTAGACACCATAATTTTCCATGACACGCATCACGTAATTACGTGTTTCTGTATAAGGAATACGTTCAATCCAATCAATGACGTTATCGAGAGATTGACCTCGAGGATCGCCATAACGTTTTATCCATTCATTGACTCGACGGGGACCCGCATTATAGCCAATAAGAGTTAGTATATAGGATCCATTAAAACGTTCTAATTGTTCATTGAGAAAATGAGCACCTAATGTTGCATTATAATGAGCATCACTGCTAAATTTTTTAGGAGACCATGCGATTGAGTATTTTTTTGCCAGTGCTTTTGCTGTTGTAGGAAGCAATTGGAGTATACCTTGTGCACCTGCTTTTGATATGGCTGTTGGATTAAATTCGCTTTCTTGGCGTGCAATGGCATAGATAAGCGATTTTTCTTCTACAGAAATATTAGCAGAAGCTGGTATAGCTCCCAGAGGATGAGAGAGTGCACCGACATTTTTCCCCTGAAAAACAGCCATTTTTCCAATTTTGAGGCTGGTATAATAGTCTCCATTTTTTTCTGCCATAACAGCCAGAAGAGCTAATTCACCGGGGCTTTCTATTTTTTTTCCGAGCTCTCTATAAAAAATTTTAGCAAAATCAGCATAGCCGGCTGCTTCAAGACGTTGAATTGCTTTGATCGCTTTTCGTGCACTAAAATGTTGTCGCTCAGCGGTTGTTGGTTTGGGAAAGAAAACTTTAAGCTTTTTTTGGTTGAGTCGTGCAGCGGCTAATTGACCATAGTAAGTTGCACCAAAATGAGCTGCGCGATGAAAGTATTGCTGGGCATTTTGATGTTCTTTTAGCGCTTCTGCTGTTCGTCCCATCCAGTAATATCCACGTGATGCATAAAAAGGTAAAGAAGAGAGTTGAGGAATACGTGAAAAATGCTGCATTGCTAATTTAGGGTTATGAAGAAACCGTAGTGCATACCATCCTGCATGAAACTCAGCATCGATGGCTAATGCAGATGTTATACCAGTGTGCATTGCAACGAGTTGATAAGCAATTTTTGGTTTGTTTAAATCGAGCATTTCACGAGAAAGGGCGCGTTGTTCTTTCCACAATGAATGAGGGTTCATAAGGCGAAATGCATCTTTTGATGTTTTCATCATGAGTGCTGCGGCCGCATCATATTGCTCTGTTCGTCGAAGATGGCGTATTCGAGCAAACTGAAAAAGAGGATCTTTTTGCCATGATCTCTCTACAGCTTTTAATTTTTGTGTAGCTCTAGGATCATTTTTTTCAACGGCCACAAAAGCATTAAAAAGAGATTGAGCATGGGCTAATTTTGCAACGCGTGCTGCTGAATCAAAACGATGTGCATACAGCATAAACTGCATGCGTTTCAAATGATCAATAGGTTTTAATGTAGCGCTTGCATTTTTAAGAACAAATACTTCTTCTTTTGCATTAAGCTGTGTTTTATGCCACCATGGCGCAATAACGTGTTGAGCACGAGTGGTTTGTCCCGTTGCGATAAGTGCTTTAGCGAAAAGAGCCATCCCTTGTGCTGTTTGGGGCGGGTGATGAGAAAATTTTTGGATGATTGCGCGTGTGACGTTGGTTTCGTTAAGAAAAGCACGTTCAGCATTGCGTTGCATCGTTTCTATACCTGGCCATCCTTTTAGCATGTTGATTGCATTAAATATTTCAGAACTGGATATATTAGCTTGGTTTGACACCCCCAGCGCCCATGTCAAAATATGACGATCAAGGCTATGTTTTTCCATTGAATTACGAAGATTTATTGTTTTTGCAATATTGTTGTTTGCTAGTGCATCTAGCCCAGTTTTCAGTTGCTGAAGTGTAGCAGTATTGTGTGATGTTGTGTGTGTCTGTTGAAGAGATTCTTGAGCTTCTTTTGCGGTAAAGGGAGTAGGGCGAACCAAAGGGATTGGTACTTTCCCTTGCAAAAGGGGTGTTTGCGCGTATGCACTTGAAAATAAAATTCTTATTGCCAGTATAAGTGCAGTAAAGGTTGATACGAAAAGAGAGGTGGAAAATACACGCATAGAGAAAAGACCTTGAGACCTTGCTTTTTGTAAAAACTTAAGGATTTATAGAACACAAGCATGAAAAACGCGTTAATATAGACGGCTTATTTTAAAGAAATGTTCAACATTTAAGGAGGGACATTTTCATCTTATGGGGGCTTTTTTTGAAATTCATCTTGCTTCAATGATAGAGCAAGATTATGCTCTATTTAAAATTTATAAAAGGCGATTATTAAAAAAATAAAAGCAAACATTATAGGGAGTTTGTCATGCTCAAGGGAGCTATAACTGCGCTTATCACACCGTTTGATAACAAGGGCGCAATTGATGAGAAGGCGTTTTGTGATTTTGTTGAATGGCAGATCACACAAGGGATTAACGGTGTAAGCCCTGTTGGGACAACAGGTGAATCAGCAACGTTAAGTCATGAAGAACATAAGCGGATTATAGAATTGTGTGTTGAGCAGGTTGCAAAGCGTGTTCCTGTTGTTGCTGGAGCGGGATCAAATAGCACAAGCGAGGCTGTAGAGCTTGCACAATACGCGCAAAAAGCTGGCGCAGATGCAGTTTTGGTTGTCACTCCCTATTATAATAGACCAAATCAATCTGGCTTATATAAGCATTTTTCTTCCATTGCCAAAGCTGTTTCTATTCCGATTATAATTTATAATATTCCTGGTCGTTCTATTATCGATATGGCTGTAGAAACGATGAAAGACCTTTATCAAGATTTTAACAATATCATTGGTGTTAAGGATGCAACGAGCAGAATTGAGCGCGTTAGTGAACAAAGTGAAAAGTGTGGAAAAGATTTTGTGCAGCTTTCCGGTGATGATTGTACGGCGTTAGGTTTTAATGCACATGGAGGTATGGGGTGTATTTCAGTTTCCTCCAATGTTGCTCCGAAGCTTTGTGCAGAACTTCAAGCAGCTTGTTTTCGTGGTGATTATAAAACAGCACGAGAATTAAATGATCGCTTGATGCCTCTTAATCGTGCTGTGTTTATTGAACCTAGTCCAGCAGGTATTAAATATGCTGCTGCAAAATTAGGATTTTGTGGTGATACTGTGCGTTCTCCTATTGTTCCATTAACAGAAAGAACAAAGAAGATTATTGATGCAGCCCTCAGTCATGCTGGTCTTTTAAAAGCATAAAATGATATTGACAAAGCCATGAATAAAAAAAAGAACGCGCCCGTACGGAAAATAATTGCTGACAATCGTAAAGCACGTTTTAATTTTGAAATCCTTAATAATCTTGAGGCTGGTCTTGTCCTTCAGGGAGCGGAAGTGAAGTCCTTACGTTCTAATCATGCCAATATTGCTGAAAGCTATGCGAGTTTTGAGAATGGGGAATTGTGGTTAGTAAACAGCTATATTCCTGAATATACGCAGGCTAATCGTTTTAATCATGAACCACGACGTTTGCGCAAATTATTACTTTCAAAACGTGAGATGGCACGTTTTTTTAATGCAACGTCTCGTGAAGGAATGACACTTGTTCCTCTCAAACTTTATTTTAATGAACGAGGGCGCGTTAAGTTGGAGATCGCTCTAGCGCGGGGGAAAAAGCTTCATGATAAGCGCGAAACGGAAAAAAAACGTGATTGGGGACGTGAGAAAGCAAGACTTTTAAAAAGGTATGGCTAATGGATGCGATCTAGATATTCTTTATTCATAGCGCTGTTTAAAACAGTTTTAGCATTGATCTAAGTATGTTTTTGCTGCTTGAAAGATTTGATGAAACATGGCGTCTGTCAAACGTCCAGTATTTGTATTATAACGAGAACAGTGATAGCTCGAAAAGATGCGTAATCTGCCGATGTTATTGATTTCGCCGTGTCCAAAAGGGTGAGCTAAAACTTTTGCATTAAGGGCACGTATCGTTGAATGGTGCGCAATGGTGCCTAAGGTAATAACGGCTTTAAGTTTGGGAAGATTTGTTAAAAGAGGTGAGAAGAAATAGCGGCACGTGTTAATTTCTGCACCGGTGGGTTTATTTTCTGGTGGAACACAACGAACAGAGTTAACAATTGCTGCATCAATAAGTTCAAGAGTATCGTCTGCTCTTTCTTCAAAGGTTCCTTGGGCAAAACCAAACTTTTTTAAAGTTGAATAAAGTAAGTGCCCAGCATAATCACCAGTAAATGGACGTCCAGTTCGATTTGCTCCGCGTAATCCAGGAGCAAGCCCAACAATAAGAAGGCGTGTTGTATCTGGCCCTTTATAAGGAAAGAATGGGCGCACCGGTGCGTTATACCAACTTGGTTCTTTTACACGCCAGCCAGCGATAAATTGATGAAGCCTCGGACATAAATTGCAATTTTGGGGTGGTTCTGGGCACAGTGATGTTAATTGGCTATTCATGGTGTTAGGCATCAATCGTTTTTCTATTTTGTGAGTCTTTATATAGCGTATATGACGGGTTATGTTTTGATAAACAATCTATAATGAATATAAATAAACTTTTTTAGAAGAAAGTTTAATATAAACTTATTGCTCATTATTGTGTAAAGAGAGGTCATCTTTCAGTAATTTATTCGATGAATAAGAGTGCGATACACATGATGTTCAAAGAAAAAAGTTTTCTCTTTAGATAAAGATATTATCATAAAAAGTATGTATAAGACTGCTGTTATTGCAAAGGGTTTAAACAGCAGGTATTCCTTTTAAAAGGATAAGGACTCCAGACAAGTCTTTTGTCAAGAAAGACCTCCCTTTGTTTGAAGTCAATCTATTGGAATGCTTTTAAAAGAAATTTTGATAACGAGCATGAATAGGTTATACATTTTTAAATTTTCCAAGAATTTTTTTAAATAAGTTCTTTAATCAAAAAATATAAAAGTTTGTGTTGTTTTTCTTGTGTTTTATTTTGATTATTGTATATACTCCTTTATCCGCTATTAAATTTTTTTATTTGAGAAAGAGGCATAAATGGCCCGCGTAACGGTAGAAGATTGTATTGATAAAGTTGACAACCGCTTTGAATTGGTACTTTTAGCAGGTCATCGGGCGCGTCAGATTTCACAAGGAGCGCAGATTACGGTTGATCGTGATAATGATAAAAATCCAGTTGTTGCTTTGCGTGAAATAGCAGAAGAAACATTGTCGCCTGCTGATTTAAAGGAAGACCTTATTCATTCGTTGCAAAAGCATGTGGAAGTAGATGAGCCAGAAATGGCAAGTGAATTTATTACCCATTCAGGTGAAGCTGAAAGTGTTTTTAATACGTCGTCGCAAGAAGAAGGTACTTCATTTGATCATATGTCAGAAGAAGAGCTTTTAGCGGGTATTGAAGGTTTGGTTGTTCCAGAAAAAAGTGACGATTATTAATTGCAGCAATTTATGTTACAGGAGTAAAGATACCTTGTCATGTAAGGAGCAATTATTTTTCTTGTCTTTTATTGATAGGACATGTTCAATAAAGATTAGAGGTGTGAAAAGATAAAGGATATGCTCGTATGATGCGTCAGTGTGAGCTTGTTGGACGTGTTCAACGTTACAAGTCTGACGTAGATGAGGCTCTTTTAAACAGGGCCTATGATTATGCAATGAAAAAGCATGCACATCAAAAGCGTGCATCAGGTGATCTTTATTTTTCTCATCCTTTAGAAGTTGCTGCTATTTTGACAGATATGCGGTTGGACGAGGCAACGATTGCTGTTGCTCTTTTGCATGATACAATTGAAGATACAAGCGCTACACGAGCAGAAATTGATCAGCTTTTTGGTTCTGAAATTGGGAAGTTGGTTGAAGGGCTTACAAAGCTTAATAAGCTTGATCTTGTATCAAAGAAAGCCGTACAAGCAGAAAATCTTCGTAAACTTCTTATTGCTATTTCTGATGATGTTCGTGTTCTTTTAGTCAAACTTGCTGATCGTCTTCATAATATGCGTACCCTTGGTGTTATGCGTGATGATAAACGTCGGCGAATTGCTGAAGAGACGATGGATATCTATGCGCCACTTGCAGGTCGTATGGGTATGCAGGATATGCGTGAGGAATTAGAGGATCTCTCTTTCTTTTATTTAAATCCAGAAGGTTATCGTACGATTACCAATCGACTTTCTGAATTATTGAAACACAACCGTGATTTGCTTTCCACAATTGAAAATGAATTGACAAAACTTTTTTTGGAAAATGGCATTAAAGCAGATGTTAAAAGCCGTCAGAAAAAATCTTATTCAGTTTTTCGCAAAATGGAAAGTAAAGCATTATCTTTTGAACAATTATCGGATATTTTTGGATTTCGTGTGATTGTTGAGTCCGTGAATGATTGTTATCGTGCTCTTGGTGTCATTCATACGACATGGCCAATGGTTCCTGGTCGTTTCAAAGATTATATCTCTATACCAAAGCAAAATGATTATCGTTCTATTCATACAACAATTGTTGGCCCTTCAAGACAACGTGTTGAGTTGCAAATTAGAACGGCTGCTATGGATGAAGTTGCTGAATATGGGGTTGCTGCTCATTCCATCTATAAAGAGCATGGTTCCAATTATTCGACTGTGAAGTTATCAAGTGAAACGAATGCCTATGCATGGTTGCGTCAAACGATACAATCTTTGTCTGATGGAGATAATCCAGAAGAGTTTTTAGAACATACAAAACTTGAGCTTTTTCAAGACCAAGTTTTTTGTTTTACGCCGAAAGGTCGATTAATTGCTTTTCCTAAAGGAGCTACGCCTATTGATTTTGCTTATGCCGTCCATACAGACATCGGTGATTCTTGTGTGGGTGTAAAAATCAATGGTCGTATTATGCCTTTAATGACCAAATTAAAAAATGGTGATGAGGTTGATATTATTCGCTCACACGCTCAAATTCCGCCAGCAGCATGGGAATTTCTTGTTGTCACGGGTAAAGCACGTTCAGCTATTCGACGAGCAAGTCGTGCAGCGGTACGTAAACAATATTCGGGTTTAGGATATCGTATTCTCGAGCGTTCATTTGAATATATGGGAAAGCAATTTTCAAAAGACCTTTTGAAGAAAGTTTTGCCACGTTTAGCACGTAAAGATGTAGAGGATGTATTGGCTGCTGTTGGGCGTGGAGAGCTGTTTTCCGCTGATGTGATTAAAGCGGTTTATCCTGATTATCAAGATCACCGTGTGGTACAAAAGTCATCTTTTAGGCCTGGGGAAGAAGGTTGGTTTAATATTGAAAATGCTCAAGGTATGATTTTTAAAGTTCCAGAAAATGAGAAGAATGCAAAGGTCGAGAATCATCAATCTAAAGCATTGCCTATTAGAGGAACCCGTGGAGATATACCCGTACGTTTTTCACCGGAAGGAGCAGTACCTGGAGATCGGATTGTTGGTATTATGCAGCCAGGAGCTGGGATCGTTATTTATCCAATACAGTCTTCAGCTTTGATGGCGTATGATGATCAGCCAGAACGATGGATTGATGTCCGCTGGGATATTGATGCCCAAATGAATGAACGTTTTCCTGCACGGATGGATATTTTAGTTGTAAATAGTCCAGGTTCTCTGGCTGAAATTACACAAATAATTTCTGCTAACGATGCCAATATCCAAAATTTATCTTTTATCCGTACAGCACCAGATTTTACAGAAATTATGATTGATTTGGAAGTGTGGGATTTAAAACATTTGAATCGTATTTTTTCTCAGTTAAAAAAGGCAGGTTCAGTAAGTACAGTACGGCGGGTTCATGGATAAAAAGAAAGATTTTGCAATGAAGACACAAGATGTCATTGATATTTTTAAACAAGCAGATGCTATTCTAGAAGGGCATTTTATTTTAACATCGGGGCGCCATAGTGCGACTTATATGCAAAAAGCGAAAGTATTCATGCATGCTGACTTGACGGAAAAGTTATGTCGTGGATTGGCTGAAAAAATCAAAAAATCTATCGAGGGAAAAATTGACTATGTTGTTGGTCCCGCAATTGGCGGTCTTATTCCTTCCTATGAAACTTCACGTCACCTTGGTGTTCCTTCTCTTTGGGTAGAGCGTGTAAATGGCATCTTTGAATTGCGTCGTTTTGAAATCAAGAAGGGTGCACGGATTGTTATTGTTGAAGATATTGTAACAACGGGTCTTTCCATTCGTGAGACTGTTGAAGCGCTTGTTGCAGCAGGAGCAGAGGTATTGGCTAGTGCATGTATCCTTGATCGTTCTGGTGGTAAGGTCAATGTTGGAGTTCCATTGATTGCGCTTGCTGAATACGAGATAACCTCTTATGCTAGTGATGCACTTCCTGCAGAGCTTTCTGTTCTTCCCGCGATTAAACCAGGCAGTCGAAATATTTAATTGTCGTTATATTTTTTTTGTGCAAAAGCTTAAAAAGATTAATTTGGATGATATAGATTATTTCATCATCAAAAGATGTATATTGAGAGTCATATGCTTTTTCGTCGTCGAGAACCAATAGATTTTGTAACGCGTATTCGACTTTGGTTATGGCCACGTCGTTCATTTTCTCGCTCATTTTGCTACATACATAAACGTATTTTGCGTATATCAGCAACACCGCATGAAGTAGCATTAGGGGTTGCTGTTGGCGTTTTTTTAGCTTGTTCCCCTTTCTTTGGGCTGCATATTATTTTGGCAATATTTTTTTCTTGGCTTTTGCGTGCAAACTTTGCTGCCGCAATCATTGGGACAATTTTTTCTAATCCACTCACATTTTTATTGATTGTCATGGCTGATTATAAAGTAGGGTATTTTTGTTTATCACTTTTTAGCGATGTCAAAGAGATTTCTCTTTCGCAAATTCGTGCTCTATTTAATGGTTTGACATTGTCAAATCTCTCTCTCCTCTTTAAAGGCGCATGGGACACAATTATGAGTCCTATGATTTTAGGGGGAACTCTTTTAGGTATTGTTTTTGGTGGTTTATCTTATATAGGTGTTTACAGAGCAACGGTTCGTTTTAAACAAAAGCGATATCAAAAGATTATAAAAAAAAGGCGTTTAAAGAAGCGCTCATCGCCTGTATTAAAACAGAAATAAATTTAAGAAAGATCGGGTAATATCTTATGATTATTGGTCTTGGAAATGATCTGGTTGATATACGACGTATTGAGAAAATGTTGGTTCGTTATGGTGAGCGTTTTATCCAACGTATTTTTACGGATATTGAAAGAAATAGATCTGAAAATCTCAAAAAAAGCTCCTCGTCCTATGCAAAAAGATTTGCTGCTAAAGAAGCATGTGCTAAAGCCTTAGGAACGGGAATCGCTTGTGGTATCAATTGGAAAGACATGGGGGTAGTTAATTTGCCATCTGGTAAACCAATAATGCAATTAACAAATCGTGCGCAAGTGCAACTTCAAAAGTTATTACCTCCTCATCATGATGCAGTTATTCATCTTAGCATAACAGATGATTTTCCTTGGGCACAGGCATTTATTATTATCGAAGCACTTCCACGTGGATAGATGGCGTGAGAGATTGTGCTTTTGTTATTTGAATATTATGATGAAAAAAATTATATCTGTGATGAGAAGGCAGTTGGTGATGATCCAAAAAGATAAAGTGCATAAAAAAGAAAAAAAAGGTGGGCTTCGTGAATTTATTTCTGTTTTAATACAGGCTTTGCTTTTAGCAGCGTTTATTCGGACACTTTTTTTCCAGCCGTTTAGTATTCCTTCCGGTTCAATGCGTCCTACTTTGTTGGTGGGAGATTATCTGTTTGTTTCTAAGTATGCATATGGGTATTCTCGTTTTTCCATCCCCTTTTCTCCTCCTCTTTTTTCTGGACGGATTTGGGCATCTCAACCTCAACGTGGAGATGTGGTCGTTTTTCGCTTACCAAGTAATCCGAAGATTGATTATATAAAACGCGTTGTTGGGTTACCAGGTGATCGTATACAAGTCCGTCAAAGTGTCCTTTATATTAATGATGAGGCTGTTTCACGTCACTTTATGGGGGAGATTGATAATTCTGATATAACAGAGGTTAACTATCCTGTTGAGGTTTATCGCGAGACAATGCCTAACGGTGTCAGTTATGATACACTTGATTTAGCTTTCATCCCGAAAGTTGATGATACAGAAGTCTTTGAAGTTCCTCAAGGACATTACTTTATGATGGGAGATAACCGCGACAATTCAGATGATAGTCGTTTAGATGTAGGCTATGTTCCAGAAGAAAATCTTATTGGTCGCGCGAGCGTGATTTTCTTTTCTATCAGTAATGGTTCAAGTGCTTGGCAGATTTGGCGCTGGCCATTTGATGTGCGTTGGAAACGTTTGTTTTCTTTCATAAATACGGTTCATGATTTGCCGCTTATCAAGCAAGGAAACAACGATGAAACGTCTCATGATTGATCAGCTTTTCAAGCTGACGGGGCATCGTTTTAAAGATGAAGAGAGGTTAAAGAAGGCATTAACACACTCGAGTGTACAAGATTCGGAACAGGGGAATTATGAACGACTAGAGTTTCTAGGGGATCGGGTTTTAGGGCTTTTGATTGCAGAGATGCTGTATCAACTTTTTCCTCAGGCAAGTGAAGGTGAATTATCAGTCCGTTTAAATCATCTGGTCAATGCACAGACATGTGCTGATATTGCGCGTGAAATGAGACTTCCTGATATGATCCGTGTTGGTTTTGAGATGAAAAATTTTGAGGGGCGTCGACTTATCAACATGCATGCAGATGTCGTGGAAGCTTTGATTGCCGTAATATATCTCGATGGAGGATTGGAAAGCGTTCGCCCTTTTATTCAAAAATATTGGCAAAGTCGGGCAAAGAAAATGGATGCTGGTCGACGTGATGCCAAGACAGAATTACAGGAATGGGCGCATATCCAAGGCAATGCACAACCACATTATCAGGTTATAAAACGTTCAGGTCCAGATCACGATCCTGTTTTTATGGTAGAGGTCAGTATTTCTGGGTTTGCTTCAGAGATTGGGCAGGGAAGCTCCAAAAGATATGCTGAGAGAATGGCAGCTGAAAAAATTTTGCGACGAGAGGGTGTATGGAAAACAGTAGGAAAAAATGATCATGAGTGACGTTATGAAAACGCGTTCTGGGTTTGTTGTGCTTATTGGGATGCCTAATGCCGGTAAATCGACATTGGTTAATCAATTGGTTGGAACAAAGGTTTCAATTGTAACACATAAGGTACAAACAACACGAACTTTAATCCGCGGTATTGTCATTCATGATGATGTGCAAATTGTGTTGGTCGATACACCGGGTGTTTTTCGTCCCCATAAGCGCTTAGAACGAGCCATGGTCTCTGCTGCTTGGGGAGGGGCTAAGAGCGCTGATGTTCTACTCGTTTTAATTGACGCTCAAAGTGGTCTTTCGGATGAAGTTGATATGATGTTAGATATTGTAAACAATATGAAACAAGAAAAAGTTCTTGTTCTTAATAAGGTTGATACAGTTGTTAAATCATCTCTTCTAGCGTTAACCACTAAAATAAATGAACGTGTAAAGTTTGCGCAAACATTTATGATTTCTGCTCTAAACGGTTCTGGTTGCAAGGATTTACTTCATGCGTTGAGTAACATGATGCAGGAAGGGCCATGGTATTATCCGGAAGATCAAATTTCTGATATGCCTATGCGTCATCTTGCTGCTGAAGTTACGCGTGAAAAACTTTTTCTTCGTCTTCATGATGAACTTCCTTATTCCTCAACGGTTGAAACAGAAAACTGGGAAGAGCGTTCAGATGGTTCCGTTAAAATTAATCAAGTTATTTATGTCGAGCGTGAGAGTCAGAAAAAAATTGTCTTAGGAGCAAAAGGCGATACAATTAAAGCGATTGGTCAAGCAGCACGTAAAGAACTCATGGAAATTATGGATCAAAAGGTTCATCTTTTTCTCTTTGTGAAAGTGCGCGATAATTGGGATACTGATCCAGAACGTTATCGCGAAATGGGATTGGATTTTTTAAAATAAGATTTTTAAAAATAATTAAAGTAAAATGAAGTGGAAAGAACAAGCCGTTATTCTTGGTACACGCCAATATGGTGAAACAAGTGTTATTCTTGAGATTATGACACGTGAACATGGTCGTTATATGGGAGTGGTAAAAGGGGGGCGGTCGCGTCGTATGGCAGCTCTTCTTCAACCTGGAAATTTTGTGGAGGCTGAATGGTGGGCTCGTTTAGACGAACATTTGGGACTTTTTCGGCTTGAAGCTCTTGATTTACATGCGGCACGATTAATCTGTCTACCAGAAGCACTTTATGCTTTGCAATTGATAGCTTTTCATTTGCGGCTTCTTCCCGAACGTGATCCGCACCCCATTTTATATGATATTTTACACCTTTTTATGCAGAATTTTGATGAACCATTTGTAAATGCAGAATTGCTTGTACGTTTTGAAATGCTGCTTCTTGAAGAACTTGGTTTTGGTCTTGATTTATCTTGTTGTGCTGCAACAGGTCGTCAGGAAAGGCTTCATTACGTATCACCAAAATCTGGTCGGGCTGTCTGTGAAGAAGCAGGAGAACCTTGGAAAAAAAAGCTTCTCATTCTACCACAGTTTCTTGTACAAAGAACGACTCGTCCTGCTGATTTTAGTGATATAATAAATGGTTTTATACTGACGGGTTTTTTTCTTATGCGTCATGTCTGGGAGCCACGAGATATAAAGCAGCCGTCAGTGCGCATGAATTTGATACAATTGTTTGAGCGCCAATTTGGTGTACAGGCATTAATTTGTTGATCTGATGATAATTGAATGGGAAAATGAGAATTTTAAAGACAATTGCTGAAGTTCGCCAATATACTTCAGAGGAACGACGTTTAGGTTTTTCGATTGGTTTTGTTCCAACAATGGGGGCATTGCATGATGGTCATCTTGCATTAGTACAGTATGCAAGAGCAATGTGTGATCGCGTAGTGGTTTCTATTTTTGTCAATCCAAAGCAATTTGGACCTCATGAAGATTTTTCTCAATATCCAAGAGATTTGAAGGGCGATTGTGCTTTGTTAAAAGAAGCAGGTGTTGAATGTGTTTTTGCTCCTTCTGTCGATGAAATGTGGCCACTAGGAAATGATACAATTGTGCAAGTGAAAAAATTATCACGTATTTTGATGGGAAAATTACGTCCGGGGCACTTTTGTGGTGTAACAAGCGTTGTTGCTAAACTTTTTAACATTGTCCAAGCAGATAAGGCTTTTTTTGGGGAAAAAGATTTTCAACAAATTTTAATTATTCGGCGTATGGTTGAAGATTTGGCTTTTCCTATTGAAATCGTTGGAGTTCCTATTCTACGGGAGTCAGATGGTGTAGCTTGTTCTTCACGCAATCAGCTTTTAACATTAGAAGATCGTAAAGCTGCCAAAATTATTCCTGAAAGTGGAAAAGCTGCTGAAAAGCTTTATCATGAAGGTGAACGGTCGGTTGATAAATTATGCAAAACTGTTCGTGATATTTTACAACAAGAAACGCGTGCAATCATTGAAGCGATAGATTTACGGGATATGGAAACTTTATGCGTGGTTAAAGGAACATTGAATAAACCAGCAGTTTTACTTCTTACTGTCCGCTTTGGTGAGATAAGGCTGATTGATCAATATATATTGCAAGAGAAGGGTGGAAAATGAGTGTACATAAAACCGTAAAGCGTATAACATCTTCCGAAATACGTGCACGAAAGGGACAACAGCCAATTGTTTCTTTAACAGCTTATCAAGCTTATACTGCGCGGATTGCTGATCCATATTGCGATATCCTTTTGGTTGGTGATAGCGTTGGGATGGTTGTGTATGGGTTTGAGACAACGCTTCCTGTTAATTTAGATATGATGATTTCACACGGGAAAGCCGTGGTGCGTGGATCTCAAAAAGCTCTTGTTGTTATTGATATGCCTTTTGGTTCTTATGAGGAAAGTCCAGAGCAAGCTTTTTTAAATGCATCGCGCATTCTTGCACAAACGGGGTGTGGTGCAGTTAAGCTTGAAGGGGGCGTTTATATAGCCGAAACAGTAGATTTTTTGTGTAAACGTGGCATTCCAGTGATGGGGCATATCGGTCTTACACCCCAAGCAATGAATCGTTTTGGTGGTTTTAAAACACAAGGACGCAAGGAGAATGATTGGCAAAGAATTGAAGCAGATGGAGCAGCGATTGAAGAGGCAGGTGCTTTTGCTGTTGTTTTAGAAGCAATGGTTGAACCTTTAGCGGTGAAACTGACAGATAAGCTTTCTATCCCTACGATCGGTATAGGGGCGTCCAATCAATGTGATGGGCAAGTATTGGTTATGGAAGATATGTTGGGCTATGGTTCTCATGTGCCAAAATTTGTACGCCGTTATGGAGACCTTGAACAAGCCATGGAAACTGCAATAAAGAATTATGCAGAGGATGTCACATCTCGTGCTTTCCCAGCGGATAATGAAGTTTATAAACTAAAATAAACTTCAGTTTAAGATGAAAGGTTTGACAAGAGAACATTTGTTATTTTGATAATGAATGTGCATTTTTAATATATTTTGTATGCAATTTGAACTGTGATTTTTTCCATTTCTTTAATGAAGTCACGCCTCTCATGCAAAACAGAACGCCATTGGGTCGCTAATTCACGTGCTTTTTTAAAGAAAGCTTTCTTAAGGTACCCAATCCTATTTCGCGACGGCGTTCGTGAATAGTATAGTGGTAAGTCCCTTATGAAGTGTATAAAATTTATAGAGTACTCCCGTCTTTACGCTTCATAAGAGAGCAAGCCGGCATCATCACACACTTTGCCAATTTTCAATGCTGCGACAGCGCTTAGCACTTGAGATGGTTCATAAGAAGCATTTTAACTCTTTCTTTAAAAAATTTTACCCACACGCCAGACCCGCTTGTGGTGTGCAAGAGAATGATTTTGATTGATTCAATATAAACAGATTTGAAATGAGTGAAGCTTACGATATTAGGAGCTCTCATTCAAAATGAAAAAACAATGAATTATTATTATAAGTCAGTGTGATGATTCTGTAATGACAAGGAATCAACAATGCGAAGGGGCTATAATCTTTGGACATCCAAGTCATTAAAGCGCGTTAAAAATGCGTTTTCAATGTGTTGGGTAGAATAGGGGGATAAATTCAGATCATCGGGTAAAATATTATTGGGAGAGCCAAAATAGTGAAGGGCTTCTTCTGTATTAAATCCAGCAAGCGTAATCGCTTCATAATAGGCAGCGATACGGTCGGCTTGTTTAATTTTTTTTAAAAGTTTTTGAGAAAGATCAACGGGAAGAGAAAAGCGCATGTGGATAGCATCTTGGATGCGCTTTTCAACGCGTTCATATTGTTTTCCTATAACAGCTTTAAAAGGGGAAATCATATCGCCGATGACATATTCTGGAGCATCATGAAGAAGGGCATAAAGACATTCGTTGCTTCCCGATTGTGGAAAAAGTTTTTGAAATATTTGTTCAACCAAAAGTGAATGTTGTGCAACAGAATAGGCATGCTCTCCTCGTGTTTGACCGTTCCAACGTGCTACGCGAGCAAGTCCATGGGCAATATCTTCAATTTCAACATCAAAAGGAGAAGGGTTGAGAAGATCAAGTCGCCTTCCAGAGAGCATTCTTTGCCAAGCGCGGGCTTCTCCATTTTTTAATAATTCAGCTTTAGCCATGAGTGTTTTCTATAGTATTTTCAGGAAAGGTAAAATTCATATTTTCAGCAATGCTTATAGTGACAGGAATGTTTTTTACAGTAAAGGGGATGTTATGATCCATAGCATCTTTGACGTGGTCAATACGCATTAAAGCAAGAGCCTCATTTTCTACACATGTTCCCAAGTAGCCAAGCACTTTTGTTCCTGCTTCAATGCTAGATTGAGGGATTAATTTACACTGGCCTTTTACAATAAAAATACGGCGACGTGCTGCACGGCGGTGGTGCATTCGTGAAACAATTTCTTGTCCAATATAACATCCTTTATTGAATGCAAGTCCATTGATTTGATCGTAATTAATATCATGAGGAAAGACTTTGCCAATTTCATAGTCTTGATCACTTTCCGCAATTGCATAACGGATACGCAATTGATTCCATGTGTCATGATATTCTGAAGTTAAAAAAGGTTTTTTGCCATAGATTCGTATTATTTTTTCTTTTTGTGGGAAGCGTTTATCAACAAAACTTGAATCAAAATTTAAAGCATCTGATTCATTATTCAAAGAAACTGTAACAAGCTCTTGGAATGGTTGTGTAATTTCTACTTTTTTGCGCAGCTTATAGAGCAACAGACGCTTATGGAGCGTATCAGCTAAAGGCATCCTGATATCAATCAGGTAACCATCTTCTTTTTTTCCGATAAGAAAATCAGCAAGAACCTTTCCTTGTGGGGATAAAAGGGCTCCAGGGAAAAGTTCCTGTGGACTGATTTTTTTTACATCTGTCGTGATCAGGGATTGTAGAAAATCTGTTGCTTCTTCGCCTGTAATTTGAATAAGTCCGCGGTTTTTTAAGCAAATGGCATTTTGTTTTTCAATCATGGTTCTTGCCTTTCTGCTCAAAGTTACATAATCGATAAGTGAGCAATATGTAAGGAGCGTGGTTATGTTTAAAACATTTGATACAATTTTTAAAGGTGCAACACTTGTGAATCATGATGGAAGAAGCAAGCGTGATATTGGTATTACAAATGGTCGTATTGCTGAAATAGGCGACCTTACATGTGCATCGGCTAGTGAGGTGATTGATTGTACGGGGCTTCATATTTTACCAGGAATTATTGATAGCCAAGTGCATTTTCGTGAGCCAGGAAATGAATATAAGGAGGATTTGGAAAGTGGCTCGTATTCTGCTGTGTTAGGGGGTGTTACGGCAGTTTTTGAAATGCCTAATACCAATCCATTGACAACATCAGAAGAAACATTAAGCGATAAGGTTCAACGCGCATTTCATCGAATGCATTGTGATTTTGCATTTTGGGTTGGAGGAACGCGTGAAAATGCTCATGAACTATCTGAATTAGAAAGACTTCCTGGTGCGGCTGGAATTAAAGTCTTTATGGGGTCCTCTACCGGTGATCTTTTGGTCGATGATGATGAAAGTGTACGCCTTATTTTGAAGAATACACGCCGTCGTGCGGCTTTTCATTCTGAAGATGAGGCGAGGCTCAAAGAGCGTAAAATATTGCGTATTGAAGGGGATGCATCGTCACATCCGATTTGGCGTGATGAAGTTGCGGCATTAAAATGTACGCAGCGTTTGGTAAAAATTGCTCATGAGACGAAGGCTCGGATTCATGTGTTACATCTTTCGACAGAAGAAGAAATTGATTTTCTAAAAAAACATAAGGATGTTGCAACAATTGAAGTGACACAACATCATTTGACGCTCACGGCTGATGATTATAAGAAGTTTGGTACATTAATTCAGATGAATCCGCCTATTCGTGAGCCGCGCCACCGTGACGCTCTTTGGTACGGTGTTCAACAAGGAATTATTGATGTCTTAGGTTCAGATCATGCGCCTCATACTCTTGAAGAAAAACTTCAACCTTATCCCTCTTCACCTTCAGGTATGACAGGCGTGCAAACAACAGCAGCAATTATGTTGACACATGTGAATGCAGGAAAAATATCTCTTGAACGTTTTGTTGATCTCACTTCACATGGCCCTAGTCGTATTTTTGGTATAAGTTGTAAAGGGCGCATTGCTGTTGGGTTTGATGCTGATTTAACCATTGTTGATCTTAAGCGAGAAGAAATTATTACGAATAGCTTAATTGGTTCGCGTACCGGTTGGACACCTTATGATGGTCAAAAAGTTAAAGGTTGGCCTGTTGGGACTATTATCCGTGGTATGCGCGTTATGTGGGAAGGTGAAATTGTCACACCTTCACAAGGAGAGCCTGTTAAATTTATGGAAACTTTGGTGTAAACAGATTAAAATTATAAGTATGCCGTAAAATACCATCCTTTAGAGTGGTGATATAGGGTATGTCAGCCTCTTTGATACATAAGTGTTTTTTTAATGAGTGGTGAATATTCTTAGGCTTGTTTGTAGAAACTATGCAGCAAATTACATGTGTTAGAAGCCAAGAGAAACCTTGTTCAACAAGAACCTAGATTATTTACAGAGCAAATTTAGTTAAAAATCTTTGTCCTTTGAGGTGTGGGGAGGAAGCCAAAGAACAGTTTTGTATGGGGAAAAAGGCGCATATGAATAAAAGCGTATCGAGACATTATTCTTTAAACGTCTCTCTATTTTCAGAGCTGGTTTATTGCTCCCCGCATTTGTGAAAGGAGTATCATTGATACCGCTAAAATTGAGAGAGATACTTTTTGTATAGATTAATTATTTATAATGCATGAGGAGGTTTTCAGATAAAATTCTTCCTTCCTCAATGTATCTTTGATTGGCTTCAATGGCTGCTTGTGTACAATGATGATAATTTTCTGAGAAAGCACGATACGCTTCATTAAACGCTTCATAAAAATAAGCACGTCTTTGTGGAATGGGGTGTTCTGCTTCAATCAGTGCATTCATATAGTCATACCATTGGTTTGTTGGAGGCTCGCAAAGATTTTGGAGAGAATGCAATGATCCCAAAATTTCTGCTAGTCGGAGTAATTTTTTTTCATAAGGTGGAGATTGTTGTGCAAAGGCTGGCATTGAAATGACAAGAAATATTAAAATAATGATGTTCATCAATCTATACCGCATTATTTTTATTGCTTTCTTTGAATAAAACTCTGTAAAGATAAAATAATTTTGTCATGAGAACGGTGTAAAAAAATAAAGTTAATTGCTACATCATTCTCAATTATTGATTATAAAATATAGGGCGTAAGAGGCAGTAAGGAAACCATTGTGGAATATTGAAAATACTGACGAAGCTTTGTGTGGTTAAAAATTTAAGATTTTCTGCCTGCAAGCTATCTATTTTTCACATAGATTTATATTGTATTGCCTATAGATTTTTTTCTAAGCTCATTTTTTTTAAAGAGAGAAAGCATCTCTAATGATAGAACGCTTTTGTCCAATCAAATAAAATAGATTGTTTTTATGATAAACGATGAATACAGCCGTAAATACAATGGGAAAATGGTAAGAAGAATTTACTATAAAAGATACAAGTTTTTAGCTTAAACCGCGTAATACAATGATTTGAGATAAGATACATCTAAAAGGATCGGTGCATAATATCGTCCATGGAGTCAATAAATGAAAGAGTTGCGATTTTATAATACGCTAACACGTAAAAAAGAAAAATTTACACCAATAGATGCGACAAGAGTACGTCTTTATGTTTGTGGACCGACAATTTATGATTATGCGCATATAGGAAATGCACGTCCTGTTATTGTTTTTGATATTTTATTTCGCTTATTGCGTCATGTTTATGGCAATGAGCATGTTCTATATGCACGTAATATCACAGATGTCGATGATAAAATTAATGCACGAGCAGCTAGCGAATATCCAAACGTATCATTGAATGAGGCTATTCGTCACTTAACAGAACGTACATATTCTCAGTTTCAACAAGATACCATAGCACTTGGTTGTCTGTTGCCAACCAGTCAGCCACGCGCCACTGAGCATTTAGAGGAGATGCGCTCTTTAATTGAGAGGTTGCTTGAAAAGGGGCACGCTTATGAAGCCGAAAATCATATATTATTTTCTGTAAGTAGCATAAAAAATCCTCCCCATTATGGGGCATTTGCAAATCGTTCTTTAGATGAAATGAGGGCGGGGGCGCGTATCGATGTTGCTGCTTATAAAAGGGAAGAGATGGATTTTGTTTTGTGGAAGCCTTCTGTGGAAGGAGAACCAGGTTGGAAATCACCGGGCGGAATTCCTGTTTTAGGTCGTCCAGGTTGGCATATTGAATGTTCTGCAATGTCAATGGCAAAGTTATTAGCGCCCTATGGCGGTGGTTTAACCTGTGATGATCCGACCGCCAATGTTTTTGATATCCATGGTGGTGGAATTGATTTAATTTTTCCTCATCATGAAAATGAGATTGCACAAAGTTGTTCAGCTTTTGGGACGGAGCGAATGGCTAATTTTTGGATGCATAATGGTTTTTTACAAGTTGAAGGCAAAAAGATGTCGAAAAGCTTTGGCAATTTCATAACTATTCGTTCTGTTTTAGAGAATAATTTGGGGGAGTTTAATGGTATTTTAACCGATGAAATGAAGCAAAATTGGGCTGGTTTGTCTGCGCGTTTTTCGATGTTGCAAACGCATTATCGTGAACCATTAAATTGGACAGCACAGCGTTTAATACAATCGAGCAGCGAACTGTATCGTTGGTATGAATGGCTTCGCAGCAAAAAGAGTGAGATGAAAAACAATGAAGCAATTGATGATACTTTGATAGATGCACTTAGTGATGATCTTAATACTCCAAAAGCACTGACTCTTTTGCGAAAATTTTATAAAGAAGGAAATGCTTTGGCTCTTCTGAATGGGATGAATTTATTAGGACTGTTAAGACAAGAATGGATTAAAGAAATAGATTGCCCATTATTTATGAGAAAAACTTTCCTTGATACAAAATTTATTGATCAGCGCATTGCCGAAAGACTAAGACTTATCCATAATAAAGAGTGGGAAGCTGCGGATACAATTCGTGATGAGCTTGCAGCCGAGGGGGTTCTTTTAAAAGACAGTAAGGATCCGCAGAGTGGTGAGCGCATAACTGTGTGGGAAATAAAGCGACACTAAAGCGCACTAATGTCTCTATTCCAGCAGCTCCATAAAAAAGGAGAATATGATGGAATTTTTATATCATTATGGATATATCGCGCTTAAACTAGCTGTAGGTCTTGTTGCCTTCTTATTTATTTTAAGAACGACGGGGCGGGGTAGTCTTAGTCAGATGACACCAGTTGATTTGGTCAGTAATTTTGTCATGGGAGGTATTATTGGAGGCGTTATTTATAATCAGAATATTAGTAGCCTTCAATTATTGCTTGTTTTATTCATCTGGCAAACCTTGATTACATCTTTTAATTTTTTTGCACGCTATTCAGTTTTTTTTCGTCGTCTTATTGCAGGGCGGAATGTCACATTAGTTTTAGATGGAGTTTTCCAAATGGATAAGATTAAGAACTTAGGGATCAATATTAATGATCTCATTACGATGTTACGTCTTAAAGGGTGTCACTTACATGAAGCTGCTTTTGTTCGTTTGGAAACCAATGGTGATTGCACTGTCATTAAAAAGGAAGAGGGAAAGAAATCGACGATTTTAATAGAAAATGGTGAAGTTATTGATGATGGACTTAAAGAGATTGGTAAAACAAAAAAATGGCTTCAGGCAGAATTGAAAAAAAAACATGTAAAAGTTGAAAATTTATTTGCAGCAGAGTGGTATGAAAATACAGATCAAAATAATAAATTGTATAGTGGATTATTTCTTGTTCCTTTTTCAAAAACAGTCTAACTTCAAAAAACGGGTAGGTATAGCTTATTGGAAGCCGTAATGAAGAGATAAATCTATAAATAACCACAGAGGGTATTTTGCCTGTTTGTGCGGATGATAGAGAAGTAAGGACTTTATGAAACGCAATGAAATGACAAAAACTGTATCATCAGATACAGGGAAGACTCTGCACACACTTTACAATTTATGGCCCTATATGTGGCCGGTAGGGCGGCGTGATCTAAAAATGCGTGTGCTATGGGCAATATTTTATCTTGTTTTGGCTAAGCTCGTTCTCATATCTGTACCGTATTTATTTAAATATTCTACGAATGTGCTTGATTCAAGCTTTCAGCTACCTGAATGGTTCCCATCCAGTTGGATTATTCCCATCATGCTTGTTTTGGCATACAATGTCGCGCGTATTATGCAGGCTGGATTAAATCAATTACGCGATTCCCTGTTTGCCACTGTTGGTCAATACGCTGTTCGTCAATTAGCTTATAAAACCTTTGTACATATGCATGAGTTATCCTTGCGATTTCATTTGGAACGCCGAACAGGTGGGCTTTCTCGTGTGATTGAGCGTGGAACAAAAGGAATCGAAGCGATCGTAAGATTTTCAATTCTTAGTACAGTACCAACAGTTTTAGAATTTATATTAACGGCACTGGTATTTTATATAAGTTATGGGTGGCATTATCTTCTCATTGTTGTTGTAACGGTTGGATTATATATTTTGTTTACCATTAAGGCGAGTGATTGGCGTATTCGTATTCGGCAAAAAATGAATACAGCGGATACTGAGGCGAATACTCGCGCTGTTGATTCTCTTTTGAATTTTGAAACGGTCAAATATTTCGGTAATGAAACTCTAGAAGCCGATCGATTTGATGCTTCTATGGTAGGTTATGAAAAAGCCGCAACAAAGATTTGGACATCTTTAAGCTGGCTTAATTTTGGTCAGACTCTTATCTTTGGTATTGGAATGACGATCATGATGCTGATGTCAGCTTATGAAGTTTTTTATAAGACACAAACTTTAGGAGATTTTGTTTTTATTAATGCGCTTTTAATGCAACTTTCCATTCCACTAAATTTTATTGGTTCAATGTATCGTGATATTCGACAAGGTTTAACGGATATTGAAGCAATGTTTGATCTTTTAGATGTTCAGAAAGAGATCGTTGATAAATCGGATGCTAAACCGTTAGAGATAAGCGATGGGACCATTTGTTTTCATCAGGTAAAGTTTTCCTATGATTCGAGACGTCAGATTCTCAGAGATATTGATTTTGAAGTTCCTGGAGGAAAAACAGTCGCTATTGTCGGTCCATCGGGTGCCGGTAAATCTACTATTTCTCGGTTGCTTTTTCGGTTTTATGATGTTGATGCAGGATCTATCACAATTGATGGGCAGGATATTCGTGACGTAACACAAAAGAGTTTGCGTGAAGCGATTGGCATGGTCCCACAAGATACGGTGTTATTTAATGATACAATTGCCTATAATATTTGCTATGGGCGTCCAAGTGCTACAGATGAAGAGATGCGCAAAGCTGCTGAAATGGCACAAATATCAAAATTTATTGAAATTTTACCGGAAGGTTTTCAGTCTATGGTAGGAGAGCGAGGTCTCAAATTATCAGGTGGTGAAAAACAACGCGTGGCTATTGCACGGACACTTTTAAAAGCTCCTCCACTTCTTATTCTAGATGAAGCAACGGCGGCTCTTGATACGGCGACCGAACAGGAAATTCAACAAGCATTGGATATTGTAAGCCGTGGACGTACAACATTGATTATTGCGCACCGTCTTTCTACTGTTATCAATGCGGATGAAATTTTAGTTCTTAAAAGTGGTCGTATTATTGAAAATGGGACGCATACAGAGCTTTTACGCAAGAAAGGTCTTTATGCTTCAATGTGGAATAAGCAGCTTGAAGCATCGCAAGCGGAAGAAAAATTACGTAAAATGCGTGAAGAAGATGAGACGAGTGTTGTTAATCGTAAAAAATAAATAGAGCAAAATGTAATCTATATCTTTATATGGAGTGATTGATTAAATACATAAAAAGACACAAGAGGAACAAAAAGCTTTGTTGCTTGTTTAAGTTTACGATGAATAGGAAATTATATGAGTATTCTGCAATCTTTCCATAATAGCTTTGTACCGGTTCATAAAGAAGGTTATCCTTTTATTGTAGCGTTTTTTGTTATTTCGCTCATTCTTGGTTGGATATGGAGTCCGTTGTTTTGGTTTGGTCTCGTTCTCACGGTGTGGTGTGTATACTTTTTCCGTGATCCAGATCGTGTGATCCCTTTGAATTCAAATTGGGTTATGTCGCCTGCAGATGGGCGTATTTCATTTGTGGAATCATGTGTTCCACCTGAAGAATTAGGATTAGGGAAAGATGAAATGATTCGTATTTCCATTTTTATGGATGTTTTTTCATGCCATATTAATCGTATTCCTATCAGTGGTACAGTAGAGTCTATCGTTTATCATCCAGGTCGATTTACCAATGCTGACTTTGATAAAGCTAGTCAGTTTAATGAGCGTAATGGGGTGGTAATTGATAGCAAACATGGTAAAATTGGTGTCGTACAAATAGCGGGAATGGTTGCACGCCGGATTGTTTGCTGGTCAAAAGAAAACGATGCCGTTATGACTGGTGAGCGATTTGGATTGATTCGTTTTGGTTCTCGCCTTGATGTTTATATACCAACTGAAATGAAATTGCGTGTTGCAGTTGGACAGACAGCAATTGCTGGAGAAACAGTTTTGGGTTCTTTTGATGATAAGAGTGCCACAACGGGCTTCAGATACGATTAGGACTCACAATGAAAAATTTTTCGCCATTTTCTTCATTCAACCCTGAGGGGCAGCATGATGATGTTGCAAATCGGCGGCGTTCACCTACATTAATGCGGTATGTTATTCCTAATATTATTACTATTTTAGCAATTTGTGCAGGGATGAGCAGCATTCGTTTGGCTTTTGAACATCGCTATGAAGCTGCTATTTTAATGGTGCTTTTGGCTGCAGTTTTAGATGGTGCTGATGGTCGTATTGCCCGTTTAATAGATGGTAGTTCATCTTTTGGGGCACAGATGGATTCTCTTGCTGATGTTATAAATTTTGGTGTTACCCCTGCACTCATTGTTTATTCATTTATCTTGAATCAAGCGAATCATATTGGGTGGGTTGCTGCCCTTGTTTATTGTGTTGCTTGTTGTTTGCGATTAGCACGTTTTAATGTGATGTTAGATAACCCCAATATACCTAAGTGGCAGAGAAGTTATTTTGTTGGTGTTCCAGCACCAGCAGGAGCATTATTACTTTTATTGCCTACCTATTTAGGCACTCTTGGTTTGGTCCCCAATTGGGGGTGGGCATTATTTTTTAGTCTTTATACTGTAATTATTGCTTTTCTTTTGATTAGTCGTTTACCGGTATGGAATGCAAAAACAATTGATCAAAATTTAAGGCGCGATATCGTTATACCGTGCATGTTGGTCATTGTTATTTATGTCGGTTTTCTTGCGACTTACACATGGGAAACTTTATTGATTACAGCTGTTAGCTATATGATTTTTCTCCCTTGTAGTTTTATCGCTTATAATAAACGTGCTACTTTAGAAGAGAAAAAGGCTGATGCTAAAGCTATCCAAGAATTATAAAGCGCTTCATTCTTCTGTCGAAAAGCACAGGAAAAAGAGAGAGTCAAACGATTTACTTCTCATATGATGATCAATCAGGTACATGATAATCTACAAACCGATTTTTATGGACATTAAAAAGTTTTCCAGTTTCCTTTAAATCAGGTGATAACAAATGGACTATCTTTTTTGCAACCTCTTGTGGTGAAGGAAGAGTTTGTGGATCTTCACTGGGCATAGCTTCAGCGCGCATGGCAGTGCGTGTGGCACCAGGGTTGACACAATTAATCTTAATAGGGGTTTGTTTGAGTTCTTCTGCCCAACAGCGGGCAATCACCTCTAAAGCCGCTTTAGAGGCTGCATAAGCTCCCCAGAAAGGGCGCGCAGCATGCGCAACGCTTGAGGATAACAGGATGGCTCGTCCAGCATCAGATTCACGTAATAAAGGCTCAACGGCTTTCATTAAGCGCCATTGGCTGAAAAGATTTATTTGAAAAACATCTTCAAATACCGTGTTTTCTATATGCGCTATTGGTGAGAGTGTTCCAAGAATTCCTGCGTTTGCAACGATAATATCAAGTTTTTTCCAGCGTTTGGCAATTGAGATAGCAAGGGTATCGATGTTTTCCATATGATGCAAGTCAAGGGGAACAAGGGTTGCATGAGCTCCTTTTTCTCGGATTTGATTATCTAATTCAGTAAGTCCACTGACTGTTCGTGCAAGAGCAATAATATGAGCACCGCGTGCAGCAAGCTCGAGTGCCAAATAATAGCCAATCCCTCTTGATGCGCCAGTAACAAGTGCAACACGCCCATGGAGACTAAAGTCACGTTTTGTCATCATTAATCTCTTGTTTTAAGAACAGATGATTGATGAATTTTGGAGAGATTTTCTTGATCAACCAGATGCGTAGGATAATATCCAGTAAAATAATGGTCAGTAAATTGTGGATCGGCGTTATTCCGTTTTTCCCCTGCTACAGCAAGATATAATCCATCCGTTGAAAGAAATTCTAATGAATCCGCTCCAATAAAATCACACATAGATTTTAAATCTGGATATTGATTTGCTAAAAGGTTTTCAGCTTTAGGTGTATCAATACCATAAAAGTCAGGATAAAAAATCATAGGGCTAGAAATGCGCATATGAACTTCTTTTGCTCCTGCATCGCGAAGCATTCGTACAATTTTAAGGGATGTTGTTCCACGCACAATGGAGTCATCAACCAGAATAACACGTTTTCCTTCAATCACAGGACGGTTTGCCGAATGTTTTAACTTGACGCCAAAAGCGCGAATTTGTTGTGTTGGTTCGATAAAAGTGCGGCCAACATAGTGATTACGAATAATACCAAGCTCGAAGGGAATTCCAATTTCTTGTGCATAGCCAATTGCGGCAGGCGTTCCTCCATCAGGAACAGGAACCACAACATCACCCTCACAAGGGGCTTCCTGTGCTAAACGGATTCCCATATTTTTGCGTGTTGTATAAACACTACGTCCTCCAACGATTGAGTCTGGGCGGGCAAAATAAACATATTCAAACAAGCAAAGTTTTTCTGGTTTTGTATTTTCTGGTTTTATAATTTTTTTTGTAATTTCCCCATTTTTTTGTATTTCACATATGATGATTTCTCCATTTTTAACATCACGGACATATTTTGCTCCAATAATATCAAGAGCACAAGTTTCAGAACAAAAGATAGGCTTACCATCAAGTTCCCCCATCACGAGAGGTCTAATTCCTGTTGGATCGCGTGCCGCAATAAGTTTTGTACGTGTGAGCGCTAACATAGCATACCCACCTTCTACTTGCCGAATCGCATCAACAAAACGATCAGAGGACGACTCATAACGTGAGCGGGCAATAAGATGGAGAAAAACTTCTGAATCCGACGTTGATTGACAGATAGCACCAGAAGCGATGAGTTCACGGCGTAATGTGAGACCATTGGTAAGATTACCATTATGCGCAATAGCAATACCTCCAACTTTCAATTCAGCAAAAAGGGGTTGAACATTGCGTAATGCCACTTCTCCAGTTGTTGAATAACGGGTATGTCCAATAGCACGATTTCCTGGTAAGCGCGCAAGTGTTGCAGGGTTTGTATAGTGATCTCCAACAAGACCTAAATGCTTTTCTTGATGAAATATTTTATTATGGTAAGAAACAATCCCAGCTGCTTCTTGCCCACGATGCTGAAGTGCGTGGAGTCCAAGAGCTGTTAATGTTGCGGCATCTTCATGCCCAAGAATACCAAAAACTCCACATTCTTCATGAAGGGTATCATCATCTAATGAAAATTCTTGACAGAAAACATCGCTTTTTATCATCATATTCTTTCAGTTGTGATATGGAGGAATCATTAATATCACATTTTACATCATTTAGTTCTCTTTCCTCATGAAAAACTATTCTCTATTTTTTGAAAATTATCTTTTCATGAGAGTGTTACTCATACGTATGTTTATTGCTGTCTTTAAACAAATTTTCCGTCTTTTCGAGAACAGATCCAATATCTTTGGGGAGTATTTCCCAAACTTTTTGTCCCAATGAATCTAAAATAGGCCTTGTTTTTGCATTTTTTAACCAATTCGCTTGAAGCTCGGGTTTAATCAGTGCATTAAGCAGCAACATACCGATGACCATGATAAGTAAACCACGAAGTGCTCCAAAAATAAAACCAATAGCACGGTCAAGGATACCAATTCGACTATCAATAATAAAATCAGAGATCTTCATTGTAATAATTGAAGTAATAATGAGAACAATAATAAAAATTGTGACCAATGTTGTGATCAATGCAATCATTTTATTAGAGAGATATTGTTCAAAGAAAGGTAAGACAGGTTTGAATAAAAACAGTGTCGTAACAGCTGCAACTGTCCAAGAAATCAACGATAACACTTCACGTGAAAATCCTCGAAGCATAGCAAGAAAAGCGGACAACAGGATGATTACTACGACAATTCCATCAAGGATTGTTATGATCATTTGTTTGTTCCTTATACATAAAGTTGTGTTCTTTTAAGTCTGTGTGCAAATATATTTTTTGTTATGCCATTTTTTGTTCTTATAGCAAGGATCTTTTGTATTTTATAGAGATTTTTCTATATTATCATATCTGTGGTGCAGATCATTTTTTACTTACGGTAAGAGTAGCAACGAGTTCGGGAAGGTCGGAGAAAGTTTTTTGTTGAAAGTTGAGCGACTTCATCATTTCGGTTGTTGTTGTGGGGTGAAAGGCTCCTTGAAAGCCGAGTTTTTTTGCTTCATTGATGCGCTGTGCTGAATGTGCAACAGCGCGGGTAGCTCCTGAAAGACTGACTTCACCAAAATATACATAATCCGTTGGCAATGCGATATTGGCAAGAGAAGATACCAAAGCAGCGGCTACAGCTAAATCAGCAGCGGGTTCTGATATGCGATATCCACCTGCTACGTTCAGATAGACATCATGCTGTCCAAAACGAATACCACAATGGGCTTCTAAAACGGCAAGAATCATAGAAAGGCGATTTCCATCCCATCCGACAACCGCACGTCTTGGTGTCCCAAGGGAAGAAGGAGCAACAAGCGCTTGAATTTCTACGAGTATCGGGCGTGTCCCTTCCATTCCTGCAAAAACAGCAGCGCCTGGTGCTTTTTCATTACGTTCCCCTAAAAATAATTCAGATGGATTTATCACTTCGCGTAATCCTTTATCAGACATTTCAAAGACACCAATCTCATCTGTTGGTCCGAAGCGATTTTTTACAGTTCTAAGAATGCGATAATGATGTCCTCCTTCACCCTCAAAATAGAGAACGCCATCAACCATATGTTCAACGACTCGAGGACCAGCAATTTGTCCATCTTTTGTAACATGCCCAACAAGAACAACGGCGGTTCCTGTTTTCTTGGCAAAGCGGATCATTGCCTGAGCACCGATACGTACTTGTGTGACAGTGCCAGGTGCTGAATCTGCTGTATCTGACCATAGGGTTTGAATCGAATCGATAATCACCATATCAAGGTTTTTATGTTCGCTTAAGGTTGCCAGAATATCTTCAACATTGGTTTCAGCAGCAAGTTTCACTTCTGTATTGTTAGCTTCAAGCCTTTGTGCGCGCAGACAAATTTGCGCAATAGCCTCTTCACCTGAAACATAGATGACATTATATCCTTTACGTGATAAAGCAGCGGCTGTTTGTGTCAGCAATGTTGATTTACCAATACCCGGATCACCTCCAACAAGGAGTGCCGATCCACGGACAAAGCCCCCACCGGTAACACGATCAAGTTCAGCAATACCAGAATGAATACGTGGAGCATCTTCAATATTTCCAGAAAGAGATGTGAGTGTGACAATGCGTCCTTTACGAGCATTCTGCTTAGGACCACTTCCTATGCCGCTATTTATAGTTTCTTCGATAAGGGAATTCCATTCCCCACAAGCGCTACATTTTCCTGCCCAACGGGAATGGATGGTTCCGCAATTTTGACAGATAAATTGAATACGATTACGCGCCATGTCGATTTAACCAATTTGCTCTGGAAGGTAATTGCTATCGGCCAGATCACTAAAGCGTGTGAAATCAGATTGAAAGGCAAGGGGCACGATTCCTGTCGGCCCATGGCGCTGTTTTGCAATAATAACGTCAGCTTTTCCAAAAGCTTTGTCCATTGTCTCTATCCATTTCATATGTTCAAGGCTACCGAACTTTGGTTCTTCATTTTTGAGGTAATATTCTTCACGATAGACAAATAAAACGATGTCGGCATCTTGCTCAATAGAACCAAATCCACCTAAATCTGAAAGTTTTGGGCGTTTATCTGTTCTGTTTTCAACTTGATGTGAAAGTTGTGAAAGAGCAATAATAGGGATATTTAATTCTTTCGCTAAGGCTTTTAATTCTGCAGTGATTTCTTGAATACGATATTCAGATGTGTATTTTAAATCACTTGTCATGAGTTGGATATAATCAATAATTAAGACATCCAAACCATGTTTTTGCTTGAGACGCCGAGCACGGGCAGCCAGTTGTGAAACTGATACTCCTCCAGTTTGATCAATATAAAGGGGTGCCTTTTGGAGCTGATTTACCGTACGAATAATTTTTGAAAATTGTTCATCTGAAATATGACCACGTCGAATATCAGAAGAAGAGACTTCCGTTTGTTCAGAAATAATACGTGTTGCAAGCTGCTCTGAGGACATTTCAAGTGAGAAGAATCCCACAATGCCGCCTTCATTTTCTTGGATATTACCATTATAATTATAAGCATTGGCAATATTAAAGGCAATATTGGTAGCAAGTGAAGTTTTCCCCATACCAGGGCGTCCCGCAAGGATAATTAAGTCGGATGGTTGTAATCCTCCCATTTTTTCATCAAGTGTTTGAATATGAGTCGCTATCCCTGATATTTGCGAAGAGCGCTTTTTTGCAGCACTTGCTATATCAACAACTCTTTTGATAGCTTCATCAAGACTGTCAAATCTACTATCGCAGTCTTCTTTTTTTTCTAGCATAATTATACACTTTCCTTTTGTTAGATATCAGTTTTTATGCAATTTTATATCAAGAATATTTTGCATGTTGTAGAATTTTCTCTGTGCTGTAGTATTTAAAACACTGCTTGTTTTTTATATTGCGGTAATTAGGGTAATTTTTCAGATAGATTAGAAAATATTTTTGTTAAAAGGTTAGAGGTTGTCCTATAAAGAGGAAAGTTTCTGATATTCTACATAATAGTCAGCCTTGCACAACAGCAGCAATTATTTTTGAATTTAAAAACAAGAAAATGAGTGTCTTGTGAGAAGGAGTTTTTTAAAAGAAGGAACAATATAGAAAGATTTAGATTAGCTATGGATTTTAATATATGTACCCCACTTACAACATTAAGAGATGTGTTATCATTTCATGCAAGAAGAATGTTATTAAATAGCAAATAACGGCGGCTAGAATCATTGAAAAATGATTCTTTGTAAGAAATTTCATTCTTGATAAGAACTATATTTTTTAATGAGAAGAATGGTTTCACAATTTTGACAGATAAATTGAATATGATTACGCGTCATGTTGATTTAACCAATTTGCTCTGGAAGATAATTACTATCGGCCAGATCACTAAAGCGTGTGAAATCAGATTGAAAGGCAAGGGGCACGATTCCTGTCGGCCCATGGCGCTGTTTTGCAATAATAACGTCAGCTTTTCCAAAAGCTTTATCCATTATTTCTTGCCATTTCGTATGTTCCAAGCTACCTAGTTTTGGTTCTTCATTTTTGAGATAATATTCTTCGCGATAGACAAACAGAACGATATCGGCATCTTGCTCAATTGAACCAGATTCACGTAAATCTGAGAGCTGTGGACGTTTATCTGTTCTATTTTCTACTTGACGTGAAAGTTGAGAGAGAGCGATAATAGGAATATTCAATTCTTTTGCTAATGCTTTTAATCCTGTGGTAATTTCTGTGATCTCTTGAACACGATTTTCTGATGAGCGCTTTGAACTGCTTGTCATGAGTTGGATATAGTCAATAAACAAGATATCTAAACCATGTTGCCGCTTGAGACGCCGCGCACGAGCAGCTAATTGCGTAATTGATATTCCCCCAGTTTGATCAATATAAAGTGGTGCCTTTTGTAGTTGGTTCACCGCACGAATAATTTTTGAAAATTGTTCATCTGAAATATTGCCACGCCGAATATCAGAAGAAGAGACTTCTGTTTGTTCAGAAATAATACGGGTTGCAAGCTGTTCGGATGACATCTCAAGTGAGAAGAATCCCACAATGCCGCCTTCATTTTCTTGGATATTGGCATTACGATTATAAGCATTAGCAATATTAAAGGCAATATTGGTAGCCAGTGAGGTTTTACCCATACCAGGGCGGCCCGCAAGGATAATTAAGTCAGATGCTTGTAATCCTCCCATTTTTTCATCAAGTGTTTTAATATGGGTGGCTATCCCTGATAATTGTGAAGAGCGCTTTTTCGCAGCACTTGCCATATCGATAGCTTTTTTAATAGCCTCATTAAAATTTTCAAATCCACCTCCATATTTCCCTTTTTCTGCTAGCTCAAATAACTGATTTTCAACAGTTTCAATTTGTTGGGTAGGCGTGAGTTCTACAGGAGCATCAAAGGCTGTATTGACGACTTGAGTTCCAAGGTTAATCAAAGACCGGCGGATAAAAAGATCGTAAATGACGCGTCCATAATCTTCAGCGTTAATAATAGTGACTGCCTCTGTGGCTAAGCGAACAACATATTGGTATACAGTAATATCTCCAATTTTTTCTTCCATTTGGATATAGGGCTTGATTGTAACTGGATCTACACGTTTTCCTATTTTAATAAGGTGAGATAAAACATGATAAATTTTTTGATGCAAAGGTTCAAAAAAATGTTCTGGTTTTAAAAAATCTGAAACGCGGTCAAGAGAATCATTGTTGATAAAGATGGCACCAAGCAATGCCTGTTCAGCTTCAATATTATGCGGAAGTTGCCGAAAAGAAGGAGAATCCTCTTTCTTTGAAGAGCTGACATTAACAACGTTAGTTTCTTCCATAATATTTTTCCACTAAAATTCTAAGTCTAGCTACTTTAGGCGATAAATTGAAAATCGTATAATTAAAAGAATAGAGCTACAAATCTTCATTTTAAGTTAAAATTATATAATTTTTTAAAACTCTCTTTTCGTTCCTCATTTATCATTTGTGTATTATTTATATAACATCTATCTATTTTATTTTATAATATGTGATTTTAAAGTGGAAGTTTTGCTACTCTAAATTTAAGTATTTTTAAGTTACTTAACCTTAAAATTCCAATATCTGTGTAAGTAAAATTATTTTTTTATAACTAAAATTATTTCAGATCATGTGAGGATATAATCAACTTAACGCTCATACAAACTTTAGCCTTAAGGGTAGGACTTTAAATTATTTTTGCTTTATATGCTGGAAGACAAAAGACATTTCCTCTTAGTGATATTATCATTCTCGGCATATAATGCCTTTAAATAATATATTTCTAATTCTTTCATAAAAATTAGGTTCTTTATGTACGATAGCCATAAAATACTCACTTTTAAAGTGTGAGTATTTTATGAGCGATATTTAAAATGGAATAAAAAATATAAAACAGAAAGCAAAAATAGCAATTAAGCTTCTTGATGAGAACTGTTTATATCGTTGTCATTAATTTCTTCTGCCAATAATTCCTCCTGACTTTCTTCTAATAATTCTTCTTGAATATTATATATTTCTTTAGCCGAAGTGAGGGTTTCACCTTCTGCTTGGCGTTGTGCTTCACTGGTAGAACGCGCAACATTAATAATCACAGAAATTTGAACCTCTGGATGTAAGCTAAGAGTGATAGTGTGAAGACCGATCATTTTTATTGGATGATTAAGTTCGATTTGATTTCTTCCAATAGAAAAGCCTTCATCTGTTATGATTTCAGCAATATCACGTGTTGACACAGAACCATAAAGTTGTCCCGTTTCACCAGCAGAACGAACAACAATGAATGATTGTCCATCAAGTTTTTCAGCAATTTTTTGCGCTTCGCTTTTGCGTTCAAGATTACGTGCTTCAAGTTGTGCACGTTGTACCTCAAAATGTTTTTTATTAGCTTCATTTGCGCGTAAAGCTTTACCTTGAGGCAAGAGAAAATTACGCGCATAACCATCTTTAACTGAGACAATATCACCCATCTGACCAAGACGAGGAATGCGCTCAAGTAAAATAATATCCATAGTTTTTCCTTTCGAACAAATAAATTTAGTGGAGTTTTTTGCGTGATTGAAAATTGTATTGAATAGCAGCCCAAATTCCCATCAAAAGCATCATGAAAACAATAGGTGGAGTAAAAACGACTGTAAAAATAGCAATATAAACAAGAGAAAGTATAATAATCCGACCGTTTACCCCTTTTGTAATATTGTGAAGATATGCTAGACCGCTAATTAATATGATGACAGTGTATGCAGTACTAAAGGCAAGGGTACTCAAGTTAAGAGAAGCGCTCAACTCAATCATCGATGCTATGCAAACAATAATAAAAATAATAATTCCAGAAATTGGAAGGCGGAGAGTTTGGCTCCAATCATCACGGGGTCTTTTCAGCCATTTCATATGTTGTGCTGCTATCATGGAAAAGTAAAGGTTACCAATGAGAAAAACCAAACTATAAATAGTCAAAGAAAAAGCAGTAAAAGTTGCTGTATGCGTCATTAAAAGCTCATTAAAAGCGCGTATATCGGCTTCTTTTATTGACTGTGTTTGTTGCAGAGTTTGTGCTATGTTTTCGGTGATTTTTTTTGCAACGATGGGTGTGGAAGGACGTGTTTGAACATAGAGCCCAATGAAAGTTGCTATAAGAGCGATAAAATTAGTTAAATGAAAAATAACCGATGATAATGGATACCATATCAGTTCGTTTTCTTTTTGCGCTGGTCGTGCAAGCCCAAGAAGCCAAGAAGCATAGACAGCAGGAAGGAAAAATAAGAACATAAAGCCAAGAGCAATATAGGTATTAGTGGTTATGATAAGAACAACAGTGGCACTTATGAGGGCGATGAGACTGGCTAATGTTCCTTGACCGAACGCAACAATAAAAATTGGCAATGAAAGAAAGCAGCCAAGAAGAAGAGAAAAAAAGGGCGCGATATTTGCAACACTGATGATTGCCAGTCCTATCACAACAGCAAATAATCCTGCCAAAATACCGGTTAATATCTCATAAGTACGATTTTTTTTCATTTATTGCTGTCCTGCTTTCTGCAGTTAGAGGCGTGTCAATACCCCAACTTTGACATTTAATAGCTTAACATAGGATACAACAAGCTATTTTTTAACCATATAAGAAAAGCAACTGGAGAAACTCTCCAGTTGCATAGCGTATTGATTGCTTACTTTATAACGTACGGAAGTAAGCCTAAAAAGCGAGCACGTTTGATAGCATTAGCTAATTCACGCTGTTTTTTCTGACTAACAGCAGTAATCCGTGAAGGAACAATTTTCCCACGTTCGGAAATATAACGTTGTAACAACTTGATGTCTTTATAATCAATTTTGGGAGCATTGGTCGCTGAAAAAGGACATGTTTTACGACGACGATGAAAGGGGCGACGTGCAGAGTTTTGATTAGTATCAGTCATCATTCTACCCCTTCTATAGTATTTTCACGTTGACGACGTGGAAAACGAGGACGCTCTTCATCATGTCCAATGTGACTATTGCGATCAAGGTGTGAGAGCATAGCAGATTTTTCTTTTTCGTGTTTTTCTACGCGAATGGTCATATAACGCAAAATATCCTCATTGATGCGCATCTGACGCTCCACTTCAGCAATTGCTGAAGCTGGTGCATCAATATTGACTAAGACATAATAAGCTTTACGGTTTTTACGAATACGGTAAGCAAGAGGACGAAGTCCCCAATTTTCTATACGCCCAACTTTTCCACCATGCGCTTCAATGACACCTTTGTAGAGACTCAAAAGTTCATCAACTTGCTGCGGTGCAATGTCTTGTCGGGCAAGGAACATATGTTCATAAAGAGCCATTGTTTTGCCTTTCTTCAATTAAATTTCACCGGTTTTAGCGCAAAGCCTCTGCGACTTGTCTTTTTTGGAAATCCAAAGAAGAAAGGACGCGTTTACAATTCGAGACATCTCAGAGCGGAGATACGGGAGGCCGGAAACATTGTATTTCCTACTGATATTTTACAGCCCTCCGTTCAACCTCCAGCTAAAGTGCCGGCAACGAATATTTCATATCTACAGGTTATCTTTTAAAATAGCAAGTTTATGCACATAAAAAAATTGATTTGTTAAATCTTGATATATTTCCTTCTTCTACAAAAAGATAATACTGTAATATAAAGGCAAAGGAGGGAAAAATGGACTTTTTAAACCAGATTGATGTTACACTCTTTGAAATGTTTGTCGGCAATCATCAAGCTTGGTCGATTGTAGTTTTGTTTAGTATTTTTTGTGCAAAGTTTTTAATTTATATTATTCCTCTCCATCTTTGTGCGTTGTGGTTTTGTGGTGGGGAGAGGGAGCGGTGTGTTGTGCTAAGCATTTGCATGAGTATTTGTGCATCTCTTTTCATAGGTTATCTCATTTCTCTTTTTTATTTTCATCCTCGCCCATTCGTGGTAGGGCTGACGACACCACTTATTCAACATCGTGCAACAGCTTCTTTTCCTAGTAATCATGCCTTGACCATTGCATCTTATGCAGCTAACTTTTATTTTTACCGATACAAAGTTACTTTTAAATTTGCCGTAGTGTTTTTATGCTTAATCTGTTGGGCGCGCATCTTTGTGGGTGTACATTATCCCTTTGATATTTTAGCAGGTGCACTTTTAGGAAGTCTCATAAGTTTCGGTGTTATTCAGTTTATAGCACCCTATTTCCCTAAGTTTTTATATCAAATTCCGCCTTTAAAATATAATTTTAAGTGTGGTATTCGTTTTAAATAAAGGGCTTTATCTTGATTTGTGCGGATGAATAAGGTCAAAAGAAAATAATTTAATTGTACAGTTTTAGGAGTTGATAAATGGGTGCAGCTTTTATTTTTCCAGGGCAGGGGAGTCAACTTGTTGGTATGGGGAAAGCGCTTGCAGAGCAATTTATTGTCGCACGGATGGTTTTCGAGGAAGTTGATGATGCTTTGGGTGAGAAATTATCAAAGATCATTTTTGAAGGACCTGCAGATGTTTTAACGTTAACAGCAAATGCACAACCGGCATTAATGGCTGTATCTATGGCTGTCATTCGTGTGATGAAACAATTAGGGCTTCGTATAGAAGAAAAGGTAAGGTTTGTTGCTGGTCATTCTTTAGGCGAATATTCGGCTCTTTGTGCTGCTGGTACATTTACTCTCACAGATACGGCAAGACTTTTGCGTATTCGTGGCAATGCTATGCAGGCTGCTGTCGCGGTTGGTGAAGGTTCTATGGCTGCATTAATTGGTTTAGAAGAGCACATTGTGGAAGAAATTTGTGAAACTGTTTCTGGAGAAGGACTATGTCAGATTGCTAATGATAATGGTGGTGGGCAAATTGTTATTTCCGGTAAAGCAAAAGCAGTTGAGGCAGCGGTAGAGATTGCATCAAAAAAAGGTGCAAAACGTGCACTTCTTCTTCCTGTTTCTGCACCTTTTCATTCATCTTTAATGCAACCTGCTGCTGATGCCATGAAGAAAGCACTTTTGACTGTTAACAAAATGTCCCCTATTGTTCCTTTGATTGCCAATGTTTCTGTTGCACCTGAGAGCAATCCAGAGCGTATTACTACTCTTCTTGTCCAACAAGTGACTGGGAGGGTGCGATGGCGTGAAACAATAGAATGGATCGCTGCTAATGGAGTTGATACGCTTTTTGAAGTTGGTTCTGGAAAAGTATTAACAGGTTTAACGCGTCGTATTAACAAAGATATAAAGGGGGTAACCATTGGAACAGTTGATGAAATAGAATCAGCGCTAGGTATGCTCGGCGTTTAATCTATAAGGAGTTAAAAAATGTTTAGATTAACAGGACGTAAAGCTCTTGTAACGGGGGCTTCGGGAGGAATTGGTGAGGCAATTGCACGCTGCTTTCATGCACAAGGAGCCATTGTTGGACTTCATGGAACACGCGAAGAAAAGCTTAGAGAAGTGGCGGCAGAATTAGGGCAGAATGTTTTTGTATTTCCCGCTAATCTTTCTGAACGCCAATCGATTAAACAATTGGCTGAAGTTGCAGAAAGAGAAATGGATGGCGTCGATATTTTGGTTAACAATGCGGGAATCACTAGGGATGGTCTTTTTGTGCGTATGCAAGATAAAGACTGGGATGATGTTTTAGAAGTTAACCTAACAGCTGCTTCTCTTTTGACGCGTGAATTAATACATTCTATGATGCGCCGCCGTTATGGAAGGATTATTAACATTACATCTGTTGTTGGTGTTGTGGGAAACCCTGGACAAACGAATTATTGTGCTGCAAAAGCAGGCTTGATAGGTTTTTCTAAAGCATTGGCACAAGAAATTGCTTCGCGAAACATCACGGTCAATTGTATTGCTCCAGGATTTATTAAATCCGCAATGACAGACAAGCTTAATGAAAAGCAAAAAGAAGCCATTATGGCTGCGATTCCGGTGAAGCGTATGGGAAGTGGGCAAGAAATAGCCGCTGCTGCTGTTTATTTAGCAAGCGATGAAGCAGCCTATATGACAGGTCAAACACTCCATATCAATGGTGGAATGGCAATGATTTGAGTATTTATTTTATTCCACATTGATTTATGAGTTGTATTATTTTAGATAGTAACGATTGAAATGGATAGATGCATCTATTTCTTTAATATGGTCGTTGATCAATTGATGTCGGAATGTCAGATTGGTTCATTTTGTAGGGGATATCCACAGGATGTTTTAAATCATTACTAAAATCTTTTAAAGTAATGCATCTATTGCTTGATTAGATGAACCGATATAGTTAACCAAATTATAGGAAAATATAAATTCGAGGATTTCAACATGAGTGATACAGTAGAGCGCGTTAAGAAAATTATCGTGGAACATCTTGGGGTTAATGCTGATAAAGTTGTAGAAAATGCAAGCTTTATCGATGATCTAGGGGCTGATAGCCTTGATACGGTTGAACTCGTTATGGCTTTTGAAGAAGAGTTTGGGGTAGAAATTCCAGATGAAGCTGCTGAAACGATTTTCACAGTTGGCGATGCAGTCAAGTTCATTGATAAAGCTTCTGCGTGATTACTAAAGGGCAAAGGCATGAATTGCTTTTGCCTATATTCTTCGGAGCTCTTTTGAAAAGAGAGCTTTGAGAGGTGAAGTTTAGTTCAAGGTTAGAAGTTATGAGACGTGTTGTTGTTACTGGTTTAGGATTGGTATCTCCATTAGCTGGTAATATTGAATATAGTTGGAAGCGACTTCTTGAAGGAAGAAGTGGTGTCCGACGTATCACAGAGTTTGATGTGTCAGATTTGCCATGCCAGATTGCTGCGCGTATCCCCTTAGGGGATGGAACAGAGGGGACTTATAATGCTGATTTGTATATGGAACCTAAAGAGCAACGTAAAGTTGATGCATTTATTGTTTATGCAATGGCTGCTGCTAACCAAGCGCTTGCAGATGCCGAATGGTTTCCTAAGAGTGATGAAGATCAGATTTGTACAGGCGTGTTAATTGGTTCGGGAATTGGGGGAGTTGAGGGTATTGTTGAAGCTGGTTATACGCTTCGTGATAAGGGCCCACGTCGTGTTTCTCCTTTTTTTATTCCAGGTCGTTTGATTAATCTTGCTTCTGGTTATGTGTCTATTCAATATGGTTTACGGGGGCCTAATCATTCTGTTGTAACGGCTTGTTCAACAGGGGCGCATGCAATTGGTGATGCGGCACGTTTGATTATGTTTGGTGATGCAGATGTCATGGTGGCAGGGGGGACTGAATCTCCGATAAATCGGATATCTCTTGCAGGTTTTGCAGCTTGTAGAGCTCTTTCTACTTGTCGCAATGATGATCCTGAACGGGCGTCACGTCCTTATGATATTGATCGTGATGGTTTTGTGATGGGGGAAGGAGCAGCTGTTGTTGTTTTAGAAGAGCTGGAACATGCCAAAAAACGAGGAGCGCGTATTTATGCTGAGGTTATTGGCTATGGTTTATCTGGTGACGCTTACCACATTACAGCGCCTTCAGAAAGTGGTGAAGGGGCTCAGCGTAGTATGATAGCTGCTCTTAAGCGTGCACAAGTGAATGTGAGTGAACTTGATTATATTAATGCTCATGGTACATCTACGATGGCTGATTCCATAGAGCTAGCAGCTGTTGAGCGTGTTTTAGGGAGTTATGCACCACACGTTTCTATGTCATCAACGAAATCATCTATCGGGCATTTACTTGGTGCTGCCGGTGCTGCTGAGGCTATTTTTTCTATTTTAGCTATACGGGATAATATAGCCCCAGCGACACTTAATCTTGACAATCCATCGATTGAAACAAAAATCGATCTTGTACCACACAAACCGCGTGAACGAAAGATTGATACGATTCTTTCTAATTCTTTTGGATTTGGTGGGACAAATGCATCGTTGGTGATGCGACGTTTTAGGGGATAATAAGTATTTTTATTTAATTTTTGCTTTTGAGTTTTCTACTTTATTATAAGGTGAATGAGAAATTATAATATTATCCTTAATCGCTATTGAGGGGTTATGTCCGATGTGAAAAATGGAAATCATTAAAGGACGTAAGTGATTCCTCTTCGAATCATTTAGCAGATAGTTATGACATGTTAATACATAAAAAACGAAAGAAATCATCTATCGTCCGTAATCCGTTGGTCATTCTCGGTCATTTTTTTCTTATGCTGATTGTGATTATTCTTTTTGCCATAAGTATTCCTCTTTATATTGGAAAAAGTATTTTTGAAGAAAAGGGAAAAATTGAGGAAGAACAAATTGTTCTTATCCATCCTGGTACCGGAATTCGTGAAATTGCTTCATTGCTAGAAAAACGTGGTTTCATTCGATCATCAGATATTTTTGTTTATGGGGTTGGTTATCACCAAAAAACAACGCATCTGAAGGCTGGTGAATATTTAATTCCAGCTCATGCTTCGATGCAGGATATTATGGATATTCTTGTGAAAGGAAAATCTATAGAGTATACATTTACAGTACCTGAAGGTTTAACGGTTCAGCAAGTTTTCGATCGATTAGCTGCGAATGAAATTTTGATTGGAGACCTTCCAAAAATTTTGCCTCCAGAAGGTTATTTAATGACGGATACTGTTCGTTTTATTCGGGGAACAACGCGTAAAGAGATTGTAAACAGGTTGCGTGAAGGACAGACAAAATTAATTCATGCTATATGGGCTACGCGTTCACCTGATTTACCCATTAAATCAATTAATGAATTTGTTATATTAGCCTCAATTGTTGAGAAAGAAACGGGAATTGCAGCAGAAAGACCAATGGTTGCTGCGGTATTTTATAACCGCCTTACAAAGCATATGCGTCTTCAATCGGATCCAACAGTAATTTATGGTCTCTTCGGAGGAAAAGGAAAACCATCTGGTCGTGCAATTTATCGTTCAGATCTTGAGAAGGAAACACCATATAATACTTATAAAATTAATGGTTTGCCCCCAACGGCTATTGCAAATCCAGGTCGAGATTCTTTAAAAGCGGTGGCACATCCACCAAGCAGTGATGCACTTTATTTTGTTGCTGATGGTTCAGGAGGGCATGTTTTTTCTCGAACTTTAGAGGAACATAATATGAATGTTCGCAAGTGGCGAGAATTAAAGGCAAAACATTGAATTTATAGTGATAACACATCTTTTTGCATCGTAAATGAGAATCCCAAATATAGTAAAATTTTTCTATTTAAATTTTTTATGAGAATGATAAAAAATCATTTTCTTGTCTGTCACAAGTGGGTTGGCGTATGGATAAAAATATTTAAGAAAAAAGTGAATATACTGCTAATACCTTATCTCAAAAAAGAGCAAAATAACATTGAGAATTGCTAAGAAAACACATTGATTAAGGGAGAGGTTGAGATAATGTATAATTCAAATTTTGGAGAAACATTTATGAACAAAGTAGAGTGATGTAATGACAGTCTTTGAAAGTAAATTGAGTGCTATAAAAATAAATCAACGCCGCGGTTTTTTATTTATTCTCTCTTCGCCTTCAGGTGCTGGTAAATCAACAATTTCTCGATTACTTCTAAAAGAGGGACAATTAGAGCTTTCCGTAAGTATGACTACAAGGAAAAGGCGTCCTAGTGAAGTAGATGGGCTGCATTATTACTTTATTTCAAAGGAAGAGTTTGAATATAAGCGTGATAGGGATGAATTTATTGAGTGGGCAGAAGTTCACGGAAATTATTATGGCACTTTACGTGAAACTGTTGAAAACGCATTGAATGCTGGCCAAGATATGTTATTTGATATCGATTATCAAGGTACCGAGCAGCTGCAAAAAAAGATGCTAGGAGACACTGTATCTGTTTTTATTCTTCCACCATCAATGAAAGAGCTTGTTTCGCGTTTACATCGTCGAGCAGAAGATAGTCAAGATATCATCAATTTGCGATTGGAAAATGCACGAACGGAGTTAAAGCATTGGCTTTCTTATGATTATGTTGTGATTAACGAAGATTTAGATCAGTCTTTATCTTTTATTAAATCAATTTATTTAGCTGAAACCGTAAAACGTGAGCGTTGTTCTTATCTTGGCTCTTTTGTTGATGGGCTTATTGCTGAAAAAATCGATAAATGTTGTGATTAAAAAAGGTTTTATAACACAAAGTGCATTTTTTAGAGCACTAGATGCGCTAAAGTTACAAATTCAGAAATCGAGAGCGTTTCAGCACGGCGCGTTCCATCAATTCCAGCTTTTTCTAATAGCTCTTCACCTCCAAGTATTTTGAGATTTTGACGAAGCATTTTTCGTCTTTGTCCAAAGGCGGTTTTTGTGACGAGGCTTAGTTTTTGTGCAGAGCAGGCAAGAGGTTGTGTTCGCGGAATAATATGAACAACAGAAGACGTTACTTTAGGTATTGGTATGAAGGCTTGAGGGGGGACATCAAAAGCAATTTTAGCAGTGGTACGCCAGCCAGTTAGGACACTAAGACGTCCATAATGAGTAGATTGAGGTTTAGCTGTAATCCGTTTGGCAACTTCACGTTGAAACATCAATGTCATTGATTCATAAAAAGGAGGCCATGGTTCAGTTAAAAGCCAATTTAATAAGAGTTGTGTCCCAATATTATAGGGAAGATTTGCAATAATGCGCGGTTTTACAGGGCTTGTTTCAAAGAGTTTTGAGAAGTCTTGCTTCAGTGCATCATTACAAATAACTTTTAATTTTTTAGGATAGTGTTTTTCTATTTCTAAGAGAGCCGGTATGCAGCGCTCATCGCGTTCTATTGCTGTTACAATGGCACCCTTTGCTAGCAAGGCACGTGTGAGACCTCCAGGACCAGGACCAATTTCTAGAACAGGTTTTCCTTCTATATTGCCTGCTTGATGAGCAATTTTAGATGTTAAATTAAGATCAAAAAGAAAATTCTGCCCCAAAGATTTATGCGCTTGTAATCCATATATATTAATGACCTCACGCAGAGGAGGGAGATTATCTATTGGCATGGGTTTAAACTATTTTTTGCAAGTTGATTTGCAAGTTTAAGAGCAGCAATAAAGCTTTCGGGAGAGGCTATTCCTTTATCAGCAATGTCAAAAGCAGTTCCGTGATCTGGAGACGTGCGAATAAAAGGTAGACCTAACGTGACATTAACAGTGCTATCAAAGTCTAATGTCTTAACAGGGATAAGGGCTTGATCATGATACATACAAATGGCAACGTCATATGCTTTTCTTGCGCATTCATGGAACATTGTGTCGGCAGGCAGCGGGCCTGCAATATTGAGTCCTTTCTTTTTAAGATATTCAATAGCAGGAGTGATAATTTCAATATCTTCTTTTCCCATTGCACCTCCTTCTCCAGCATGAGGATTAAGACCAGCAACAGCTAGTCGGGGTGACGTTATTTTAAACCTTGTTTTTAAGTCATATTCAGTAATAAGTACCGTTTGAATAATTAAATCACGGGTAAGCTGTGAAGGAACATTTTTAAATGGAATATGAACAGTTATTGGTACTGTTTTTAATCGAGGTCCTGCTAACATCATAACTGGATGATAACATTTATGAAAAGCTTTATGGGCTAAATCGGCTAAAAATTCTGTATGACCTGGAAATCGAAAACCGGCATCATAAAGACTCTTTTTTGCAATAGGACAAGTGATAAGTGCACATGCATGGCCATTTTGAATCAATTGAACACAGCGTTTAATTGCTTCAATAATTCCAGCTGTATTTTTCGATGAAGGTATACCTAATTGATCACTTTGTTTGTTTTTTAACGGTATGATAGGAAGAGCTTTTTGAAAATTTTTTGCAGGATTATTGATTAAAACAGATTGCACCTCAACATCAATCTGTAAAAAACGAGCGCGCGAACGAATAACATCTGGATCAGCAAGAAGTACAAAAGGTGGAATTTGGCGCGTAACACGCAAATTCCACGCTTTTAGTACTATTTCAGGACCAATTCCGGCAGGATCACCACCGCTAACAATAAGAGCAGCCATTATGAATTTTGAATGCGTGCCACTCGGCGCAGTTCTCCTAAATATTTGTCGCTTAATTCTTCAAGTTTTTGCGGGCTTCTTTTTTTACTATCTTGAAGAGAAAATATCAGTCGAGCGACATAATCATCAGAAACTCTTTTTATTTTGCAGACAGCAATTGCTTCGATTCCATCAGATGTTTCTTGTAATTTTGTCATTTTTCCAGCAGGCGTTTCAAGAATAGCTTGTTCCCATGCATTAGGAAGTTGTGGCTCCAGAAACTTTCCTAAGTGGCGGATAGTAACGTCTAAAATACCTCTTGCTTGATTGTGAGCATTGGCACATCCACGGAAATGTGCGCGAAAATTACTTGCTTCTCTTTGACGTCTTTCAAAGATCTCTGAACGACGATGTGCAGGAATGACAAAAACAATCCGCTGTAATGTATATTCGTTGGTTGAAGGTTTTACACCACCATTTTTTAATATTCTGCGTACAGCTTCTTGTTCGCTAATCATACCTGTTTCAGCTTGATAGCGTGCGCTAACAAGACGCCCCCATCCTATTTGTCCACGGATGTAATCTTTAAAGTGTTGCACTGTGATCTCAGTTTGGATCAGAATCTGGTTGAGCTGATCAATCGTCATATTATTTTGTGTCGCAAAATTCTCAAAAGCTCTATCAACTTCATCATTGCTTACTTCAATATTACGACGTTTTATTTCAATATTTTTTAGCTTTTCATCAATAAGCTCTTTTTTAGCCTGTGCCACCAAATTGCCTTGCTTTTGTTGTAGCCTGAGAAAAGCAAGGCGTCTTTGTATATCATAATTTGTGATGGGGTTGCCATTAACTGTAACAACAATAGAAGTCTGCGCAAAGACTGTCGGAATCAAAAATCCATTTATTATCAGGCTACTTACGCTCAAAGATGCAATATAAAATAAAGCAAGAAAACGCTTTTTCAATTTATTCATGTAAATAGGCTTTCGCATTGTTTATTAATTCTCATCAACAACTTAAAATACACGCTTTCTTTCATAAAAACAATGATAAGTTAAATGACTGATACATTCCCTTTATAAATTAATCTATCTTTTTTCCGATATCTGCAATCGTACGCAATGAAAGAGAGAAATTAAAGTTTTGCAAGGGTGCTTTCCTGCCTGGATTCGTTACCTGTTGATAACCGAATGTTAACCCGAAACATTCATCCATATAACTCAAGCTAATTCCTCGCTTTATAAATGTACCAGATACTAAATCATAACCGGCGTTGCTATTAATGGACCAATAATCTGCTAATTTAAGTCCTGTTTGAAAAGAAATTTCTTGGCGCTCTTGAGAATATTCATAATCTGGTTGCTTTGCGATATAGGCATATTGTAGAGCCGCCCAAAAATTTTGCCATTTTTGTGATGCTTCGATTTCACTACGGCGGATTTTTCCTGTTTTTTTGTCAAAGCGTCCACGCGTTTCTAAGGAAAAACCACTTTTATGGGTTGTACCAAACATTGCAACATAGTCTGAACGTTTTGCCTCTAAGCTAGAATGAGTACCGACATTGATAAAGTCCTTGTCTGCAAAAGAATTCTTTCCTGCTAGATGGAAGGATTGTCCAATGAGACCATAAAGAGACCAATTATCATTAAGGCTTCCAGAATATCTTATACCTATATTGGCTCTTGTACCACCTTCTACACGATCATAACCAGAAAATTTGTCTCGTTGAAAGAGAGTGGTTGCATCAAAGACAAAGCTTTGAGCATCTTCATTAGGAATTTGTCCAATATATTGTTCATTATTGCGTATAAAAATTTGTGCAGTTGGTTCTATAATATGTGTAGAATGATCAGCTGTAATGAGGAAGGGATAGCGTAGTTCCAATCCTGCTGTTGCCATGCCACGAATTGCTGAACCATGAATTGCGGATAAGGCATTGTTTTCTATAGAATCTGTGTGATTTTCGCTTGCATTGGTTGTAATGATATCAGCTCGTAGAGAGAGAAGAGGGGTTAAGATGAGTCCGTTGTGCGTGTTGAAGCGCTTTTTCCACTGAAGCTCGTTTGTTAAACGCAAACTATTTCCAGCCATACCAGAAAGTTTTACTGTGTTGAGAGGGTTTCCGTTCTGGTCGGGTGAACTGAAGTCAGCATGGCGACGATAAACTGATTGCATATTACTATGGAAGGTAAGCTCTCCATTATAAATGGGTTCATCTGGTGTGAAAAAATAATCGATGCGTGGTAAGACCCACGCTTGCCGAGAGTGACGTTCATAATGAGGATCATTCAATATTGAATCTTGAACTTTAAAATGATAAAAACGCATATCAAAATAATTTTTTCCTGCAAGACCATTCAGATAGATCTGAGAAAGTTGTGTAGGATTGTTATAGTTTTCAAGTTTATAGGCACGACTAAAATGCCGATCTGATTGTGCAAGAATATCCCATCCATAAGTCCAGTGTGAATTAATACGAAAATCCCCCTTTGTCGCCAGCATATAACGGTTTTTATGTTGGGCATCAATCGTATCATTATCAAATCTATGCGGTTTCATTTGATATATATGAGCAAAGCGAATGTTATAACGTCCCGTTTTTAAACGCTGACGCCATTCCCCTTCGGTTAAAAGCCCTTGTTGGGTATAAACCGTAGAAGAAAGGGTAAAATCATAATGGGGGGCGAGATTCCAGAAATAAGAATTCTTTATCCCCATACCGAGATAATCAGTATAAAAAAAATGAGGAGTAAGCAGACCGCTAGCACGCCTGACAGTTGGATCATAGATCTCAAAATTTGGAAATTTTATAATCGGTACACCAAAAACTTCAAAACTGCTATTTTCAAACCGAATTTTTTTGACGCTATTATTCCATATGATCTTTCTTGCTTTAATTTTCCATAGGACGTCTCTATCTGGTTTATAAGAGCAAGGTTCACAGGCTGTATAGGTTGCATTTTCAAAGACTGTTATGTGATTGTGTTTGCGTGTAGCATTTTGGGCTGAAAAGTGAACATTGTTGGCTGTATCAATACGTAGGGCGTTTACAAAACCCTCGCCAAGATCTTTGGTCATATCAATTTGGTTGGAATAAATTTTATTACCATCCTTTTGAGTAATTTCAACGTTCCCTTGTGCTATAAGCCGTCCTGTTTTTTGATTGTAAATAATTTTTTGAGCGACAACTTTATTGCCATCATATTTGATTTGGACATTACCGTGTGCAGAAACAGTGTTTTCATCACGATTGTAGATGAGTTCATCCGCAGAGAGCAAAAGAGGAGGTTCCAGATTTTGAATGCGACTTTGAGAACGAGATTGAAGGCTTTGAGCGTGCGCACAATAAGACAAAGCACTTCCTAAAATAACCCCCACAACACTTTTAAAAGCGAGAGCACTTAATTTTGTTAAAATAGTTTTTTTAAGTGTTAATGCTTTCACTTAGCCATCCTCTTTATGAAGTAAAAAAGAGATTCCTAAGAATAACGCAATAACAACGGGTGTCCAAGCTGCAATAATTGGTGGAATATATCCAGCATTACCGAAAGCTTGAACAAGTACGGAAATAACATAAAGCATAAACCCAGCTATTACGCCACCAAGAATCAACATTCTAGATTGCCCAAAACGTGTAAAATTTAAAGATACAGTTGCTGCAATGAGGGTCATTGCCACAAGCAATGCCGGTAATGCAATCAAAGATTGGAAATACATATCAAAATTATTAGCAGAATAGCCAAATGAACGTGCAATCATAATTTTTTTTGGCAATTGGTAAAATGGAATAGTTGCGGGATTCACTAAACGTTCCGTTAAAAATTCAGGTTTTAGATTGGTTTTTATTTGCAACACGGTAAATTTTTCAGGAGGATGCCCTATTTTATAGATTGTTCCATTTGTTAATAGCCAAAATCCATTAGTCAAGGTTGCTTTTGGGGCGTTAATCCAATTTTTAACGGTTGCATTGTCATTGTATTGTACAAAGGTTGCATCGAGAAGAGAAAGTCCTTGATCGGTGATAGATTTGGCACCAATGGTTGTTCTGCCTAAATTTGTACGTTGTGTTAACCAGTGGATACTTGTATTGTGAAGAGGTGTTAGTACATTGTGATTGCGCCATTCAGTCATCTTTTTTTCTGCTTGAGAAAATCCCCATGCAGCAAGTGGATTAATGAGAAGAATTGAAAATAATCCCAAAAGAAAAGCTCCAAAACAAGCTGGCATAAGAAATTGCCATGCAGAAACACCGATTGAACGAGTTACTACAAGTTCAAGTTTTTTGTTGAGCGAGATAAGCGTTGCCATTGCAGAAAAGAGTGCAATGAAAGGGATAAGTTGTTGCATGATAAAAGGGATGCGTAAAGCAGAGAGGAAAAATGCATCTTTTGCTGTATAATGCGGAAGGGAAGATAGCCTACCAGAATTCTCTGTGAAATCGATTAAAAGAGCAAGAACAAAAATGCTTCCCCAGAAATAACAAGTTATTTTAAGATACCGTATAAAAAAATATCGTCCAAGTATCCACCCAATCATGATATTTCATCCGAGGAATCTTGAGATTTTCGATGTTCAAATTTGTTCATTATTTTTTGAAAAGCGATTTGAAGTATCTCATTAACTTTTGTGGGAAGCCCAATTTTATGATTCGTTAAAAGCATAAAAAAGACAAATGCACTTGTTCCTATAGGTATAATATAAAGGAGAGGAACGTATGCAAGATCGCTTTTTGCCTTTTCTGCGAAAAAATATCCTATCCAATACACCAGAAAAGAAAGGGCAATTGCCGAGAGATTTGCGGAATGACGAGCTTGTCGATGGGAGCGTACATCCCCTGCCGCTGCTAATGCAATAAGTGAAAAAACAATAGGGTAGAGCCATTGTGTTAATCTGCGGTGAAATTCAGCTTTATATTGGAGTGGTTTTCGTTGATAGTAGGGATCTTTTGGGTCAGGGTTTTGTAAATAAGAAAGAGACCGATCTTTTGGATAAAGAGTAGGTGTTTTATCACTGGGGATAAACTCTCCTAGGCTAAAAGTATATGAGCTAAATTGCACGATTGAAACACTGTTATTTTGATGATTGACTCTTTCTATTTCACCGTTATTGAGAACCAGAAAACTGCCGTTTTTATTGCTCACAATGGATGCGTCTGTTGCATAATAAAAAAGATCAGTCTTAGGATCACGCTGGTCGGCAATGAAAAGGCGTTCAAGTGTTCCATTTGGATTTCGTTCGCCAATTTCTATGTAAAGGTTATTGGCGAGTTTTTGGAAGCTCCCTTCACTAATGAATAGATTAATAAGATCAAAATGAGCGCTTGCTAGCATTTGTCGCATATGAAGACGCGCTTGAGGAACAACAAAATTAGCTATAGAAAAGGAGATACAGGATGCAACAATAGCAAGAAGAAGGATAGGTTTCCAAACAGTACTTTTAGGAAAACCAGAGGCATTGATGACAGCAAGTTCTGAGTCTTGATGCATTGCTGAGAGGATGGTTGTAATTGCGATGACTAATGCAAACGGAATGACAACAAAAATAACAGAAGGAACCAATGAGAGTGAAAATTGTAAGACTGTGAGGAGTGTTTGTTTACTTGTTGTGAGAAAGTTTATCCGTGCAAGAATTTGTATAGTCCAACTAACGCCCACTGCTGCAATCATGACAGAACTAAACAAAACAAGGACACGTTTCAGGATGTAGAACTCAATAATACGCATAAATTGGGGAAAATCCTCAGTTTTTAATTCGATAGCAAATATTCTTACTGCTTTCGGTTAAAATGTAATAAAGTTTGAAAAAATATCCTTTCATGAATTGGATATTTTTACCAAATAAATAATATAAAATTGCCTATGAGGTCCTCTTTAAATTTTCCGTACATTATATTTTATTTTCAACTATAGTCTACAAAGAATCTAGAAGAATCTAGAAAATAACTTAAAAAACTTTTTTATTAACGTTGAAGATAAAAATTTTTGTCTTTTAAAGACACGTGCAAAAAGATAATGCATCTCAATCAAAAAAGAGGGTTTATATCTTGAACCGTTTCCTTTGTATTAGGGATATAGAAGTTTTTTTAAAAAGATGTTAGCTTTTTTATAAAGAATGATGAAGGCTTAAGAGATTGGATATTTTATTCTATCATTTGACGCAGTCAACGCTGAAGGATATTTTGCCGACGCTTGTGGAGCGTGCATTGGCTCGTTTTGGTAAAGTAACAATACAGTGTGTGAGTAAAGAACAACGCGATTCTATAGATATACATTTATGGGTTTATACTGATGAATCATTTATTGGACATGGAACGGAGTGTGATCAATATCCAAACGTTCAGCCTGTATTTCTTACGACAGGACAAGAAAATCCGAATGATTCAAAGATTCGTTTTCTCATAGAGGGAGCTGTTTGTTCGGATATTGATGCTTATCAACGGCTTGTCGTGATATTTGATGGTAGAAGTGAAGAGCAGTTGAATCTCGTTCGTGCACAGTGGAAAAAATATAAAATGGAAAATCATAATTTAACGTATTGGCAACAGACTGAAGATCGTCGCTGGGAAAAACAGGTTTAATGCGTCTTGTATCTATTGTTCTGATTTTTATAGGATTACTGGGAATAGTAAATCCTGCACTTTTTATTACGGAAGGCTCAGGGGGAGGGCGTTGGGTTTTTATTGTGATTTTTCTTTTAGGCATGTTAAATATATGGACTATAATTAATATATGGACTATAATTAAAAAAACGAAACGCCATAATGATAATTATTGATCGAATTTTGCTTGTTTTATGGGCTGTGATGTTGGCCTTCTTTTGCGTTTCATGGTTGGGGACAACGCATATCTTATCAGAAATGTTTGCTGTTTCTTATATAAGCAATATTGCAGATTTTTTATTTTTCTTTTTGAGTGCTTTGTTTGCAGGAATATTGTGGTGGAAAATACCTCAACCCCTGTCTTTAAAAACGAAACTGGCAGCATTTTTGCCGCCAGTCCTTATTTTATTCTTCATTATTATATTTTAGTTGGATATTTCATCATCTGTAAATCCGACGAAGCAAATCAGTGAAATAAAAGAAGCAAGAAGCAAATAATAACCGATATAAGATGTATCGAAATGTTGCACCAGATATTCTGCAATATAAGGCGCGAGAGATGCTCCTATAATAGCAGATAAATTGAAAGTAATAGAAGAACCGGTATATCGAATTGCTGTTGGGTATGGTGAAGCCAAAACAGCACCAAGAGGACTGTATATCATTCCCATGAGAGACAAACCGATAACAGACATTGCAAGGACTCCTATAACTCCAGAATTTAAGAAATAAGGAATTGCGAAAGAATAAATACCGGTGATGATTGTAATCCAAATCATCAAAGTTCTACGTCTAATACGGTCAGCGAGTCTTCCCGTGATGACAGTAAAAATCCCACAAAAAATAGCACCGACAATTTCGATTTGAAGAGCTTGATGAAATGGCAATTGCAAATGGTTTGTTGAATAGCTTAGCAAATATGTAGTAACCAAGTAAAACAAAACAAAAGTTGCCATACCAGAAAATATTCCAAGAAATAGGATTCGTGGACATTTTAAAAAGACATCTATGATAGGAACTTTGACATGTTTTTTACTTTCAAGAGTTTTTTTGAATTGAACAGTTTCATTGATTGAAAGACGGACCCATAATCCTATAATCATAAAAACAACTGAAGCAATAAAAGGAATACGCCATCCCCAGGCTAAAAGTTCTTCACGATCAAGGAAATGCAGCAGACCCAAATAAACAGCAATAGATAAAAACAAACCTATTGAAACGCCTAATTGGGGGAACATTGCATACCAGCCGCGCTTTTCTGGAGGGGCATTTTCTGTAGCGAGCAAAACAGCTCCTCCCCATTCTCCTCCTAATCCAATTCCCTGTCCAATACGGCACAAGGTTAAGAGGAAAGGGGCAAACCACCCAGCTATTTCATAAGTAGGAAGAAAACCAATAATGACTGTTGAAAGACCCATTGTGAGAAGAGAAGCGATAAGTGTTGCTTTTCTTCCAATTTTATCTCCAAAATGTCCAAAAACAACTGATCCAAAAGGGCGGGCAAAAAAGGCTGCTCCAAATATTAGGAAAGATTGTAAAATGGCAATTTGATCATTTTGTGTTGGAAAAAACACATGAGGAAATATAAGAGCTGCGGCAGTGCCAAAGACATAAAAATCAAAGAATTCAATTGTTGGGCCAATAAGGCTTGCAAATAAAATCCGACGAGGGGAGTTTCTGTTGCTTGTAGCTTTCATTTCTGAGTTTATAGACATGAATAGAATGTCCCTTTCAGTATATGACAAATCAAATGACGAGTTAACTGACTATAACTATAGAAATTTCAAATCAGTGTCGAGTCAATATTATGACACTTCGTTATATATTAGAACAATGATTATGGGCTGATGAGTATGAATAAGTGCTCTATATATTATCCAAATTGAATAAGATAAAGACACTGCTTTAAATGCTGTAGAAGATGGCAATAGATGGCTATAAACGCAGCTCTCATTCACATTGCTGTGTCCTTTAAAGTTTAATGCCATTTTTATCTATTAAGGGATCAATCTTATTCGTAGATCAGTGTTTAGTGTCTCAAAATATTAAAAATATTTTTCATGGATGCAATTATAACACTTTTAAAGTGTATCTAAAAAATTAAATCTTTTAGTTGTGCATGCATTTTAAAACACATGGTGTATATTTGATCTGTCAAAGCTTAATCCATCGAATGCTTTGCTGTCTTAAAAGACATGAGGTTGAGCAATTACGTTGTGTTGTTTTGGTCTATGCACTTTTTTCTAAATGGGAGTAAATTTAAAATTATGGAGTGTAAATAATGCAACGCAAATTGAAATTAAGTTTTTGTGCGTTAATGGTCAGTGGTTTTTTTGTCAAGATTGCGAGTGCATATGGAGTAGCTACACCAAGAGAAAAGTTATTAACACCAGTAAGTATCAGTGAACACCTAGAAGAGACAAGAAAGTTGTTATCAGAAGTGAGGGGACTAAAAGAAAAAAAGGGAGGATCAAAAAAGATAGAGAATAAACAGACAGCAGAAGGAAGTGATCTTTCAGAAGAGGAAAGGAAGAGATTAGAAAACCTATTCTTTGAAGTACTCACAAATTCAATAATAAGCGATGGTGCTGCGATCTATATTACTAACCGTGACTCTGAAGGTTCTGAAATAAATAGCTTTAACTATAAAGATGCAGCTTATTCCATTAATAATACGGTTAGAGAAGGGGGAAAACTCTACATTGATGCAGCAAGTGTTAGCAGGGATACGACAATTGAGCATGGTGGGATTGAGTTTGTCCAAAACTTGAGCATTTCAGAATATGCTACTGTTAAAAAAGGGGGTAAACAAATTGTTGAGAGTGGTGCAAATGCAGAAGGGGCTCAAATCCATGGTGGCGAGCAGATTATTTTTGGTAAGAGAAGCCTTGGATCTAGTTTGTCGCGAAAAGATAAGGAAAGTAGTGCTTATGGCACTGAAATTCATGCTGCAGATGGAATGCCAGGAATACAAAGTGTTTATAGTGGGGGGATGGCTGTTGACACAAAGGTTATGAAAGGAGGTATCCAGAATCTTGATGGTAAAGAGAATTTTCATAACGGTTTCTCAGAAGATGCTGATACAGCCGATATAGAAGATGAAGATTTTACAATTAATGAGGGGGCTTTTGCACTGAGTACTGAACTTTTTAAAAATGGTATGCAGAATATCTTTGCAGGAGGGAATGCGAGTGAAGTTACTTTATACGATAGAGCTATTCAGAATATATATGATTCTGGATATGCGGATAATCTAACTATTAATCATCAAGCAAGGTCACGGGGTTTTGCTGGTGCGATATTAGGTGAAAATACAAATGTTAATGATTTTGGCAACCTCTATCTCTATGCTGGAAATGGTGAAGCTGTTACGGAAGTAGAAAATCTTAATTTAAATGGAGAAGATACCAAACTATACATTATTGCGTCTGAAGATAACGGCAAAAAACCTGAGATTAATGTTAAGAATTTAAAAGGAAATGGCAGAGTTATTTTTACATCTTCTGGGGCTGATAAGCATTATTCTCAGCTTAATATTGATGATCTTTCAGGTTCTTTACATTTCGATTTTAATATCAATTTTGCCAAGCAGCTTAGTGATTATCTTGTGATTAAAAAAAGGGGCTCTGGTTCTCACACAATAAGTGTGGCTGATTCTGGGCGTGAAATTACAAATTCTTCTTACAAAAAGCTTAAATTAATTACTGATCGCAGCGGAAATGCCCATTTTACTCTGACAAACACTTTTGGTGAAAAAATCGGAACTGTTGATGCCGGAACCTATCGGTACAGTTTGCAACATAGAAACAATAAGGGTACTGGTAAAATTTGGTATTTAGATACAAACCACACCATTGATGAGACAACTTCTCAAGTTTTTGATAGTGTATTGAAACCATATACTGGTTCATCAAGTGATTTACTTACAGAACTCACAATTGATCAAGGAGCAACTGTTTCTATTGCAGATCCTAGCTTTGACACGAGTAGCAAGGAAGTTGATAGCAATGGAGAAACTTCAATTAGTAATACAGTTAAAGATGGTGGAAAGCTTTCCGTTTATAGCGGTGGTTTTAGCTTGTATACGACAATTCAAAGAGGTGGCACTGAGCTTATTAAAACACAGGGTCTTTCACAGGATACTATTGTTCATAAAGGTGGGCAACAAAAGGTTAAAGAGGGGGGAAAAGCTGAAGGGGCTAAAATTTACGGAGGTGAGCAATTTGTTTCAGGAAAGTCTGATATTAAAGGTGCGATGGTGAGGAGCAGCGCCTATGACACTATCGTTTCTGGTGAGAATGGAGTGCGAGGATATCAGAATGTGTATGATGATGGAGAGGTTTTTAACACACAGATCATGGAAGGAGGGATACAAAATCTTTATGGAGAAGAGGATCTAGACGAGTATAGCAGTTTTGCCTTTGATACGAAGGTCTTTTCTGGTGGACAGCAACATGTTTTAGCGGGAGGAATCGCGATTGGCGTTCTTTTAGAAGGGAGTGCTTTTCAGGCAATAGATTTAGGAGGTTATGTAAAAGATTTAACCGTTAAGGATCAAGCACAATCGTGGTTACATAGTGGCGCAACATTGGAAGGAAAGACAACGGTTAATGATTCTGGACGGATTTATCTTTATGCTGGTGCAGAGCAATCTCGTACTGAAGTAGAAAAAATTGTCTTAAATGGCAGAGATACAAAATTGTACGCGATTGCCTCTAATATAGATGGTGAAAGTTCTTTGATTGAGAATCTGAGTGGGAATGGTCGTGTTATTTTTACTTCTACCGTGTTTAATCCACATTACTCTAAACTTGAGATCAATGATCTTTCAGGGAGTTTACATTTTAGGTTGCATACTAATTTTGCAGAACAGCGCGGTGATTATCTTCTGATAAAACAAGGATCAGGTAATCACACCATAAGTGTTATCGATTCTGGTGTTGAAATTACCAATTCTCCTCTACAAGATCAGAATTTAGTTTTGGAGCTTGATTTAATTCATGTTCAAAGCGGAAATGCGCATTTTACTCTGACAGATTTTTCTGGTGAAGAGACGAGTACGATTGATGGTGGAGCCTACATGTATGGCTTAAAGACAAAAGATGATAATGGGGGAAAGACTTGGTCTTTGGCTATATCACAAATAACTTCTGCTCCTGTAATTCCTTCACCTCATGTGGAGTCGCCTATAGATAAGCTTCCTGAAAAAGAAGAAAATATGACGTCGGCAAAAGATTTTAGTATCTCTGATGTAATTCATTACAGCATTGGGGAAGGAGGAGGAATTCTACAAAGCTCTTTGCTCGGTGATGATAACGTAGTTTATGTCTCTGATGATGGAGAGCAAGGTGTTCTTAAGAAGTCTATTAATAATACAATTCAGGGATCAGGAAGACTTTATGTTGAAGCTGGTGGTTTCAGTAAAAATACAACCATTGAAAATGGTGGTACTGAGATTGTAGGGGAACAGGGGGTCTCAGAATCTACGATTATTTACGAGGGTGGAAAACAAAAAGTGGAGGGGGGAGGCTCTGCATTGAGAGCTGAAATTTATGGTGGGGAGCAGCTTGTTTTCGGAAATGGTTATGTAAATGGTGGAATTGTGGGGAGCAGTGCTTATAACACGACACTTTATGGTCAAGGTGATACGCTGGGACAGCAGAATGTATATGATGATGGGATGGCTGTGGAAACAAAAGTGATGAGTGGAGGAGTACAAACTCTTGCTAAGTGGTTTCCTAATGATGATAACTTTGCAGAAAAAGCCGGCGGTTTAGCTGTAAATGCTGAAATCTTTTCAGAGGGTGTGCAGCGTGTTTTAGCAGGAGGTGAAGCAAATACAGTCATTTTACGCACTGGTGGTGTTCAAGAAGTCTATGCAGGTGGAATTGTAAAGAATCTAACGATTGAAGGTAATGCTAATTCATGGATTTCTCCTGGTGCAATATTAGGAGGAGAAATAAAAGTTCAGGATTTTGGTGGGCTCCATCTTGATGCTGGAGACGATGGTCAACAAACTATAGTAGAAAACATTGAATTAAATGGAGAAGACGCTCAATTATACTCCGTTGCTCGTGGGTTTGACGACAAAAGTACACGCATTCAGCAGTTAAGCGGTGTAGGAAAAGTCATTTTTACCTCTTTTGAAGATGATTTATATTACTCTCAGCTTTACATTGATAATCTAGCAGGGAGTCTACATTTTAACTTTAATGTTAGCCTTGCAGAAAAAAAAGGTGATTACCTCTTTATTGAGAATGGGAGTGGTTTTCATACAATAAGTGTCGTAGATTCTGGTATTGAAATTGTTGATCCTTCTTCAGCAGGACTTGATTTAATTTTTGATCAAAGTGGTGGCGCACATTTTACCCTGAGAAGCTTTTCTGGTGCAAATGTTAAAACTATTGATGGCGGAACCTATACGTATGGTTTAAAACAGAGAATTGATGAGGATGGGGGTGAAAAAGTTTGGTATTTATCTGCAGTATTTATTGATAATGTTTCATTTCTCAACAGTTTACCACGTAGTAGAAGCAGATCTATGCGGCATTTAAATCAAAATCAATCAGTTTCTTCTCTTTCAACTATTGCAGCACCACAAGCGCGTGTTATTAAATTGCCACGTCGAAGAAAAAACCGCCAAAACTTGAATCAAAGATCTCCAGCTTTTGTATCTCCAACTGTTTCCTCTCTTGGAAGTCACGTTATTGAAGTCTTAGGTTCAGGAAGTCTTCATCCTCTTTCTGATGAAAAACAACAAACTGCTGTTTCAACCTCTTCTCAATCTTTAGCCGATCAAATGACTTTGCGTCCAGTTCATAAAGAACACCCTTTTCCACAATTGAGTGAGAAACTTTCAGTTTCTCACTTTTTGACCACTCCCTCTACAGATGCGGTATTGTCTATGTCTGCGGCTCCAGCGATGATTTTTCACAATGAAATGCAAACCGTACGTGCGGGAAGAGGAATTCTAGATAAAAGTAAAAAGAATGCAGCTTTATGGACCTATGCGATTAAATCTAAAGAGAGCATTGCTACAGAGCATATAGATTTTAAACTGGATCAGACCGGTATCGTTTTGGGGATCAATGGTTTAAGCGAGTGGGAAAATGGAGAGTTTTATATAGGTGGTTTTGGCAGTTATGATCGTGCCCGTGTTGCGCATGCACGGGGGGGTAACAGTGGAATCAATACTTATGGTATTGGTGCTTATGTCACTTATTTTGATCATAGTGGATGGTATCTCGATGGTATTTTAAAATACAATCATTATCAAAATACTCTAAAAGCCGTTTCAACGAATGGTTTAGAGATTGAAGGAACATATACTCAAAGGGCATTGGGAACTTCCTTTGAAGCTGGTTATCGACTTAAGACGTCAAAGAACAGTTGGTTACAGCCTTATGGACAATTTACATGGTTACAAGTTGAGGGTAAAGAAATCAAGTTATCGAATGATATGACAGGTGACATGCGTCCATTCACTTCATTACGCAGTGAGGTTGGTTTATCTTTAGGGTATGAATTTGGTTCACACATGGATTCCTCATCGCTTGCGTATATTACAGCAGCATGGTTGCGTGAGAATAAAGATGACAATCAAACGTTAATTAATCAACGCCATCCATTTACCACTGACTTATCGGGGAATGCAGGTAAATTAGGAATAGGTTTAAGCAGTTTAGTGAGTGAGAAGTTAAAGTTATATGGTGAGGCACATTATATTAAAGGGCGTAAAACAAAACAGTCCCTTCAGGGTGTTTTAGGTGTACGCTATAGTTTCTAACGATATGGTTATTTTTTAGTTATCTTTAAATGTATGATTAGTTTTTTAAAGTTTTTAATGCAGCATCAGAGAACAATTTTTCAGAGCACGCAGCTTCGTTGTTCATGATAAACTGTATACCCTTATATACTTGATTATGCATTACTTTTTATCTTTGATAAGAAAACTCCGAGAAAATGCTAAAGAAGCACTATAAAAACGCCCTTATATTCTTGATCAAAAAAGTATTTAAAAAACTGTAAAGAACGGTTTTTTATGAGATAAGGAGGATTTTTAAGAAGGATTGTTGCAATCTAAGGTTGAAAATATGTTTTGTAGAGCTAATTACGTTCAGTGTCTATGCAGGCGTGAAGGGGGGAGGATATGGCTCTACAATATAAATGGAAACGAAATTTTTGGATACTCATGTTGAGCAGCTGTTTTGTGCAAGCTGCTGCTGCAAATGAGGAGAGAACAGCACTTTTTTGTCAATCTTCAAGTTATGAAAATGATAAAGTATTTCAAGATCAATACAATGAGGATATGAAATCAGCAAGATGCATACTTGGAGCCTCTAATGATGTTATGGTAAGAACGCGCAATGAATTAGACTTTTTAAAAAAGCCTAGAGATTTTATCATGGATAAGGGTGCTAGAGTGTTTGCGAGTCAACAGGAGCTTGACAGCAGTCATCGTGACAATGCTGGATATAATGCACAAGAACAAAATACTGCATTTCTTAAAAAGCCTGAACTTATTTCCATTAAAGATGGGGCAATGTTAGAAAATTATATCCTTGATAATGAAGGTAAAGCATACATTTCAAATGATGGTGAGATTGATAGTCCAGGGCGATCCATTAATAACACTGTAAGGAATGGTGCAGAGCTTTATGTGTATGCAGGAGGACTCAGTGAGAATAGTAAAATTGAACATGGTGGAATTGAAAATGTTCAGGCTTTAAAGGGAAAACAAGGTTTTTCGAAAAATGCTGTTGTTAAAGAAGGCGGGCACCAAAGTGTTGGAAATGGAGGGAAAGTAGAGGGGACTAAAATTTATGGCGGTGAGCAGCTTGTTTTCGGGGAGGGGGATATTGGAGGAGAGATTAAAGGCAGTAGTGCTTCTCATACTATCATTTATGGTCAAGATGAAACACTAGGCCAACAAAAAGTATATGATGGCGGAAAAGTTTGGAATACAAAAGTTATGCAAGGGGGTGTCCAAGAAGTTGGACAAAAGTCTCAAAGTGCAAAAAATGGTGGTTTTGCATTTCACACAGAAGTTTTTGGTGGTGGTAAACAACGTATCTTAAAAGGCGGTCAGGCTATTGGAGTCACTTTAAATGAGAGTGCTATTCAGGAAATATATACTGATGGATCTGTAAAAAATCTAACAATGAATGATCAAACAAAATCATGGGTGCATGCTGGAGCAACATTAGAAGGCAAGACACAGGTAAACCATTCTGGGCAGATCCATCTTTATGCTGGGAATGATCAACAACGCACCACAGTAGAAGATATTATTTTAAATGGAAAAGATACAAAACTATACTCTATTACTGATGAGTTTGATGGAAAAAGTTCTTTGATACAAAAATTAAGTGGTGAAGGGAGTGTTATTTTTTCGTTTACAGGTTCTGATCCATATTATTCTCAGCTTCATGTGAATAATCTTTCAGGAAATTTACATTTCGCGTTCAATACTACGATTGCCCATAACCGTGGTGATTATCTCTTGGTTGAGAAAGGCGCTGGGAAACATACAATAAGTGTTGCTGATTCTGGAGTTGAAATCACGGATCCTTTTTCAAATAAGCGTGATTTAATTACGGATCAAAGTGGTGGAGCGCATTTTACGCTGACAGATCTTAAGGGTGAAAAAATTAACGCCATTGATGGTGGAACTTATATGTATGATTTGAAAGAAAGAAAGGATGAAAATGGAAAAGTTTGGTTTTTATCGGCAGACCGCCTCAGTGGACCAGAACCTTCTATACCAGATCCGACAAATCCTTTTTTTCCTGGAGAAACATCAACAACCCCCTCTACAGATGCAGTGTTAACGTTGTCCGTAGTTCCTGGGCTTATTTTTAATAATGAGTTGCAAATTATACGGAATGGTAGAAAAATTTGGGACAGAAATAAGAAGGATATCGAACTATGGACTTATGGGATTAAGAGCAGAGAACGTGTTGCGACAGGCCATACACACTTTAAGCTTGGGCAGACAGGTTTAGTCTTTGGTGCTGATCAGTTGAGTGAATTAAGGCATGGAGAGTTGTATGTTGGTGGTTTCGGGAGTTATGATCAAATACGTATTTCTCATGCACGAGGTGGTGATAGTGATCTGAGCTCTTATAGCATTGGAACTTACGCAACTTATTTTGATCGTCGTGGATGGTATATGGATGGTGTTTTGAAATATAATTATTACCAGGATGATTTGAAAGCCATCTCAACGAATGGTTTAGCCATTCAAAGTCATTACAATCAGTGGGCGATAGGTGGATCATTTGAGATTGGCTGTTATTTTGAACCGGCACAGAATACTTGGATGCAGCCTTATATCAAGCTAACAGGTTTGCAGGTTGAAGGTAAAAGAATAAAACTTTCCAATGGAATGATAGGTGATCTAAGCCCATTAACTTCATTCCGCAGTGAAGTTGGATTGACTGCAGGACATGAATTTTTTGTGAGTTCAGAAACTTCATTAACAGCTTACATTATGGCAGCTTGGTTGCGTGAGAATATAAATAATAATTATACGACAATTAATAACCAGTATAAATTTATTACAGATTTATCAGGCAGTGCGGGTAAATTGGGAATTGGTTTAAACGGTTCGGTCAATGATAAACTAACACTTTATGCGGAAGCACATTATCTAAAAGGACATAAGATTCAGAATGCTCTTCAAGGTATTTTAGGATTACGCTATAGTTTCTAAATATGTGTGTACACGGCTAATTGACTTTACAAATGTAATTGTTTTGCAAGCTTAAACAGATAACGCTCGGCTATGTCTTCTCGAGAGTGTAAGGACTTTCTCAAACAGTAGAAATGTCTTTATACTCTCTCTTTTAAAGGTAACATACTGAATTTATAATAATAATTCATTTCTATGCATGTTGAATGAGAGTCGCGAAAATCATAGGATTCTCTCATTCCAAATCTGTTTATGTTGAATCAATCAAAACCATTTTCTTGCACGTCACAAGCAGGGAAGCCTGCGTGGATAAAAATTGTACAAGAAAGAACTAAAAATACCTCTTATACACTGCCTCAAGTACCAAAGGGTGTCGCGTTGCAACATTTTAGGGCTGGAAAAGTGTATGATGATATCGGCTCGCTTCTTCATAAGTGTAAAGATTGGGAGTTCAATGGCTTTACCGGTATATCATTCATGGATGACGTGGCGAAATGGGCTTGAGTGCATTGAGAGATGTCTCTTTAAAACAAGTGTGTGAATGTACAACCCAATGGCGTTTTGTTTTACGTGAAGAGGGGCTCCATTAAAGGGCACGAGCATTTTTTTTCATCTATAATTCCAGATATGCAAATTATTCCTTGAATTTAAGTGAACATTTGAATTTTATTCAATTTTTCTGCCTTAAGTTAGAGTTTTTTAGTGGCTTATAGATAAACAACTTAAAGTTGCTTAAATTAAAAAATACACTAAAAAATTGTATTTAGACATAAATAAAACACATTATGATACAATCTAAACCGAGCTACCTATGTGGCCGCGGGATATTTTTCTAAATAATTGAGAGTGGAGTGTGGATAATGCGGTATAAATACAAATTAAGTTTTTCAGTATTGATGATCAGTAGTTGTCTTTTGCAATCTGCAAGTGTAGTTGAGAGTAGGAATAGAGTTCTAACAAGAGCAACATATGTGGGAAATAGAGAAGAGGAAGAAAAAAAATTAGAACAGATTGCTAGTTTTTTCAAAAATAATATTACGATTGAATATGGTGATGTAGAGCTTGTTGAAAATGGAGAAAGTTCTGTAGGTTCCACTATTAAAAAAGGAGGGATGCAAATAGTTACACGGGCAGGAATTGCAATGAACGCCAAAATTTTGGGAGGTCAGCAGTTTATTCATGAAGAGCCATATATTGATCTTACAAGCGTGGAGAGAAAAAGTAGTGCATATAATTCCACAGTTACTGGGGATGGTGGAACAGTTGGACAGCAGAATGTGTATGATGGAGCGTGGGGTTGGTATACGAAAGTGGGAGATAACGGAGAACAAAATCTTTATGCAGGACAAAGAAAAGAGGGGGGAAAATCAATGTATGCTGAGGTCTCTGGGAATGGGAGACAGCACGTCTTAGCGTTAGGAGAATCTTATGCTACTAATTTGAAAGATCATGCTATTCAAGTTGTATATCCTGAAGGGTTTGTGGATGGTCTGACTGTTAACAACTTTGCTAAATCGTGGTTCCATGTTGGTGTACAAGAGGTCCTTGGAGAAGTAAGGATCAATGATCACGGAGAACTTTATTTATTCGCTGGTGATAGGACAAATCATACGACTAAGAAAAAAATTCCTATAAAGGACAGAGTGGATGAAACAATATTTGAGGTTGGTGAACGGAATATGGGAGAAAAACCTCAGATTGAAATTGAAGATTTAGGGGGGCAAAATGGGACTGTTATTTTTACTTCTATACCGTATGATCCACGACATATTTCACTTCATGTTGAGAAACTTTCAGGGAGTTTACATTTTCGATTCAATATTAGTGCTACGGGGGATTCGAGTGATTACTTATCGATTGATGAGGGCGCCGGTAATCACAAAATAAGCGTTGCAGATTCTGGTCGTGAAATTACAGGTCTTCTCTCACAAAAGAATAGTTTGGTCACAGGGATTAATTTAATTACCGATAGAAGCCACAATGGAGGCGCTAATTTTACTCTGGCAGACCTTTCGGGTAAGGATATTACAGCTGTTGATGGTGGGGCCTATCAATATCAATTGCTAAAGAGAGATAGATGTGCTGATTCTAGTGGTAGTGCTACAATTTGGTATTTAGGAAGAGCCTCTGGAGGTACGACACGTTCGAATACTGAAGCACAGTGTGTAAACAAGAAAACGAAGATTCCTCTTGCATTATCTGATCAAGGTGCTTCTTCTAGAGAAAAAAATACAGGCTCTCGTAAACCTACTATAAAACAACCAGCTAAACCACGACCTCCACGTCATTTAAGAGGGGCACAGAATGTCTCTAGTGTTTCTGTATCTCCCTCTCAAGAAAATCAGACTCTTGTAGCGTTACCTCCATCAGGTCCTCATCCTTTTTCTGATGAAAAACAACAAACTGCTGTTTCAACCTCTTCTCAATCTTTAGCCGATCAAATGACTTTGCGTCCAGTTCATAAAGAACACCCTTTTCCACAATTGAGTGAGAAACTTTCAGTTTCTCACTTTTTGACCACTCCCTCTACAGATGCGGTATTGTCTATGTCTGCGGCTCCAGCGATGATTTTTCACAATGAAATGCAAACCGTACGTGCGGGAAGAGGAATTCTAGATAAAAGTAAAAAGAATGCAGCTTTATGGACCTATGCGATTAAATCTAAAGAGAGCATTGCTACAGAGCATATAGATTTTAAACTGGATCAGACCGGTATCGTTTTGGGGATCAATGGTTTAAGCGAGTGGGAAAATGGAGAGTTTTATATAGGTGGTTTTGGCAGTTATGATCGTGCCCGTGTTGCGCATGCACGGGGGGGTAACAGTGGAATCAATACTTATGGTATTGGTGCTTATGTCACTTATTTTGATCATAGTGGATGGTATCTCGATGGTATTTTAAAATACAATCATTATCAAAATACTCTAAAAGCCGTTTCAACGAATGGTTTAGAGATTGAAGGAACATATACTCAAAGGGCATTGGGAACTTCCTTTGAAGCTGGTTATCGACTTAAGACGTCAAAGAACAGTTGGTTACAGCCTTATGGACAATTTACATGGTTACAAGTTGAGGGTAAAGAAATCAAGTTATCGAATGATATGACAGGTGACATGCGTCCATTCACTTCATTACGCAGTGAGGTTGGTTTATCTTTAGGGTATGAATTTGGTTCACACATGGATTCCTCATCGCTTGCGTATATTACAGCAGCATGGTTGCGTGAGAATAAAGATGACAATCAAACGTTAATTAATCAACGCCATCCATTTACCACTGACTTATCGGGGAATGCAGGTAAATTAGGAATAGGTTTAAGCAGTTTAGTGAGTGAGAAGTTAAAGTTATATGGTGAGGCACATTATATTAAAGGGCGTAAAACAAAACAGTCCCTTCAGGGTGTTTTAGGTGTACGCTATAGTTTCTAACGATATGGTTATTTTTTAATTGATCTCAATGATAATTTTGATGGAAAGCGTTGAGGAATATAAAAGAAGTTCAACATTTGCTAAGGAGCGGTAGCGCATCTTTATGATGGGATGAGCAATTGCAGGTGTTTTTATTAAAGTCTTCTTTATAATTCATTCTATATTTTTGAGAATTTGTATAGAATTTTGCAGAGTCACTTGGCAAAGGGCTCCTTGCTCGCTATAGAAATGGCTAGAGAATATTATAAATGAAATAAAGGTGGTTAAATGGCTTTAGAGCGTACTTTTTCGATGATTAAACCAGACGCAACCCGTCGTAATTTGACTGGCGCAATTACTAAAATGCTTGAGGATGCGGAGCTACGTGTTATTGCGTCTAAACGTGTCTGGATGAGCAAACGTGAGGCTGAAAAATTTTATGCTGTTCATAAAGAACGTCCTTTTTTTAGTGAATTGGTTGAATTCATGTCTTCTGGTCCAACCGTTGTACAAGTTTTGGAAGGTGAAAATGCAATAGCTAAAAACCGTGAAGTAATGGGGGCTACGAATCCTAGTGATGCAGAAGAAGGGACAATTCGTAAGGTTCATGCTTTATCGATTGGCGAAAATTCTGTCCATGGATCCGATAGTGCTGAAACGGCAAAAACAGAAATCGCCTTTTGGTTTCCTGAGGTAGAAATTGTTGGTTAATAAAGCGTATATAAGAAGCAAAAATCCGAAACACTATGTTTCGGTTTTTTGCTTATAAGATTATAGATTTTTTTGAAAGCATATAGAGCATTAATCGTTTTTTTAGCTTTTAATATTACAGCTGCTTTTACGAAAATATAAAGCCTATTTACTCTTTTCTGAAGAGTTTTTATCTACACGTCCCCCTTATTTGTAATGTGCAAAACAGTGTTTGATTGATTTATCATTAATAAAAATAAATCAATCTTATGCTATTCTTATCTCTTATTTAAGTACAAAAAGATAAATTATCATTATAAATCTCCATACTCTTCATAGGATAACGTGTTTTAAACCTGCACGAAAATAATCCCACCCTGTCCACAATGTAAGGAGGGCAGAAATCCACAACATAGTAATGCCAAACTCTACTGTGTAAGGGAAAATTTTATTACCGGCTGGTCCAGCTAAAAGAAATACAATAGCGATCATCTGTACAAAAGTTTTCCATTTTGCAAGACGAGAGACAGGAACACTAACTTTTAACTCAGCCAAATATTCACGTAATCCTGATACAAGAATTTCTCTGCAAAGAATGATAATAGCTGCCCATAGTGTCCACCCAGCGATGGTACTGTCTGCGGCAAGCAAGAGCAAACAAGCAGAGACGAGAAGTTTATCGGCAATTGGATCTAACATGCGACCAATATTGGATGTTTGTTCCCAAATACGAGCAAGGTAACCGTCAAGAAAGTCAGTAATGGATGCAACGATAAAAATAGAAACAGCAATCCAGCGAGTGATATCACTTGATTGTAGTCGCCCTTCTAAAAAAAAGCATGCAACAACCATTGGGACTGCAACAATTCGTGCATAAGTTAAAATATTTGGAAAAGAAAAAGTATGATTTTTCATGGAGCCATTTTTAATTCTTTTGAAAGAGAATATATTTCCTAAACGTAACAAGGCGAAGGTTATGAAACAAGCCTATTTTTCATGAAAATGGTTATAAATTTTTTGTGCAATTGTCATAGAGATTCCCGTAACTTTTTTTAAATCTTCAAATGAGGCACTAGCAACAGCTTTGGCACTTCCAAAATGATGAAGCAATGCACGCTTTCTTGTCGGACCGATATTTTCGATTTCATCAAGTGGGTTTTTGAATGTTGCTTTTTTTCGTTTTATCCTATGAGTTCCAATCGCAAAACGGTGTGCTTCATCACGCAGACGTTGCAAAAAATAGAGGATAGGATCACGTGGAGGAAGTGTAAAGGGGGGAATACCTTTTATAAAAAATCGTTCACGTCCCGCATGACGGTCAACACCTTTGGCGATTCCAACAACTGTGAAGAGATCATTTAATTGTAATTCAGCAAGTATTGCATGTACGCTGTTGATTTGTCCTTCACCACCATCGATTAAGATAAGGTCAGGCCAAATGGGAAAAAGATCATCATCTTTTATGTCATGACTTCTATTTGGCAGATCATACTCTTTGATAAGGCGTGAAAATCTTCGTTTAATCACTTCTTTCATCATGCCAAAATCATCGCCAGGCGTGATATCTGTTGAGCGAATGTTGAATTTTCGATATTGATTTTTAATAAATCCCATTTGACCAGCAACAATCATAGCTCCTACAGCATTTGTTCCCATGATATGAGAATTGTCATAGACTTCTATCCGGCGTGGAGGAAAAGGTAGTTGGAATGTTTTAGCAAGACCTTGAAGCAATTTTGTATGGGTGGCTGTTTCAGAAAGCTTATGTTCAAGTGCTTCATGAGCATTGAGATAGGCACGATTAACAAGAGTTTTTCGTTCACCTTGTTTAGGTAAAGAGAGGGACACTTTGTGATTTGCTTTAAGACTAAATGCCTCTGTAAGAAGTGTCTTTTCTTCAATTTCTTCAGATAAAAGGATGCTTTTAGGAAGTGGTTTATCATCGTAAAATTGGGCAAGAAAACTCGCTAAAATTTCAGTGCGGGAAAAAGAGGGATCTGCTTTAGGAAAATAGGCACGGTTTCCCCAATTTTGCCCCATGCGAAAAAAGAACACTTGAATACAGGTCATTCCTTCTTTTTGCGCAATTGCAAATACATCCGCTTCTTTTATCGTTTGAGGATTAATACTTTGATGGCTTTGTATGTGAGAAAGGGCTGATAAGCGGTCACGATAGGAAGCTGCTTGTTCAAAATCAAGATTTTCTGCGGCTTTATGCATAGCTTGAACCATATCGTTTTTAATAGATTGATCTTTTCCCGAAAGGAACGCTTTTGCTCCTTTCACCAGTTCTTTATAATCACTGTCACTAATTTCATGAGTACAAGGTGCAGAACATCGCTTAATTTGATAAAGCAAACAGGGGCGTGTACGGTTTTCAAAAACTGAATCAGTACAGGTTCGTAATAAAAAGGCGCGTTGTAAAATATGAACTGTTTGTGTCACTGCACCAGCAGAAGCAAAAGGACCAAAATAGTGAGCTTTTCGTGTTCGAGCACCACGATGTTTGTAAAGTGCAGGCACTTGATGATCATCTGTAATCATAATATAAGGAAAACTTTTATCATCACGTAGGAGTACATTAAAATGTGGATGCAATCTTTTGATGAGATTGGCTTCTAAAAGGAGTGCTTCTGTTTCTGTATGGGTGACAATAAATTCCATATGATATGTTGCACGAATCATGCGGGTAATACGATTATTGTGTCCTTGTTCACGTGTATAGCTTGAAACACGTTTTTTGAGATTACGGGCTTTGCCAACATAAAGAATATCACCATTTTCACCAATCATCCGGTAAACCCCTGGCTTATGCGGAAGGTGTCTAACAAACTCTTGTATGAACTTGATACCTTGGAATTGATTTTTCTCATTGCTTTGATTAGCATTATGCCATGTAATATTAGAGAGAAAAGAAAGATTTTCCCGTTCATTTTGCGGACAATTTGTATTATTTTTCAGGACCATTCCGTTTATTACGAATATGTTGTTTGTTTAATATATGAAATATTCTTTTTTGTTAAATAATGATTATTTATGTCTTTATATTTTTTTCTATAAATAATATCTTATAACATAAGAGTGTGATTTTAGAGAGCCGATCTTTCATAAAAAATATGAGAGTTGTTATTCTAAGACAGCTTTATGAATTTGCCCAATTTATCCATTAAAATGATTGAAATAAGAAATCCATGATGATTAAGAGGATAGGCTTTCTAAAAAAAATAATTCACGCTGATCGTTATTAGCTTACCATTATAATATGTTGATATTATCCAAAGAATCAAAGAACTTTATCATTTAATGCCTTTGTATTTTACAACATGATATTTGATTTAGGAAAAATATTAGAGAAAGATCTAAAATAATAGATGTTCTTTTTGAAGCCACTTATGCGTTATTTTGGCATTTTCATCTTGTCCAAGACGGTTGATAAGAAAGGGGCTGAGTTTTTTCATTTCTTCTTCCAAAAGGTAGGGAGGGTTAATAATAATCATACCACTTCCATTCATTGTCGGTGGACTTGAATTTTTTCGGATACGCATTTCAAGCTGTAGAATCTTAGGAATTCCGGTTTGATAAAGCGCGTGAAGAAAACTTTCAATTTCTTTGTCATATTTAACAGGATACCATAAAGCGTAGATTCCTCCAGAAAAGCGACGATAGGCTTTCGTTAATCCATCAATAAGGCGGGAAAACTCTCCAGCTTTTTCAAAGGGAGGGTCAACAAGGATAAAACCACGTTTTTCTTTTGGTGGTACATGAGCATTTAAGGAAAGCCAACCATCTAAATGCAGAACTTTTGTTTGATAATCTCCTGCAAAGTTTTTTGCTAAAATATGATAATCTTCATTGTGCAATTCTATTGCGGTGAGGCGATCTTGTTTCCGTAATAATTGACGAATAAGAACAGGAGATCCAGGATAAAATACAATTTCTTTTTCCCCTTTATTGAGGGCATCAATGATATCACACCATGGACAAAGGAGTGTTCTTAAATCTTCTGGGATAGGAGTTGAAAAAAGTCGTTGGACACCTTCGCGCCACTCTCCTGTTTTATGTGCTTCTAAAGAAGAAAGGTCATAAATACCGATTCCAGCATGCGTATCTATAACGCGAAAAGCTTTTTCTTTGCGTTTGAGATATTCTACAATGCGAGTGACAATAATGTGTTTAAAAACATCAGCAAAATTGCCAGCATGATAAATATGCCGATAATTCATGGAGTAAACTCTATCATATGTATAACTGTACCGGATTATTAGCATAGAATAATAGAATTGATATCCATAAAAATACTCTTGTAGAAATCAAACAATACCCTCACTCCCAAATTATACACTACAGAAAAAATATTAATGTCATTAGAGCATTTATTCACAAGGCTATTTTTATACTATGAGATTAATCGTTAAAATTTTAATTTTTTTATATGAAAGATAGACAAGAAGAGACAAAACATTTCAATAGAGATATTTATGTTGTAAGAGAATTTTTTTATGACCGCGGACTCTTTCAGGAAAACTATAAAAAAACTCAATTAACGAGAATATTAGTGAAGTTTGTTGAAAAATTGAAGGGTATCTTTCAAATTCATTCATCAATTTGCTTGTTTAAAGATTAAAGAATTTCAAATGGTTGATAAAAACATTGTTACATTTATAAGTTTTTTAGCAAGCGTAAAATTATGGATAGAGCAATAAAGTGCTGGTGTTATAGTGATAGATTTTTGTAAAAGTGTGAATGAATTTCATTGCTTTAAGCGGAGCCAAAGCTTTACATTATACACGCTAAATAGCTAGGTTATTGTGTATGATGCTAAAATAAAACTTTTGAAAATTGATATGTGCTCTGCAAGCTATCTCAATCAAAATGAGGAATTTTAAACTAAAGTAAATAGGTTTATCTATCTCTAACACTGTATTATCGAGCGACTTTATGAGGTAATCTTATAAAAAAGGCTAGGATAAGAAATTCTTTTTATATGGATTATGCTTCGATACCATGCTTTTGATTGAATGTAATTTTCTATTCATGCCCATTCTGTTTTCAATACTGAGATAGGTTAAACACATGATATTATGAGAACGCATGCCCAGAATCCGGAGACTTGTAATAGTTAGAGCATACAGTGGTTTAGAGAGCTGGTTATATGGAGGTATTTTACTGAATAAAGGCACAAGCTGGTACCTTTTTTATTTTTTAGCAGTATTGCCATACCTCTTGGCACTTGAGTTGGTTCATAAAGTACATTTTTACTCTTTCCGCTAATAGTTTTATTTACACGCCAGATATTTAATTGAATGCTATGATGGCTCATATTTCGTATTGTATATGGAATAATGGATGATAAAATTTCCACCCCAACGCAAAGAATAAATGTTGTGCGTAAGATGATCGTTTTTGAAGAGACTGATGATGTGTTAAGAAAGTTTTTTAGAGATTTTTCTTTCTGATTTTTTTAATTGAATACGTAAAATGTTTTACAGCATGTTATGATTTTTATCAGTAAAGGATAATTTGGCGGAAATGTTTGTAATGATATGTAAAGCATTGTTTAAAAGGAAAGACATTGGCTATAGTATTTACAGGAAGATGAGTAACCTAAGAGATCAGATGAAGTTATTTTAGAAAAGTTTTTAAGTGTTTTGAACTTTGTATGAAGTGGTTTATCATTTTTGAATGGTTTGTGTTATAATACGCTAAAAAAGGATGAGAGGATAAAAAGTTCTTTTTGCAATAAAAGCGTGTAATTGCTTTTAAGTTAAGAAGAAAATATATAAGTAAGATATTATATTTGATACATTCTTCAGAGGAAGCATGGATAAATGAAATCAAATTTAAAAGCATAAAGTTAGAGAGAATAATGGGTAATATTTTTTCACCAACGCATTTAATTATAATTTTATTGATTATCTTTGTGCTTTTCGGTCGCGGTAAAATTTCTGAATTAATGGGCGATGTTGCTAAAGGAATTAAAGCCTTCAAAAAAAATATGAAAGAAGAAGATGACGGCATTGAGGATAAAGTTGAAATGGCTCCTACTTCCCAAATGATTGATGTAGAATCTCAACAATCTCAACCGTTATCGGTAAAACATGCAACAGCGCGCAGAAAGGTTTCTTCTGCTTCTAAAAAAAGCAAAACATCTGTTGCTAAAAAACAGTAACAAAAACGCAATCATCATTGTGCAATATTTTTTGATGAGAAAGTCGAATTAAGAGATGTTTGGGATTGACGGACCAGAGTTTATCGTAATCTTACTTGTTCTCATCATTGTCGTTGGACCAAAAGATTTACCTAAAATATTAAAGACAGTAGCAAAGATAAGAGCGTATGTGTATTCAACAGCAAATGAACTTCGTCATCAGTTTGATGATGTAATAAAACAAATCGAGCGCGATGATTTGCAAAAAGTATGTTCGGATATTAGCGATTCAAGCAAGAAGTTGGCAGAAACTTTTGATCCCACTCAAAATATATTAGAGGATATCCACGATAATTGGGATGTTAAGGAAACACATCATAAATCAAAAAAAGGTAAAGAAATTTTGGAATGTGATCAAAACGTAATCAAGAAAGATATAACAGTTTCTATAGCTTCTCATCATTCTGAAAACATTTTTGTTTCCCCTAAAGATAAAGATAAAGAAGATATGTCATGAATGCTAAGAAAGATGAAGTTGATGCCCATATGGCACCACTTTTAGAACATTTAATTGAACTTCGTCAGCGAATTATTGCTGCCTTGGTTGCATTTATGATCGCTTTTATGATGTGTTTTCTTGTTAAAGATTATATCTTAAATTTTTTACTATGGCCATATCAGTGGGCAATGAAAATAGCAGGGGGTAATCCTGAGGGTATTCGTTTGCAATCAACGCAAGTATGGGAAACTTTTTTAACGAAGATGAAGCTTTCTGCTTTTGGGGGAATTATTTTATCTTTTCCCTATACGGCTTTTCAGTTTTATAGTTTTATTGCACCAGGGCTTTATAAAAATGAGCGGATGGCTTTTTTACCATTTCTCATTGGGGGGCCTATTTTATTTTGTATTGGGGGAGCGTTTGTTTATGGTCTATTAGCGCCAATAATACTATGGTTTAGCCTTTCTCAACAATTTCTTCCAGATGTTCATTTAAAAATAGAGTTTATAGTGCGTATTTCTGATTATTTGGGCTTTATGACATCATTTATCCTAATTTTTGGTTTGATTTTTCAATTACCTCTTGTCATCAGTCTTTTAACAAAAATTGGATTTTTAACGTCTCATGATTTGGTGTCTAAACGAAAATGGGCTATTTTGCTCTCTTTTATTATTGCGGCAATCATAACGCCGTCGGATTTTTTTACGATGTTTGCAGTGGCTTTACCAACGATAGCACTTTACGAGATTTCAATTTTAATTGCTTACAGTATAGAAAAGAGAAGAAAATCCGCTTAAGAAAAGTGTATAATCTTATGCGATAAGGAATGAATAAAAACAATATAAATGAGGAATTTTTATGCTTGATATTAAGTGGATTCGTGACAATCCTGAGAAATTAGATAAAGCACTCGTAAGTAGAGGTCTTGAGCCACAAGCTGAAAGGTTAATACAACTTGATCTTGCACGTCGGTCGCATATTGCTAAGGTGCAATTGGCGCAGGAACGTCGCAATGCTGTTTCAAAGGAAATAGGACAGGCTTTAGCGGTATCGGATCAGCAAATGGCTGAACGTCTTAGAGCTGAAGTTGAAGAGATTAAAGCTTTTCTTTCCTCTGCAACAGTGGAAGAAAAACAGCTGACGGAGAGTCTTGAGAAAATTCTTTCAGCACTTCCAAATATTCCATTAGATGATGTTCCAGAAGGTAAAGATGAAAGTGATAATGTCGTCATTCGACATTTTGGTACACCTCCAATATTTAATTTTACACCAAAGGAACATTTTGATCTTGGTCAAGATCTCAAACAGATGAATTTTGAACGAGCTAGTCGTTTGTCTGGAACACGTTTTACAGTACTTTCAGGGGCGTTAGCACGGCTAGAACGAGCATTAGGCCAATTTATGCTTGATGTGCATGTCAATGAGAATGGTTACACAGAAGTCTCAGTACCTCTTCTTGTTCGTGATGAGATTGTTTACGGAGCAGCACAATTACCGAAATTTGCTGAAGACCTTTTTCGTACAACAGATGGTCGATGGCTTATTTCCACAGCAGAAGTGCCATTAACCAATTTGGTCAACGATGAAATTTTTGAAATATCAGATTTACCACTGCGATTTTCTTCTTTATCTCCCTGTTTTCGTTCAGAGGCGGGAGCAGCCGGTCGTGATACGCGCGGTATGTTGCGTCAGCATCAATTTTGGAAAGTTGAAATGGTCTCGATTACCAGTGAAGAGCAGTCTTTAATTGAATTGGAACGTATGACGGAATGTGCAGAAGATATATTAAAACGGCTTGGTTTGCCTTTTCGCACAGTGGTTCTTTCTACGGGTGATATGGGGTTTGCAGCGCGTAAAACCTATGACATCGAGGTTTGGCTTCCTGGTCAAGAATGTTATCGTGAAATTTCTAGCTGTTCAGTTTGTGGAGATTTTCAAGGTCGTCGTATGAATGCGCGCTATCGTAAAGACGGCGATAAAAAATTGCATTTTGTTCATAGCCTTAATGGTTCTGGTACGGCTGTTGGACGTTGTCTTATTGCTGTACTTGAAAATTATCAACAGGCTGATGGATCAATTATTATTCCAGATGTTTTACAACCTTATATGGGAGGCATGCGCTGTATTACTGCTTAATTTTACGAAAGGAGAGACAATATGCGTTTATTGCCAAGAGGTGATGATACACAGACGCAAGTTTTTGCCATTTTAAAAGAAGCAGTTTGTCAGTATGATAAAAGTGTACCTCCATTGGAGATTGAATGATACTATGGGGCAAAAGGGTATTTTACAATTTCGTGAGGAGTTAGCCGCTCTTGTACTGAAAATGCGTAGCAAAGGCATTGATGACGTGCGATTTTTTTCGGCATTAGAGAAAATTCCGCGTCAACAGTTTGTTGCTGCTCCTTGGTTCAATAGTGCTTATGATAATAAAGTTATTCCCCTTGAGTGTGGTGAATATATGGAACGTTTGGAAGAACAACTCTTAATTCTTTCGGCATTATCGTTGAAAAAAAGGCATCGTGTCTTAGAAATTGGTACAGGATCTGGTTTTTGTACTGCTCTTATGGCATGTCTGAGTGACCGTGTGACAACGATTGATCGTTATAAAACGCTTGTTGATTTAGCACGCCAAAAATTTCAAACTTTAGGAATTGAAAATATTGTTATACGGCAGATTGATGGAAGTCATAGCGTGACAGGCTTAGGATCATTTGATCGCATTCTTATTTGGCCATCACGTTTTGATGAACCAAAGGAATTTTTAGAACTTTTAGCTGAAAATGGAATTCTCATTCAGGCGATAGGACCTGACGAAGGGGTACAAACGGTGACGCGCTATACAAAAATTGGTAGTCGATTTGAGTGTTTAGAACTGTTCCAAGTGCGTTACCAACCTTTTATTAAAGGCATTGCGGAGATACTTTAATTTTTACAAGCTAAGAAGTTTCTGCAAATTGTCTACGTTAAGTTCATTTTGATCTTATATAAAGATATTTATGAATAAAACATCTCATTTTAACTCTTCGGTAATTTAAAAAAGCTTTAATGGAGTGAGTTGATTATTGATGAGTGAGCAAAACGATGTGTCTAAAAGCTTTGGATAATATTTTCCAGCATAATTTTCAGAGAATAACTTTGTTAGCGGTGGTAACTATTGTTGCTGGTTGTAGTTCTGGTACACAGCGTTTTTCCAATACGTTCTCTCATCGTACGGTATCATCTCAATCAAATATATCAAGCACTATGTATACAGACCCGCGAATGCTATCATACGGTAGTGGTATGATACAAAGCACTGAATTGCCACCTGTGGAATCAAGCGATGATTCGTGGGGAGATGATAATTCCCCCTATAATTTTCCACATCAAGATAGGATAACTTCTTCTGATGGTCGCGTTATGGGCTCCCCTCCACGTAATCTTGGAACACTTTCTCGTTCACAAATGGATAAATCTCCTATTTTTCGGCGGAATTCTTATATTGTCCAGAGTGGAGATACACTGCTCAGTATTGCACGACAAGTAGGGGTTAGTGTTGAGGCATTAAAATTAGCAAATGGTATAAACAGCAATTCCATTTATATTGGTCAGGTACTGGTTGTTCCAAGCAGGCGTACATTAGCATCTTCAAATGCACACAATAATAACGATTGGGCAGTGTCAACAACAGAATCTGCATCCCAATCTCAAGTGATGTCCTCTATAAAAAACAAGAAGTCCTCTCCTATATATAAAGCTCCTGTAACAACGCCACCCTCTGCAAAGATGAACAAATCAAGTTCTGAGAAAAATTTTTCTAAACAGATGACGCAATTGAAACATGAGACTGGTTTGTCAAGTACTGTTACGAATACAGATAATATGACGACTCCGCAAGCCACAGGAATTTCTAAGATGCGTTGGCCAGTACGAGGGCGTTTATTAAGCCAGTTCGGTCAAAAAAAGGGAACAGTAATGAATCGAGGAATAGATATTGCAGTGCCTGAAGGGTCTTCGGTAAAGGCGGCAGAAAATGGTGTGGTTATTTACGCGGGAGATGGATTAAAAGAGCTTGGTAATGTTGTGATGATTCGACATGAAAATGATATTATCACTATTTATGGATGTAATAGTAAGCTTGTTGTTAACAAAGGACAAAGGATAAGGCGCGGTGATGAGATTGCTAAATCTGGTGTTTCAGGAAATGTTAAAACGCCACGTGTCTATTTTGAGATGCGTAAGAATTCATTACCTGTTGATCCCCTTAAATATTTAGAAAACTAATTTATTGATAACTTTGACATTTGAATAGTCTTACAGTTTATAGAAAATTCATGAAAAACAATTGATTTTCTTAAATCAATAACATAGCAGCAAAAAATCATTGGTTTCAGGAGAGTAGTTCGTTGGGTCGTTAGATATTACCATCTTTGTATTTATGAAAGTGTAAGACAATAGTATCATACTGTTTGTCAGCTTTGAGTATTCCAATTGCTCTTGCATTTGAGAGAAGCATGAAAAAAGATATTTCACGCCTTTCTTAAAAAGTTTTTATCGACAGGCTCGTTTCATATGTGTGACGTGCAAGAAAATCGTTTTGATTAATTCAGAAGGTTTGAAATGAGATCGTTTTATTGTATTTAGATCTGTCATTTGATATCAAAAACGATAAATTATCTATATAAATTAAGTTTGTTCATTAGAAAAATTATCTTGTATAATTTATTGAGTTAGTGAAAAGATTTGTATTGTAGGATATACAATAGGGGAAAGTGAATCTATTTTTTAAGATTTTTCTCATTGTATTTTGGTATTCTGCCTCTTAAGGATTTATTGTATTTTTGTAAAGCTGTGATTAGATTATGTAGTTATTGCTTTTTATGATAAATTCTTTAGGAATTTTTTCTGTATCGGAATTTCATTTTAATAGAGTGGGAAATACCTGAGGTTTAACTATAGGAGATAAAAATGTTTATTACGAACGCTTATGCTCAAGTTGCAGGCGATGTTTCCGGTGGAATTTCATTTGCTAACGCTGTCCCATTCATTTTACTTTTTGCAATTATGTATTTTTTTATCATTCGTCCACAGCGTGCCCAAATGAAAAAACGCCAAGAAATGCTTAATGCAGTACGTCGTGGTGATACAGTTATAACGGGTGGTGGTATTATCGGCAAGGTTACGAAGGTTCACGATGAGAGTGGTGAATTAGAGGTTGAAATTGGTGAGAGTATGAATATTCGTGTTATTCGCTCAACATTAGCTGATGTGCGCGTTAAAGGTGAGCCGATTGCAGAAAAAAAGTCAAAACTTAATGCTAAAGCAAAAACACCACAAAAGTCTAAATCTAAAAAGACAACGAAAGAAGATATGAGTATCTCTGAAGAGAAAAAAGCTGTATCAAAGGAAAATGCATCTTAAGGTGTAATGGCAGTTTATTACATTTTTTAAGCATTTTTATAAAAAGCTTGGCAAGATCAAGACAATTTCATTGAAAAAGAGGCTTTTATAGTGGCTACAGAAAATGGAGTTTTTGTTTTCTTTAGATTATTAAAATAGTTGTTTTATTTATAGAATGTTACGCAATTTTTTTCTGTTTTTTAAACAAGATCATTGTGTTTATAAAAAGCAATTTGTGAGTAAATAAGCTGAGGAAACTTTTTAAAAGATAGATTTATTTAAGCAGGTATAGCATTTTACTGCGGTTTATTCCAAAATTTTCATATATTTGTTGTATGAGAAGATTAGGGCATTATATAAAAATTTTCACTTCAATACTAGGCTATGTTTAACATATCAATGTTTATATCAGCCTTACTTTAATTTTTATGGTGAGAAGAAGCAAAGACAATTGGATTATTCAAAAATAAAAGGTGCATATTCATGTTCGATGCAATTCAAATTCGTGAAGCACATTTTCCAAGTCGCGCACCTATTGATGCTTATGGAAATGGTGGGTTTCGTTTTGCTGATATGTCTCATAGAGGTTCTATTATTTGTGTACCATCAGGTATTTATGGCATTGAGATGGCAGGGCCTGTTCCCACTCAAAGGGATATATCTCGTATTTTAGAAGAAGCTTCTGAAATCGAAGTTTTATTAATAGGTACTGGAATTGAATTATTACGATTACCTGAAGAGTTACGGGTGCTTTTATGGGAAAAACGTATTTCATCAGATACAATGAGTACGGGAGCGGCGGTGCGTACATTTAATGTTTTATTGGCTGAAGATCGCGCTGTTGCGGCGTTATTATTTGCGGTAGAATAGAGTATTGTTTAATAAAACAAAGGCTCTGGTCTAGCATGAAAGACTTGTGTGATTATTTTCTGCGCTGTAAAATACTGTCGTTTAAGGCGGTGATATAAGGGTATAGAATATACATAACTTAACACATTAAGTGTTTTTTAAATACAGCAGCAAGTATTCAGGACAAAGTTTGCTCATAGTTCCTAATGAATCACATGAGTGATCAGCTCTTGGGACTTAAGATAGTTCATAAGAGGCATTTTAATTCTTTCTTATACAGTTTTTACCTACAAGCCAGTTCCGCTTATGACGTGCAAGGGAATAGTTTTTATTGATGTAACATGGAATTGGTTTGAAATGAAAGCATATCTACGATATTTGGGATTCTAATTTAATATACAAAACACAAAATTATCATTATAAATCAATGCGTTTATAGTAACAGAAACGCACCGAGAGCAATTGGATTTTTTACAAATTGGTGTTGGTAAGAACCTTTGTCTTTTAGGATGGGGAGGAGGTCAATGATTGATGAAGTTTTTGTGATCAGTGCATTTTTTATAAAATAACATTGTCATCTATCCACTGAAAAAGTGTTTTGCGTTGCTTGTTGTTCAAGTTTTACTATGCATGTTACGATTGGTTTTTAGCTTTTTTATTGCAAATGAAAACTTGAAGTCCGATAAGATAAGTTTTATCAGAAAAATTATTTATTTAATTTTTTTCTTTCTAAAACGAAAAGGGATTAGAAAAGAAATTTTAATTCATAATACAGTTAAGAGACACATTTAAAAATCTTATTTTCTGAACTGTATTTGCTTATCCTTCATTTTTTAATATGAATAAAAAGAGGGTATTAATTTAATTGCTAAAAAAGGGACGTTAATAGGTTCATAGAATGATAGGCTCTCTTCCTTATTGTCTTGATATTTTACGTACCATAGATCGTGATCGCTATATATCGGTTTTATTTGCACCTAAAAAAAAGCGCCAAGCATTGGCTGCTCTTTATGTATTTAATGCTGAAGTTTCTCGTATCCGCGAAAGTGTACATGACCCACTCATAGGAGAAATACGGTTACGTTGGTGGTATGATGCTATTGCTCATGGTGAAATGCAAACGAGTGGAAACAATCCGATTTTGAATGATTTATTAAAAGCAATCACTCTTTTTAATTTACCTAAGACAGCTTTTTTACGTTATTGTGATGCGCAAATTTTAGATCTTTATCACAATCCAATAGAAACACTTCATGATCTAGAGCATTATTGTGGTGAGACAGCAGGCATAATTTTACAGCTTTCTTGTCAGATATTAGATCCTGAAACTGCACAAGAGTTTACAGATATCTATGAACATGGAGGGATTTCTCAAGGATTAAGCGGTGTATTGCGTCTTTTATCATTCATGCAATCACGATATCAATATTATTTACCCACTGATATATTAAAGGCTGTAGGAGTGAATAGGGAAGATTTGGAATCTCATCGTCTCAGCGATCAACAAAAGGGTTGTATTGTTGAAGCTATGGTAGCATTATCGCGCGATCATTATACCCAATTTTACGAGTATTCTTGTACTTTACCTAGAGTTCTTAAGCCAGCTTTTCTTCCATTGGTCATTGTACCAGCTTCTCTTCAAAAAGCTATACAGCTGGGGGCAGCAATTTTTCAAGAGAGTGCAACTTTGCCATTGATGTATCGCTATTGGTTGATAACAAGGGCAGCAATAAGCGGCAATTTTCCAAAGATATTGTAAAAAAATATTACTACGTTGGAATGCGTAACATGTAGACTGATTTTTTCATATGAAGATAAAAGGAGCTATTGTGATTCCAAACCATTTTTTTGTTATAAAAAATGTTGATGTTTTGGTTGTTATGAACGCAAAAGAATAAGAAATTTTATGATCTTGAAAATACGCTGTATTTCTTCATCAGTAATATGTTTTATTCAGTGTATTGGATGGGTGAGATGCAGAGAAAGAAAAACATGAGATAAATCTTAATACATTGGTTTGTTTGAAGAAGAACTTTTAAGTACTCTGAATGTATTGATTGTATCTCATTTGCAAATGAAATGAAATTTCTATTTTATGAGAGAAGTTATCTTAGCAGTCTATAAGTCTATAAAAAACTCTTATTTTTGAGAAATTATAACATCATAATTGATGATTGTTATGATTGATGAATATATTGATTTATAATGATAATACGTTTTTTCTCATATTGAATGAGAGTCTTGAATAGAAAAAGATTTCTCCATTTTTATAATGAATTTTAAAAATAGTTTTTTTATCTATTATAAGTTGGATGTGTAAATGAAATCATTTAAGGAAGAAGCAATACGCTCCCTATGAATGAATATTAAGAGTAGCAATATAATGAGCTATGAATGAATGACGATAGGGATGATATTTATAGCTTAATGGGCGGCAACCTTTACGACCTTTGGATGGATAATGTTTTTTAATGCATTGCAAAAACGATTCTACATTCCATTGACTATTTTCTCGCAAATCCATACATGCACTGTTTTGCGAGAAAATGAATCATTATACAAACGCTGATCCTAAGATATGCAGACAAGAAATCCGTCTTACCTCTTCAACTATAGACGAAGAGCTGATGAAAACTTTATCAATAAGTTCTTAAAATTATGCACAATCTTTTTATTGGAGAGCGTTAAAGATCTGATTATAATTTGTGCTATTAATTTCCAAAGGATGTTCTTTATTGGCAACTTGTAGCATTTCTAGCTTGAGATCTTCTCTTATCATCATATCTATATTGGCGCGGACCTCAGTTGAAAGAGTATGAGACGTGATATCTTTAGGCATGATTACAGTCTTTATTTGATAAATGATACGGTTTGTTGCAACCGGACCTTTTATGATGCCATAATGACCTTTGGGAGCAGCAAATAATGCTTTAATCCCTTCAACGCCAAGGATTTCAGATGAGTCTTGACGCCGGAGGGCGGGTGTTGTTTGTTTTGTAACACCAAGGGTATGAGCAAGAGCAACAAGACTTTTTCCTTCCGTGAGCTGTTTGAGAGCATTTTGGGCTTTTTCATCAAGAAGACGTTGGATTTCCTCATTTTTCCATTGAGAAAGAACATCTAGCTTAGCCTCTTCAAGTGTCTTATCGCGGGCAGGAATAATTTTATCGACCTTGTACCAGAGATATCCACCATTTTGAAAAGAGAGAGGATCAAGATCGACTCCTTCGTTTGATTGATAGATGGCATTCAGTAAAATATCTTTTTGAGGTAAATCCGTGAGTATTGCACCTTCAAGCGTTTTTCCCGTTTTATCAATAGTAATTGTGCGCAAAGATAACTTGTATTGGTCAGCTAACTCTTTGAGAGAAGCTCCCTCAAAACGAGCATTTTCAATGGCAGCATAATTGTTACGGATATCATCAGTAGCACGATTTTTGGCAAGTGTTTGGCGAATATTTTCTTCTACACTTTCAAAAGGAAGAGAGCTTGAAGGTTCAATATGCGTAACGCGAATGAGAACAGGTCCCTGTAAGTCATTCATCACAGGACTGACTTGGCCTTGTTGAAGTTCAAAAATTTCAGATGTCAGATGATTAGGAAGTTCATTTTCTGCGAGAGGACCTTTTTTTATGTCATTAAGAGTCTTTTTTTCAGCTTTTACCAGTTCATCAAAACTCAATCCGTCAGCTATTTTTTTTGCTGCATTATCGGCTTCTTCGCGTGAGGGGAATCGCAGTTCTTCGAATGTACGCTTTTCAGGCGTTACAAAACGTGAAGCATTTTGTGTATAATAGGCTTTCGCCTCATCTGTTGAGATATCTTTAGGTTTTACAAAATCATTAAGTTCCATAGATAGCAAAGAGACAGTACGGTATTCTGGAGCACGAAATTGACTTTGATGTGTTTCAAACCATTTTTGTAATGTTTCGTAATCAGGATCAGCAATTGTTTCCTTTTCTTTTAGATCAATAACGAGATAATCAGCAATACGCATTTCTCCCTGATAAAGAGCAAGTGCTTTATAAAAGAGATTTGGTGCCTTCATATCAGAAAGTAAAGCAGCAATAAGCTGATTACGCTTTTCTTGTTTGGTGTAATAATTAAGAAAAGCACTTTCACTAATACGTAAATGCTGAAGATAGTTATAAAACAAGTTTTTATCAAAAGTGCCATTTACTTGGAACATTTTATCAGAACCAATCGTATGAGCTATTGTATCTTTTGAAAGACTTATTTTCATTTTACGTGCTTGTTCATCAAGCAGTACATTTTGTTGTAATTGATTAAATACAAAAGCAGGAATTTGGTATTGCTGCATTTCATTTGTTGTAAACATTCGTCCAAGATGAGCAGCATATGCTAAACGTGCGCTTTGATCGGCGAGTGCAAGACGATAATCATCGACAGTTACTGTGGACTTTCCAGAAGTAATAAGATCTCTTTCACTTTTTTTGTGTAACTGCGGTACCCCCCATAAAAGAATGAAGCATAAGAGTAAAATAGCAAGGAAAATTCTAAAAATCCAAGAATTTGTAGCATTTCTTATGATGTCAAGCATTGTTCAAGTCCATTTTTAATGTGAGTTATTATCAAAGCTGTAATGGAATTTGCAATAAAGAGATGAAAGATGCAAGCTTTAAAGACTTGCTTTCATTTTATAATTTGGTAACTACAGATAAACAATGTATTGTAAAAGCTCTTGAGGTGAAAATATGTCTCAAAATATTCGGCCTTTTCTTGCTGGAAATTGGAAAATGAATGGAACGAGTGAATCGCTTGGAGAGTTGCGTGCTATTGCTACAGGCGTTAGCTCTGATCTAGGTCATCTTTTTGAGGCGCTTATTTGTGTTCCAGCAACGCTTTTATCGCGTGCTTCTAATACGCTGAATGGTGAAAATCTCCTTTTGGGAGGACAAAATTGTCACTTTGATGATCATGGTCCTTATACTGGAGATATTTCAGCTTTTATGCTTAAAGAAGCGGGAGCAAGTCATGTTATTATTGGGCATTCAGAACGTCGTACAGTGTACCAGGAAAATGATGCGATTGTCTGTGCCAAAGTGCAAGCTGCGTGGCGAGCAGGTCTTGTGGCTCTTGTATGTATTGGTGAAACATTGGAGGAGCGTAATAATAATAAAGTACTGGATATTCTCACGCAGCAGCTTGAAGAATCTCTCCCAGATGATGCAACAGCAGAGAATACCATTATCGCTTATGAACCAGTTTGGGCGATAGGCACCGGCAACACAGCGACTCCAGAAGATATTGCAAAAGTACATCATTTCATTCGTGATAGGGTGCGCTCTCGTTTTGGTGATGAAGGCAATAAGATACGTTTGCTTTATGGTGGATCCGTAAAGCCATCCAATGCATTTGAGCTTTTAAGCATTGCTCATGTTAATGGTGCTTTGATAGGTGGAGCAAGCTTAAAAGCGATTGATTTTTTAACTATTTGCGATGTTTGTCGTAAACTATAGCAGAGAAATTTGAGTTTCCCCTTGGATTGTGCGTTATTTATGTGTAAATAGCTATTAAAGAGTTATTTAAAGAGCAGGGTTTATGCAAACAGTACTTATAGTTATTCATTTTTTGATTGTGATTACTTTGGTTGGTATTATATTAATTCAACCTTCAGAAGGTGGTGGGTTAGGTGTGAGTAATAGCTCAGGGTTGATGAAAACTCGTGGATCTCGAAACCCTTTAACACGTTTGACTGCTATTTTAGCCTGTTGTTTTTTTGTTGTATCTATTGGACTTACCGTGGTGAGTAATATATCAAATTCTAGTTCTGATATTTTAAAGCGTATACCGGTTAATTCAGAGCAGAATTCTACCAATAAAGACTCAGGATCAGTCCCATCATCAGATGGTGAGTCTTCCCCTTCTATTCTTGAACAGCTAGGAGGCACTTCGAATTCTTCGCAGGAACAGAAACAGTCCACAAATCCTGAAGTAGAAAGTCCAGTTCCTCAGGTTCTTGAAAATACAGTTCCCGATAACAGTACAAAATAGTTTTTTAAGAAAACATAGACTTTTTAAAAAAGGTGATTTTTTCGCCTTTTTTATTTTAGAAGGAAAATTGTTTCTTTTTACATTTTTTGCTGGAAAAATCATTATAAATTGCTTATCACCATAAGCCCATGGCACGTTATGTTTTTATTACTGGTGGTGTGGTTTCTTCCCTTGGAAAAGGCATCGCAGCGGCGGCGTTAGCAGCGTTATTACAGGCTCGTGGCTATCGCGTACGTCTTCGCAAACTTGATCCTTATTTAAATGTTGATCCAGGTACGATGTCACCTTATCAACATGGTGAAGTATTTGTAACCGATGATGGTGCAGAAACGGATCTTGATCTTGGTCATTATGAGCGTTTTACTGGGCGTTCTGCAAATAGCCAAGATAATATTACAACAGGGCGTATTTATCGCAATATCATTGAACGAGAGCGGCGTGGTGATTATTTGGGGGCAACAGTCCAAGTTATTCCTCATGTTACAGATGAAATTAAGAGATTCATTACGATGGGAAATGAAGAATTTGATTTTGTTTTGTGTGAGATAGGTGGAACGGTTGGTGATATTGAAGCAATGCCTTTTCTAGAAGCGATTCGTCAGCTTCGCAATGAGCTACCGAGACAAAATGTCGTTTATGTCCATCTCACATTAATGCCTTATATTCCTTCAGCAGGTGAATTAAAAACGAAACCAACACAACATTCTGTCAAAGAATTGCAAGCAGTTGGTATTTCTCCTGATATTTTGCTTGTACGTGCAGATCGATCTATTCCAGAAACAGAACGGTGCAAATTATCACTTTTTTGCAATGTTCGCTCCAATGCAGTCATTCAGGCATTAGATATGCCAACAATTTATGATGTTCCTATGGCATACCATAAGGAGGGTTTGGACTCTGAAGTTCTTTGCGCTTTTGGAATCGATTCGGCACCTTCCCCCAAGATGGATCGTTGGGAAGATATTACGCATCGTATTCACCATCCTGAAGGAGAAGTTACGATTGCTGTTGTGGGAAAATATACGGGCTTAAAGGATGCTTATAAATCTCTTATTGAAGCGATTGCGCATGGTGGTTTAGCGAATAGAGTGAAGGTTAATATTGAGTGGATTGATTCGGAGCTTTTTGAAAAAGAAGATTCTGTTTCAGCTTTACAAAAAGCCCATGGAATTTTGGTTCCAGGTGCTTTTGGGGCACGAGGGGCAGAAGGGAAGATTCGAGCAATTCAATTTGCGCGAGAGCGTAAAGTTCCATTTTTAGGGATTTGTTTTGGGATGCAATTAGCTTGTATAGAAGCTGCGCGCAATATTGCACAGATTGAGAATGCTTCATCGAGTGAGTTTTGCGAAACAGACAATCCAATTGTAGGTTTAATGACAGAATGGCTTAAAGGAGACGTCCTTGAAAAACGTACAAGAAATGGTGATCTCGGCGGTTCGATGCGCCTTGGTGCTTTTGCTGCTGAATTAAAAGAAGAGAGTCATATTGCTCAAATTTATGGGGTGACCAAGATTGTCGAGCGACATCGTCATCGTTATGAGGTCAATATTGATTATAAGGATAAGTTAGAACAGTGTGGTTTGATTTTTTCTGGGATGTCTCCTGATGGTATTTTACCAGAAACGATAGAATATGTAGATCATCCATGGTTTATTGGTGTTCAATATCATCCAGAATTAAAATCCCGTCCTTTTGATCCACATCCGCTTTTTTCTTCTTTTATTGAAGCTGCTGTAGAACAAAGTCGATTAGTTTAATGCATAAATTGGGTTACTTTGCTTTTGAGGGATAAAATGACTAAACCAAATGCCCGTGTGAAAGTTGGAAATATGATTTTTTCAAATGAAATGCCTCTTTCATTAATTGCAGGGCCGTGTCAGATGGAAAGTCGTGATCATGCTTTTGAAATGGCTGGTCGTATTAAAACAATTACCGATCAGCTTGGTATCGGGTTTGTTTATAAATCAAGTTACGATAAAGCCAACAGAACCTCTTTGGGGGCGGCACGTGGTATTGGTCTTGAAAAAGCAATGTCCATTTTTTCTGATTTAAAAAAAGAGTTTAATTGTCCCATATTAACTGATGTGCATACAGAAGAGCAATGTACAATTGTTTCTTCTACAGTTGATATTTTACAAATACCGGCTTTTTTATGTCGTCAAACAGATCTTTTGGTAGCAGCCGCCAAAACAGAATGTGTTATTAACATTAAAAAAGGTCAGTTTTTAGCGCCGTGGGACATGGAGAATGTTTTAAAAAAGGTTGTTTACAGTGGTAATCCGAATGTTATGCTTTGTGAGCGAGGCACGTCATTTGGTTACAACCGACTTATTTCTGATATGCGTTCGTTGCCTATTTTACGTTCATTTGGTGCTCCTGTTATTTTTGATGCAACGCATTCTGTTCAAGAACCTGGGGGGCAGGGGGCTTCATCTGGTGGGCAGCGTCAATTTGTTGAAATTTTAGCGCGTGCAGCTGTCTCTGTTGGGGTAGCTGGTATTTTTTTAGAAACACATCAAGATCCAGATAATGCACCTTCTGATGGACCTAATATGGTTAAAGTTGATGATTTACAAAGATTGCTTGAGACTTTAATGGAATTTGATTATCTGTCAAAAAAGTTGAGCTGAGAAGAGAAAAAATATTTCATTAATAGGGCATTATAAATGAATCGAGACTTTTATTGGATAAGGAAACACATATGACTATAATTGTCGATATCATTGGGCGTGAAGTTCTTGATAGCCGTGGTAATCCAACGGTAGAAGTTGATGTTCATTTGGAGAATGGAGCTTTTGGTCGCGCTCTGGTTCCTTCGGGAGCTTCAACAGGAGCACACGAGGCTATAGAGCTTCGTGATGGTGGTTTGCGCTATCAAGGGAAAGGTGTTGAAAAAGCGGTTGCTGCAGTTAATGGCGAAATTCTTGAAGAACTTGGTGGGCGGGATGCAACAAATCAAATTGCTATTGATCAAGCAATGATTGCTTTGGATGGAACGCCAAACAAAGCCCGTCTTGGTGCCAATGCACTTCTTGGTGTTTCATTAGCTGTTGCAAAAGCAGCTGCGGATTCATTAAATTTACCTTTGTATCGTTATATTGGTGGTACACAAGCGCATATTCTTCCAACCCCCATGATGAATATTATTAATGGTGGCGTTCATGCTGATAATTTGATTGATTTTCAAGAGTTTATGATTATCCCTATAGGAGCTCCTACTGTAAGAGAAGCTATCCGTTATGGCGCTGAGATTTTCCATGCATTGAAAAAGCGTTTAAAAGATGCGGGTTATAATACCAATGTTGGTGATGAAGGTGGTTTTGCTCCTCAATTTAAAAGTGCTGATCAAGCAATTGATTTTATTATGGAATCTATCATGATATGTGGTTATAAACCAGGTGAACAAATTGCCATTGGTTTAGACTGTGCTTCAACCGAATTTTATAAAAATGGTTCGTATTTTTATAAAGGTGAGGGGAAATGCCGAGACATCCAAGAGCAGGTAGATTATTTAGCGCATCTTGTGAAAAATTATCCTATTATTACAATTGAAGATGGAATGGCAGAGGATGATTGGGAAGGTTGGAAGCTACTTACTGACACAATTGGAGAAAAATGTCAGCTTGTTGGCGATGATTTGTTTGTAACGAATTCAGCACGTTTGCGTGATGGTATCAAAATGGGGGTAGGCAATTCTATTCTCATAAAAGTTAATCAAATTGGTACATTGAGTGAAACACTCGATGCTGTAGAAGTAGCACATAAAGCAGGTTATCGTGCCATTATATCTCATCGTTCAGGCGAGACAGAGGATTCTTTCATTGCAGATCTTGCTGTTGCAACGAATTGTGGACAAATTAAAACAGGTTCTCTTGCACGTTCGGATAGATTAGCAAAATACAATCAACTTATTCGTATTGAAGAAATGCTAGGAGCCCAAGCGCATTATGCTGGTGATTTATATCGTGTATAGTTGTGAGCAAAAAATATGAAAATATAAGATCATTTAGATTATGAAATTGATATTTCTTATCAAAGGCATATGCATAGTAATTTTATAGGTATTTAAATTTATAGGGATTAAGATGAGAGGTGTGATTATTACTCAAGATCAAGGAATGTATCTCGTTTCGGGTGATGACGGTAAGCGTTATCAGTTTGCGACTTGGGATTGGTTGGGAAAGAAACCACCAAGGATTGGTGATGCGGTTGATTTTGTCTATGAAGGGGGTGTTGTCAGTTCTGTTTTTCCATTGTTGAGATCAGGTACAGAGAACACAAAGATAATGTTCGCACTGCTTTGTTGGGTTGCAGGTATCTTTGGTGTTCATCGCTTTATGGTTGGGAGAGTTCGGACGGGTACTTTAATGCTCGTTTTATCTTTATCATTGTTTGGATTGATAATTACCGGTATTTGGGCAATTGTTGATTTTATACTCATTGTTGCTGGAAAATTTACTGATAAAGATGGGAATCAGATTACAGATTTGTGAAAATCTTATAATAAAAAAAATAGTAAAGTTTACTTTTTATTTCGATCAATATATTAAGTTGCATAATGCAGGATTATTGTATTCTATTTCTTTAATGTGAGATATTAAGAGAAATATGCACAGCTGAATAAAAGTATTGAAAAAGACTGTGCTATTTTATGTGGGTAAAACAACGACGTAAATCAACTAAGGTTGTTTTGTATTGCTGCTTATAGCAGCAGAAAGCGTTAGATCATTGGGGGGACAAAACTATTTTAATTTCATGTTTATCACAGCTGCTACAAATTTTATTTACGTCGTGAGGTTAATCAACATATTATAAAAAGAAATAATCTCTTTATGAATAACACATAAGGAGCAGCTTTATAGGTGGGCAAGGATGAAGGGTAAAATTATTGGTCAAGATCAAGGAGTTTATCTCGTTTCGGGAGGTGATGATAAGCGTTATCAATTTGAGGATTGGAATTGGTTAGGAAAAAAACCACCGAGTATAGGGGATATTGTTGATTTTGTATATGAAGATAATGTTGTTAAATCTGTTCTCCCTCTCTTGAGTCAAAAAGAATCAGAGCAATCAAGATTAGGTCTGGCAGTTATTTGTTTTTTTTTGGGATGGTTGGGTATTCACCGCTTTATGGCTGGTAAAATTGGAACGGGTATCGTAATGCTTCTCATAAATGTAACAGGTATAGGAATTCTTATCAATATACTGTGGTCATTTATTGATTTTATAGTTATTTTATCTGGATATTTTAGAGATGCAGATGGCAATAAAATTACCAAGTTATAGCGACTCGACAAAATTTTAATATAAATAAATAATTTTATTTATATTTATCAATATATTAATTTAATAATGTAAGTTATTTTATTCTATGTCTTTAATGTTAAATATTAAATAAAATTATGAGTATTTAAATAAAAATATTGAAAAAGAATGTACTATTTCATATAAAAAAACAAAAGTACAAATCGAACAGCGTGCTTTGTATTGCCACTTATAAATGCGGGAATTTTAAGTTGTTGGGGGATTTTAGGCTTTTTTAAATGTCGTATATCACTGTGAGTACAGATCGTATTCATGCAGTGAGGTTTATCCAACATATTATCATATTAGAAGAAAAGCTTCTTTATGCATAACAATTTTATAGGTGGTGAAGATGAAAGGTAAAATTATTAGTCAGGATCAAGGAAATTATTTCGTTTCAGGTGGTGATGGTAAGCGTTATCAGTTCTTGAGTAGGAATTGGTCAGGAAAAAAGCCACCAAAGGTTGGTGATATGGTTGATTTTGTCTGTGAAGGGGATACTATTAAGTCTGTTTTCCCTATCTTGTCAGCAGGGCAGCCACAACAATCAAAAATGTTGTTAGCGATCGTTTGCTTGTGTTTTGGTGCATTGGGGATTCATCGTTTTATGGTTGGTAAAATTATAACAGGCATTGTAATGCTTCTTATAACTATACTAAGTACAATAGGTCTACTATTTATGGGAATAGGGCTTATAGGGATTATTTTTATAATTATACCTTGGGTATTGATTGATTTTATTCTTATTTTAACAGGAAATTTTAGGAAAAAAGCTACAAATTAGAGGATATCCAATATTTATAATATAAAAAGTGAGGCATTCAACTTACTTTGATCGTATTAAGGGGGGGGATAAATTGAAATAACAAATTATTTTGGTGTAGATTTGGTAATGAGGTATTAATCAAAATCATGCATAGTTGGGCAAAATATCAAGAAATTTTGCTGTAAAGACTGTGCTATTTTATGTGGACAAAGCAGAAACGTCGATCAATCAAAGTACGCTTTGTACTACCTCTTATGACGGTGGGAGTCTTAAGCTATTTCAGTTATCACATTTATCATGGTGAGTATGGATTGTATTCACGCAGTGAAGTTAATCAGCATATTAGCGAATTAGAAAAGGAGCTTCATAAAATAGAAGCTGAGCGGATATTCATGGAAAAGCGTATTTCTCTTTTACGCAACGGGCATATAGAAAAAGATATGTTGGATGAGTATGTCCGAAAGAATTTGAACTTTTCTAAGCCAAATGAACTGACAATCTTAATACCTTGAAATTGATACTAAAGGTAAATGAAAAATCGCTTAATTTAAACAACAATCAGCAATGATATTGTTTAAGCCGGATTGATAAGGCTTGTAACTTTTGTTCGTAAAGGTTATTCCTAAATAATCATAAAAGGGAGTTTAATATGGCAGAACGACTTAAAAAAAATTCTGCGTCGGTGGCGCGCACTGCATTATCAAGCACCACAAAGAAAGCACCAATAGCAGATTTTACAAAAGAAGAAGAACTTGATGCTTATCGTGAAATGCTTTTAATTCGCCGTTTTGAAGAAAAAGCAGGACAACTTTATGGTATGGGGCTTATTGGGGGATTTTGTCACCTTTATATTGGTCAGGAAGCCGTTGTTATAGGAACATTGAAAGCGGCAAAAGAAGGTGATCAGGTTATTACGTCTTACCGTGATCATGGTCATATGTTAGCGGTTGGGATGAGTCCGCGTGGTGTTATGGCAGAATTAACGGGACGTCAAGGTGGCTTTTCCAAAGGGAAAGGTGGCTCGATGCATATGTTCTCTAAAGAAAAGAACTTTTATGGGGGACATGGTATTGTTGGTGCGCAGGTTCCCATTGGTTCAGGTTTGGCATTTTCGAATCAGTACCTTGGTAAAGATAATGTGACATTGGTTTATTTTGGTGATGGTGCTGCAAATCAGGGGCAGGTTTACGAGAGTTTTAATATGGCTTCACTTTGGAAGCTTCCCGTTGTTTATATTATTGAAAACAATCAGTATGCTATGGGAACGTCAGTTTCACGTGCATCTGCAGAAACTGATTTTTCACGACGTGGTCTTTCTTTTGAAATTCCAGGTATTGTTGTTGACGGTATGGATGTTCGATCAGTAAAAGGAGCTGCTGATGAAGCAATTTCTTGGGCACGCTCAGGTAAAGGACCGATCATTCTTGATATGCAGACCTATCGCTATCGTGGTCATTCCATGTCTGATCCAGCAAAATATCGTTCAAAGGAAGAAGTCCAAAAAATAAAAGAGGAGCACGATCCGATTGATCAAGTAAAAAGTCGGATTCTTAAAAAAAATTGGGCGAGCGAAGACGATTTAAAATCTATTGAGAAAGAGGTCCGTGCAATTGTTGCTGATGCGGTAGATTTTGCACAAAGTGATCAAGAGCCAGATGCTTCTGAGCTCTATACTGATATTTTAGTTTGATGCGAGGGAAGCAAGTATGTCTATTGATATTTTGATGCCGACGCTTTCACCAACTATGGAAGAAGGTAAACTGTCTAAATGGCTCAAGAAAGAAGGTGATAAGGTTAGCTCTGGCGATATTATTGCTGAAATTGAAACGGATAAGGCTACAATGGAAGTAGAGGCCGTTGATGAAGGTACTCTTGGTAAAATTTTTGTGCCTGAAGGTTCAGAAGGCGTAAGGGTTAACACTGTTATTGCAATTTTGTTAGAAGAAGGTGAGCGTGCTGAGGATATTTCGCAACCTACTGATACAGCACAAAAAACTAAGGAATCTGCTCTTTCTCTGCCTTTGTCAGTTCCGCAGGCTGCTCCTACTTTTGATACATCTCTTAATTTTGATATTCCAGCGGGAACACAAATGGTTACAATGACAGTTCGTGAAGCGCTTAATCAGGCTTTGGCTGAAGAAATGCGGCGTGATGAAACAGTTTTTCTTATGGGGGAAGAAGTCGCGCAATATCAAGGTGCCTATAAGGTTAGTCAAGGTTTGTTGGAAGAATTCGGAGAACGCCGAGTTATTGATACCCCAATTACAGAACACGGCTTTGCTGGGCTGGCTGTCGGGGCTGCTTTTGGTGGGTTACGTCCTATTGTCGAGTTTATGACCTTTAATTTTGCGATGCAGGCGATGGACCAAATTATTAACTCAGCAGCCAAAACACGTTATATGTCTGGTGGACAAATGACCGCTCCTATGGTTTTCCGAGGTCCCAATGGCGCGGCTGCCCGTGTTGGTGCTCAACATTCTCAATGTTATGCTGCATGGTATAGTCATGTACCAGGTTTGAAAGTTGTCATGCCTTATAGTGCTGCAGATGCAAAAGGTTTGCTGAAATCTGCTATTCGTGATGATAATCCTGTTATTTTCCTTGAAAATGAGATTTTGTATGGGCATCAATTTGATGTTCCTCAACTGGATGATTTTCTTTTGCCTATTGGTAAGGCACGTATTCATAAGTCTGGACAAGATGTGACGATTGTTGCATGTGGAATTGGGATGCATTATGCTGTTCAAGCGTTACCAGAAATTGAAAAACTTGGTATTGATGTTGAATTGATTGATTTACGAACCATTCGCCCGATGGATCTTCCAACAATTCTTTCGTCAGTTAAAAAAACAGGTCGTTTGGTAACAATTGAAGAGGGATTTCCTCAGTCATCTGTGGGAACTGAAATAGCAACGCGTGTTATGCAGCAGGCTTTTGACTATCTTGATGCACCAATTGCTACGATTTCTGGTAAAGATGTTCCGATGCCTTATGCCGCTAATCTTGAGAAGTTGGCTTTGCCTAATACTGCTGAAATTATTGAGGCCGTTAAGGCTGTGACATACAGAGCATAACGGAGGAAAGCATAATGCCCATTAAAATTACAATGCCAGCGCTTTCCCCTACGATGGAAGAGGGAAATTTAACAAAATGGAATATTAAGGAGGGAGATAAGGTTTCCTCTGGTGATGTTATTGCTGAAATTGAGACGGATAAAGCGACAATGGAAGTCGAAGCCGTTGATGAAGGTAGGGTTGCTAAAATTGTTGTTCCTGCTGGAACACAAGGCGTTAAAGTAAATGCTTTAATTGTTGTTTTAGCAGAAGAAGGTGAAGATTTAGCTGAAGCTGCAAAAGTTGCAGAAGAAATCTCTTCTTCTACAAGACAAAAACCAGAGGGCATCAAACAGACAGATTCTCTGAAACAGACGGACTCAAAGGGAATAAAAATGTCTCACGAATCATCAACTGGGCAATTAATACAGCAAGATAAAAAGGAAGCTCGTCTTTTTGCCTCTCCCTTAGCGCGGCGATTAGCATCTCAGGCAGGTCTTGATTTATCCCTTATTTCTGGAAGTGGTCCGCATGGGCGTATTATTAAGCGCGATGTAGAAAAAGCTGTGAGCAGCGATATGTCTAAAGTGTCTTATTCATCATCGATAGGGGAGCTAATAGCTACAGGTGCTTCGGACAAACAGATATTGAAACTCTTCAAAGAGGATGAATATAGCTTCGCTCCCCATAATAATATGCGTAAAACAATCGCGACACGTTTGGTGGAATCAAAACAGAGAGTCCCACATTTCTATGTAACGGTAGATTGTGAACTTGATGCGCTATTAGCACTGCGTACACAACTAAATGCTGCTGCTCCAATGGTTAAGGGGCAGGAAGAAACTCAGCCTACTTATAAGCTTTCTGTTAATGATATGGTGATCAAAGCTGTCGCACTTTCTTTGAAAGCGGTTCCTGATGCGAATGTTTCTTGGCTTGAAGGCGGGATGCTTCATCATAAACATTGTGATGTTGGGGTTGCTGTTTCTATTCCCAATGGATTAATTACACCAATTATTCGCCATGCAGAGAAAAAGCCGTTATCACTTATTTCCAAAGAGATGAAGGATTTTGCAAAGCGTGCGCGCGAGGGCAAGTTAAAAATGGAAGAATATCAGGGTGGAACAACAGCTGTATCAAATATGGGGATGTATGGTATAAAAAGTTTTTCGGCTATTCTTAATCCACCGCATGCGACGATTTTTGCGATTGGTGCAGGGGAGCAACGCGCCGTTGTTAAAAATGGTGCATTAGTTGTTGCGACAGTTATGTCAGTTACGCTTTCTGCGGATCATCGTGCTGTCGATGGTGCTTTAGCAGCAGAGCTCGCGCGGACTTTTAAGAAGATGATTGAAAATCCATTAGCAATGTTGGTTTGAACTGTTTAACAGTTCTTCACGTAAATTGTGAGAAAGCGTGTTAGGAGAATAGAAACAAATTTAAAGAGTTTAAAGAGCAATGTTATTGCTATTTCTGGTTTGGGTAAAGCATTTACGTGAAGCTTAAAGCAAAGACATAAGATAATTCTCTCATGTTGTTTTACAGTCTTAAGTTCAAAAAATGCATATCCGTTTTTTATATATCCATGGAGGAATTACTGTGGCAAATCTTTATGATGTAATTGTGATTGGATCAGGTCCAGGCGGATATGTAACCGCAATTCGTGCAGCACAATGTGGCTTTAAGACTGCGATTGTTGAACGTGAACATTTGGGAGGGATCTGTTTAAATTGGGGATGTATTCCAACAAAGGCCCTTCTACGTTCAGCGGAAATGAAACATTTTGCTGAACATGCGACAAATTATGGATTAAAAATTAATGGTTCAATTGAGGCAAACATCAAAGATGTTGTGGCACGTTCACGGGGTGTTTCAGCACGTTTAAATGCTGGTGTTGGTTTTTTAATGAAAAAAAACAAAATTGATATTATCTGGGGTGAAGCAAAGCTTACTAAAGAAGCAAAGGGAAGCCTTCCTGCGGAAATTATGGTTTCTTCATCCTCCAAACCGATTATGCAACCGCAAAATCCAGTCCCTAAAGGGACGTTAGGGGAGGGAACTTATCAAGCAAAGCATATCATTATTGCAACGGGCGCACGTCCTCGTGTCCTTCCTGGTATTGAGCCAGATGGAAAACTCATTTGGACTTATTTTGAAGCTATGATACCGCCAGCAATGCCAAAATCGCTTTTGGTTATAGGGTCTGGGGCTATTGGCATTGAATTTGCTTCTTTTTATCATGATATGGGGGCGACAGTAACTGTTGTTGAAATGATGCCCCATATCATGCCTGCTGAAGATATTGAAATTTCAACGTTTGCTCGTAAACAGTTAGAGAAAAAAGGTTTACGTATTCTTCGTCAAGCAAAAGTAACAAAGGTTGAAAAATCTTCCGATTCTGTAAGTGTACATATTGATGTTCAAGGTAAAATAGAGTCAATGACTGTTGACCGGTTGATTTCCGCTGTTGGGGTGCAAGGTAATATTGAGAATCTTGGTTTAGAAGCTTTGGGAATAAAAACCGATCGCGGCTGCATTGTAACTGATGAATGGAGTTGGACGGGGGTGGAAGGTATTTATGCTATTGGTGATGTAGCAGGCCCTCCTATGTTGGCCCATAAAGCAGAAGAAGAAGGTGTGATATGTATTGAGCATCTTGCAGGTTTGAAAAGAGCTCATCCACTTGATAAAAGAAAAATTCCAGGGTGTACATATTGTACACCACAGGTTGCCTCTGTAGGGCTTTCAGAAGCGGCAGCAAAAGAAGCAGGTTATGATATACGTATTGGTCGTTATTCTTTTGCTGCGAATGGTAAGGCGATTGCTTTGGGTGAAGATCAGGGGTTAGTAAAAACGATTTTTGATAAAAAAACAGGACAGCTTCTCGGGGCCCATATGGTAGGGGCTGAGGTAACAGAATTGATACAGGGTTTTGTTATTGCTATGAATCTTGAAACAACAGAAGAAGAATTAATGCATACTGTCTTTCCACATCCGACCTTATCGGAAATGATGAAAGAAAGTGTATTAGATGCTTATGGTCAAGTTTTAAACGCTTGATGACTGGATTGTATGAAAAATTTTATATTTTTGATTGTTACTTCGTATTTATAAGGCAAAGGCTTAAATGGTTACGGTTGTTGATAGAGTTGCAAATAGACGATTGCGTCATCCTGAAAAGGCACATCGTCCTGATACAAGCGTTCAAAAAAAGCCAGATTGGATTCGTGTAAAAGCGCCAACATCACCAATTTATAAGGAAACACATGGTATTGTACGTACGCATAAGCTAGTGACTGTATGTGAAGAAGCTGGTTGTCCTAATATTGGCGAATGTTGGAGCCAGAGGCATGCTAGCTTTATGATTTTAGGTGAAATATGTACGCGTGCTTGTGCTTTTTGTAACGTTGCAACAGGTATTCCACTTGCCGTTGATGATAATGAGCCAGAACGTGTCGCTGATGCTGTTGCAAGGATGGAATTAAAACATGTTGTCATTACATCTGTTGATCGTGATGATCTTGCTGATGGTGGTGCTGAGCATTTTGCAAAAGTTATTTATGCGATTCGTCAAAAAACTCCTAAAACAACAATTGAAGTTCTTACACCTGATTTTCGTCATAAGGATGGCGCTTTAGAAGTTGTTGTTGCTGCTAAGCCTGATGTTTTTAATCATAACTTAGAAACAGTTCCTTCTAAATATTTGAAGGTCCGTCCAGGGGCACGTTATTTTCATTCAATTCGTTTGTTACAACGTGTTAAAGAACTTGATCCAACAATTTTTACAAAATCGGGAATTATGGTTGGCCTTGGGGAGGAGCGAAATGAAGTTTTGCAATTGATGGATGATTTGCGCGCTGCTGATGTTGACTTTATGACAATTGGACAATATTTGCAGCCTACACGAAAACATCATCCAGTTGTTCGTTTTGTGCCTCCTGAAGAATTTGAGTCTTTTGCCAAGATTGGTAAAGTAAAAGGATTTTTACATATGGCCTCCAATCCTCTAACGCGTTCATCTCATCATGCTGGAGATGATTTTGCCATTTTGCAAAAAGCGCGTGATGAAAAATTTTCCTTACAGAGATAATTATGCCGATTTTTACAATACATCGGCAGATCACCCATAGTGCCAGTGAAATGTTTGATCTGGTTTCAGATATTGAGCGTTATCCTGAATTTTTACCAATGTGTGAGTCTTTAATAATACGTTCTCGAAAAGAATATGGAAAAAAAATATTGCTTCTTGCGGATATGACCGTTGGCTATAAGATTATTCGTGAAACTTTTACGACTCAAGTATTTCTTCAGCCGGAAAAAAGTCTTATAGAAGTTAAATATATTGATGGTCCATTCAAATATCTTGAAAATCGTTGGGCCTTTCATGATATTGAAAATACCAATGCATGTAATGTAGAGTTTTTTATTGATTATGAGTTTAAAAGTAAAACGCTTGGATTAGTGATGGGCTCAATGTTTGATATTGCGTTTCGTAAATTTACCGAGGCTTTTGAGAAGCGTGCGCATCAGATTTATGGCTCTACGGTAACATAGTCTATTCTGTTATTTTTTAACAATACCTATTGCTTAAACAGCGTGAAGGTGAAAACCGGTTTCCATCTTTACTATTTGTTTTTAATTCAGCTTTCAAAAGTATATTGAAGGAATATCATTTTAAATGATGAAGATGATGCACAGCTTCATGCTTTTGTTTCTCTCTTTTTTAATGGATGCACACTCATTAAACAAAACGCCCAAATAGAACCTGCTTGCGTCATACCCATTTCATAATAGTGCTCATAATAAATAGTATAGATTCTCGTAAAAGTATATAAAATCTACATCTGTACACTTATGAAGAATTCCTCCTGTATCATTTATTTGCCATCTCTCAAGATGTTGTGCCAGCTCTTAGCACTTGAGAGAAGTACAAGTGTCTCTTTCTTTAATCATTTTATTTATACAGTTTTTTCTCTTGTGGCGTGCAAGTGAATAAATTTGATTAATTCAACCTACACAGGACTGAAGTGAGATAACTTTACGCTATTCAGATCTTTCATTTTCAGGTTGTGATACAATAAAATTTTTTCAAGATGTTGACGATTATAGACACGATGGGGAATAAAGAATTTTGAAATTAGTATGGGGAATTCAGTGAAGCAATTCCAGAATCATTTTAAAAGCATTTTCAACAGTTGCGTGGCGGATAGCATTGCGATTAAGATGAGCAAAGTGCATTTCTTTGTGCAGGGGAGAGTGGTTTTTGTAAGCAACTGCGCAATGCACAAGTCCTACAGGTTTATCAAGACTTGCACCTCCTGGACCAGCAATTCCTGTTACAGAAACTGCAATGTCAGCTTGTGAATGTTTTAATCCACCCTCAGCCATTGCAAGAGCAACTTCTTTTGAAACGGCACCATAGGTTCTTATAAGTTCAGCACAAACGCCAACAAGGCGTGTTTTAGATTCATTTGAATAAACAACAAATCCACAATCGAGAACATCTGACGATCCTGCAATATTTGTGAGGCATGCAGCAATGAGTCCCCCTGTACAAGACTCTACAGTTGTTAACAGCAAACCTTTTTGGCGAAAGGTATTAAGGACTTCATGTGCGTGTTTTTCACAAAGATATGTCATTGGGGAATTTCTCCTGAATAAAGGACGCTCACTGTTGCAAGAGCAGCAATTCCCTCACCACGACCAATAAATCCAAGCCTTTCATTTGTTGTTGCTTTGATAGAGATTCGATCAGGTGTTATTGCAAGTATTGTTATAAGATTTTCTGTCATGGCATGACGATATGGACTAATTTTAGGATTTTCAGCGATAATTGTGATATCAACATTGGCGATACGACCACCTGCTTGTTTTATAATATCAAGAGCATGACGGAGAAAAATTTCTGATGATACATTTTTCCATTGAGGATCAGAGGGAGGAAAATGTGTACCGATATCTCCAGCACCTTGAGTTGCAAGAAGGGCATCTGTTAATGCATGAAGAGCAACATCCGCATCGGAGTGTCCATTTAATTTTTTATGAAAAGGGATTTTTATACCACATAATATAAGAAAATCACCATCCTCAAAAGAGTGAACATCATAACCATTGCCGGTACGAATATCAGGAAATATTTGCATTTTCTTTTGGAGATATAAATGTGCAGTATTAAAATCTTCATGCCATGTAATTTTTATGTTGTTAGGATCCCCAGGAATGGTACGCATAGGAATTCCAAACCATTCGGCAATTGCAGAATCGTCAGTGAATTCTTGTTTGCAAGCTTGTTTTGCTTGTTTATGGGCCGCTAAGATATGTTCAAAGGGAAAACACTGTGGAGTTTGTGCACTATAAAGATGGGTACGGGGAATTGTTTCTAAAACATGCTGATTATTTATACGTTTAAGGGTATCAGAGATGGGCAGAACAGGAAGAACACCTTCTTGAGGCGTGATAGTGTTGTGAATGTTATTAAGAAGCTTGTTTTCGATAAAAGGGCGTGCACCATCATGAATATGCACATATTGGGGGGCAAATTTTTTGAGTGCCTGAAGTCCATATAAGGTAGAGATTTGACGTGTATTGCCTCCTTCAACGATAATAAGGCGCTCTTTAAAATCGTCAATAGCTTGTTCACAGATTTGACGATCTTCTGGATGAATAACAAGAATAATTGTTGTGATAGCTGGATGCTGCAAAAAACAATGCACGGTATGATAAATAATTGGCTTTTGTCCTAGAAGCCGATATTGTTTTGGAATTTTATGGGGAGATCCTGCTCTTTCACCCCGTCCAGCGGCTAATATTATTGCTGCAATAGAAATACTTAATCTCCTTGTATTATAATCTTAGTTTGCTTTTTTGTCATTAATTTTAAAATGATTTTGAAAGGATGGTTGTTGTAGATCAGCAAGGGATATCACGGATAACACCTCAAAAAAAGCATTTAATGCTTTTTGAAGTGCGGTATTTAAACCACAAAAATCAAACAAGGGGCAAGTTGGTTCTGCAGTATCGAAACATTCTGCGAGGGAAAAGTTGTCTTCTGTTACTTTCACAACATCAGCGACTGAAATCTCTGCTGCGGGTTTAGCCAATCTAACTCCACCATTGCGTCCACGCACTGTTTGTATAAAACCTGCTTGAACAAGCAGCTGAAGGATTTTAAATAAAAAAAGCTCTGAAACGGCATATGCTTTAGCGATTTCTGGAACACGACTGAGAGTTCCCTGATTATCTGCACAATACATGAGCATTCGAAGAGCATAATTTGTTTGTTTTGTTAATCGCATCTCATTTCCTTCGTAAAGTATCGTCGAACACAGTCTATTTTAAAGATATTTTGCAAAATGTAGAAGTTTTTTCTCGTTGACTATATTTGCCTATTTTAAATGTAGTATTAGTATTGTCAATTTTTGCTACAAAAGGTTATATGAGAATAATGGGATAAGGGTATGTAAGCTCATGACGAATATAACATCTGTGACGAATCTTCAAGACATAGATAAAAATACTTATAACGATGAGTTGTATCGTTTAAGTAAGGTATATATTTTTTTAGGGATTACAATTATTGTATTGGCTTTACTTACGGCCTCTGTTTCATTTATTATTCTTATTGGATTAACTCCTGTTGTTCCCAGTAGAACAGTAACCCTTATTCTTATAGGAATTAATAGTTTTTGGGTTTTAGGGCTTATTGTCATCGTTTTTTATGAGATGATACCGATCATTCGTGCTTGGCGTTCAAGGCGTGCAGGATCGCGTCTTCATGTGCGCCTTATTTCATTGTTTGCACTTGTTGCGACAATGCCAGCTGTTGCTGTAGCTCTTGTATCGGGTCCAGCACTAAATTTGGGACTTGATCGATGGTTTGATACAACAACGCGGCAAATTGTGGGCTCTTCTATTGATTTAGCAAATGCTTATGCAGATGAAATGCTCCAAAATTTAAAAAATTTATCCTACGCGATGGCATTTGCACTTGATAACAAAAAACTCTTAGAACGTAATCCAGCTGAATATAGGATGCAATTGACGCGTCATGCTCTAGGACGCAATTTGCGTGGTGCATTTTTGTTAAGTTCTAGTGGAGCTATTTTTGTATCGAGTGCTCTTGGTGATGAAGATAAACTGCCAATTCCTCCTTCTCATCTTATTGAACGTGCAACCAGTGCGAGACCTTTTTCTTTTCAACCAGGCGTCCATGATTATTTTGGTATTATTTTAAAATTTACCAATATTCCAAACACATTTTTATATTTGGTGCGTGACGTTGATAAAGGTGTTTTATCTGCTTTGCGTTTGACGGAAGTTAATACAGATCGTTATCGTGATTTAAATGAGAATCGCCTGCTGACACAGATTGCATTTGGTATGCTTTATTTGTGTCTTTTTTTTAGTTTATTCTTATCAGCCATTTGGGCTGCTATTGCTGTTGCTGATCGCTTAGTACGTCCTATTCGTCTTCTCATTAGTGCTGCCGATGATGTTGCTTCTGGAAATATGGAAATTTTCGTGCCAGTACGAGCAAAAGATGGAGATATTGGGCAATTATCCAAAACTTTTAATTACATGGTCAGTGAATTGAAAAGTCGGCGTAATGAATTGATTGCAGTGCGTGATCAAATTGATGAAAGACGGCGTTTTTCTGAAGCTGTGTTATCGGGTGTAACAGCGGGAGTAGCAGGTATAGATGATAATGGTGATATCACCATTATCAATCGGTCTATTGAAGCGATGTTTGATATTCGCTCAGAGCGCGTTGTTGGAAAAAGTCTTTTATCTTTAAGCGCTGAAATTTGGCAGGTTTTTCAGTTTGTGCGTTCATTGGATCGTAAAAACCATCGTGAGCAGGTCACTTTAAACGTTGCAGGAAAAGAGCGTGTCTGTAATGTCCAAGTTACGATGGAGGAGGATGATGGACAAGGGCAATCTTGGGTTCTAACAATTGATGATATTACAGACCTTGTTGCAGCGCAACGTACAGCGGCGTGGGCGGATATTGCGCGGCGTATTGCACACGAAATTAAAAATCCTCTTACACCTATTCAGTTATCCGCTGAACGCATTCGTAAACGTTATAACAAAGCTATTACACAAGATAGAGAGGTCTTTGAGCGGTGTATTGACACAATTATTCGGCAGGTTGGAGATATTGGGCGTATGGTTGATGAGTTTTCCTCTTTTGCACGTATGCCCAAACCCAAAATGCATATTTTAGATATACGAGAATTGTTGCGCGAAGCATGTTTCTTGATAGAGGTGACGCGACATGATATTCATTTTGAGCAAGATTTAGGAACTCTACCACTTATGGGTGCATTTGATAACCGTCTCATTGTACAGGCTTTTTGCAATGTTATCAAAAACGCGAGCGAATCCATAGATTCAGTTATGCGAGAGGAAAATATTCACGGTCATATTCTTATCCGTTCTTATCGTCAGGGAGAATGGGTGGTTGTGGATGTTGTTGATAACGGGAAAGGACTTCCTAAAGAGCAAAGACAAAAGTTATTAGAACCCTATATAACAACGCGGGAAAAAGGAACAGGGCTGGGGTTAGCTATTGTGCGCAAAGTTATTGAAGATCACGGTGGTTTCATGGAGCTTCATGATGCACCGGAGAGTTTTTATGAAGGTCGTGGTGCGATGATCCGTTTGATATTTCCAGCGGATGGGGGTAAGCAGGGTAATATTATACAAGCCATAAATCATAAGATAGGGGAATAGTATGGTATCAGATATCTTGATTGTTGATGATGAAGCAGATATTCGTGAGCTTGTTGCTGGTATTTTAGATGATGAAGGTTATGAAACGCGTGTTGCTTGTAACTCTGATGAAGCATTGGCTCAAATTAGTGAGCGTATTCCAAAGCTCATTTTTTTGGATATTTGGCTACAGGGTAGTCGTCTCGATGGTTTAGCACTGCTTGATGAAATTAAAACACAATATCCGGCTCTTCCGGTTGTTATGATCTCTGGTCATGGTAATATTGAGACGGCTGTTTCCGCTATAAAGCGAGGGGCATATGATTTCATTGAAAAACCTTTTAAAGCTGATAGACTTGTATTGGTTGCAGAGAGAACACTTGAAAATTCAAATTTAAAACGTGAGCTTTTAGAATTGCGAAAGCGTTCGAACGAGACATTAGAGTTGCTCGGAAAATCGACAGTTATAAAAAATTTGCGTCAAATCATAGAAAAAGTAGCACCAACCAATAGTCGCATCATGATAACAGGTCCTTCAGGGGCAGGAAAAGAGACTGTTGCACGAGCTATTCATGCGCTCTCAACGCGTTCGAATGGGCCATTTGTTACAATAAATGCTGCAACGATTACTCCGGAAAGAATGGAAATAGAGCTGTTTGGCAGCGAAATGGAGGGAAGAGAGCGTAAAATTGGTGCCTTAGAGGAAGCTCATGGCGGTATCTTATATCTTGATGAAATTGCTGACATGCCGCGTGAGACTCAAGGGAAGATTCTTCGGGTTTTAACGGGGCAAACATTTGAGAGAATTGGCGGCACAAAACGTGTTAAGGTGGATGTCCGTATCATTTCTTCGACAGCGCAAAATCTTGAAAACCTCATTTCTGATGGGCGCTTTAGGGAGGATCTTTTTCACCGTCTTTCCGTTGTTCCTATTGTTGTTCCGCCCCTTTCAGCGCGTCGTGAAGATATTCCAGAACTTGTACATCATTTTGTAAAAACAATATCACAGCAGGTTGGGATTAAACCGCGTGCAATCAGTGATGATGTGATTGCTATTTTGCAAACGCACGCTTGGCCGGGTAATGTGCGGCAATTACGTAATAATATTGAGCGTCTTCTTATTCTTGTGCGGGATGGTGATGGTCCTATAACAGCGGACTTTCTTCCCAGTGAAGTAAGTGATTCTTTGCCACGTCTTCAAATGGATTCAGATGAAAGTATAATGGATTTGCCGTTACGTGAAGCTCGAGAATTATTTGAAAAGAGATATTTAGTGGCGCAGATTGGGCGTTTGGGTGGAAATATATCACGTACTGCTGAATTTATAGGCATGGAGCGTTCAGCTTTGCACCGTAAACTTAAAGCGCTTGGAGTTTCTTAAAGCGATGCGTATTATTATTTGTGGAGCAGGACAGGTTGGTTATGGGATAGCAGAGCGTCTTGCTGCTGAAAATCACGATGTTACTGTTATTGATATTGAAACGAGATTAATTGAAAAGATTCGCGATACATTGGATGTGAGAGGTTTTGTTGGTCACGGTTCACGGCCTGAAGTTCTTTTGGCTGCAGATGCAGACAAAGCTGATATGTTGATTGCTGTCACTTTGTTTGATGAAGTTAATATGGTAGCTTGCCAAGTAGCACATTCATTATTTAATGTGCCCACAAAAATTGCTCGTATTCGCTCACAATCTTATTTAGAACCACGTTATAAGACGCTTTTTTCCAGAGAGAATATTCCCATTGATGTGGTTATTTCGCCAGAAGTTGAAGTTGGGGAAATGGTTTTGCGCCGTATTGCTTTACCTGGTGCAATAGATGTTCTTTATTTTTGTAATGATGATATTGTGGCACTAGCTTTGGAATGCATGGAAGATTGTCCCGTTATTAATACACCTTTGCGTCAATTAACAGAGCTTTTTCCAGATCTTCATACGACGGTTACTGCTATTAAACGTGGCGCGGAATTATTGGTTGCACATTCAGAAACGCAATTACGCGTTGGTGATATAACCTATCTTGTTGTTTCTCGTGAACAGATGCGTCGTGCTGTTGGGCTTTTTGGTCATAAAGAACAAGATGCCCACCGCATGATTATTGCAGGGGGTGGTCACATTGGCCTTTATGTTGCACAGGCTATTGAAAAGCGTTTTCATAAATTAAAATTGAAGATTATAGAAGCGCATAGAGAAAGAGCCCTCACAATTGCTGATCAGCTTGAAAAAACAACAGTTTTATACGGTAACGTGTTAGATCCAGTGATTCTTCAAGATGCGGGAATTGATCAGTCCGATTTAATGATTACATTGACCAATCAAGATCAGGTTAATCTCTTAAGCGCTATTATTGCTAAAAGATTGGGCTGCAAAGCCAATATGGTATTGATTAATAATGTTGCCTATCAAGAATTTAGTCGTGCTGTTGGTGTGGATGCATATCTTAATCCCCATAGTGTTACAATATCGAGAATTTTGCAACAAATGCGCCGTGGGCGTATTCGTTCTGTTCATTCAGTTTTTAATGGCCGAGCAGAAATTATTGAAGCTGAAGTGATGCAAACATCTTCACTGGTTGGTAAGTCATTATCAGAGCTCAATTTATCAGATGGTTTGAGAATTGGTGCAATTTATCGCAATAAGACAATAATACAGCTTTCGGCAGATACGCGTATTTTGTCTGGTGATAGAATAGTGATTTTTGCTCTTGCTGATAGGGTTCGTGATGTTGAACAACTCTTTCGCGTAAGTTTAGAATATTTTTGATGTATTATCTATGGATATTTGTACTTTTTGGTATAGTGGACAATTAAGATTGGTAGATAGGCTTTGTTTGTCTTCAATGGTTAAAACTGGACAGCGCGTTAAGCTTTTTAGTTATGATAAAAAAATAGATAATCTCCCTGCTGGTGTTGAGCTGTATGAAGCCGAATCAATTTTACCACGCTCAGCAATTTATCGCCTTGATCCCGATTTTTCTGATGATAAACTAGGGTGTACAATTGTTCAGTTCTCGGATTTTTTTCGTGTTATGCTGATGAAATATCAACAAGGTGTTTGGTTAGATACAGATGTTTACCTTGTTAAACAATTTCATCCAGATGCGGATAAGGTTTGGTTGGCAAGAGAAAATAATACAAGAGTAGGCGTTTCTGCACTTTATTTTCCGCCCAATAACCCTATTATAAAAATATTTGAGGATTATTGGGCAGGTGCAGAAATTATTCCTCATTGGCTTGGGTTTAAGCGTCGTGTTTGGAGACCGTTCTGGTTAAAGAGGAAAAAAATGCCGATTTTACCGGGAAATCTTGGCGTTACAATATTTGGCAATGATGGTATTTCACGATTAGCAAAACGATATGGTTTTTTTCATGAAGCAAAGGAAAAGGAAACTTTTTATTATTGGACTGGGCGAAAAACTGAACGTATTTTTGAACCAGCTTTTGGCGTAAAGCCGCTTACAGATTCACGCTTGATAGGTTTTCATATTCACAGAAAGACAAAGACTACGAAAAGACCTCAGGAAGGAAGTTTTTACCATTGGGCGGTATCTCGCATTCCGGATGTTCATCATTTGTTTAGGTAGAGTTATTATTGCTATTTTAACTATTGAGATTTTAATCTATCTTATACAATCTCTTGATTGTAGCTTGCACAAGAGAGTAATGTTAACATATGGACAAAAACATTGAATGTGTAAAGAGCGGTTGTTATATGAACGGAAAGTAAAAATATGAGTGATCCAATGAAAACAGCATTAAGCCTTGTTCCTATGGTTATTGAACAAACAAATCGTGGTGAACGGGCCTATGATATTTTTTCCCGTCTTTTAAAGGAACGGATTATTTTTATTAATGGACCTGTTGAAGATGGTATGGCAATGCTTGTTTGTGCACAATTGCTTTTTTTGGAAGCGGAAAATCCTAAAAAAGAAATTAGTCTTTATATTAATTCTCCAGGTGGTGTTGTAACATCTGGTATGGCTATTTATGATACTATGCAGTTTATTCGCCCTCCTGTTTCTACGCTTTGCATGGGGCAAGCGGCATCTATGGGGTCTTTATTATTAACGGCTGGAGCAAAAGGTCATCGTTTTACATTGCCAAACGCACGTATTATGGTGCATCAACCATCTGGTGGTTTTCAAGGTCAAGCTTCAGATATTGAGCGACATGCGCAAGATATTATAAAGATGAAACGGCGTTTAAATGAAATTTATGTTCAACATACGAGTCAAGATTATGAGATTATAGAGAGAACTCTCGATCGCGATCATTTTATGACAGCAGAAGAAGCCAAAGCGTTTGGCTTAGTTGATGATGTTATACAATACCGTGCAGAAACTGAAAAAGAAGAAAAAGATTAAGAGTTTTTATAGAAAAAATAGCTACTTTAAATCAAAGAGTTTTATAAAAAATATCGCAAAATAAGAGAAACACCTAAAAGTATTGAGACATGCATGGTTTTCTATATGTCTTTTAGTTTTCATGATGAAAAGCTTCCTTTGAAAAGGCAAAGTGTTCATATATTGTGGTGAAAGGAAAGAAAAATGAGCAAAATTAGCAATAGCGGGAACGAATCAAAAAATACTCTCTATTGCTCGTTCTGCGGCAAGAGTCAGCATGAGGTGCGTAAGCTCATTGCGGGGCCTACTGTATTTATCTGTGATGAATGTGTAGAGCTTTGCATGGATATTATTCGGGAAGAAAATAAGTCTTCTGGGGTTAAGGTGCGTGATGGTGTTCCTACGCCACAGGAAATTATAACAGTTCTTGATGACTATGTTATTGGTCAGCAGCATGCAAAGCGTGTTCTTTCTGTTGCTGTTCATAATCATTATAAACGGTTGGCGCATCAGTCTAAAAGCAATGATATTGAGTTGGCTAAATCAAATATTCTTCTTGTTGGTCCAACGGGTTGTGGTAAAACTTATCTTGCACAAACATTAGCACGTATTATTGATGTGCCTTTTACGATGGCGGATGCGACCACTTTGACTGAAGCAGGTTATGTGGGGGAAGATGTTGAAAATATTATTCTTAAGCTCCTTCAAGCAGCAGATTATAATGTTGAACGTGCACAGCGTGGTATTGTTTATATCGATGAGGTTGATAAGATTTCTCGTAAAGCAGATAATCCTTCTATTACAAGAGATGTTTCGGGGGAAGGAGTTCAGCAAGCGTTATTAAAAATTATGGAAGGAACGATTGCTTCTGTTCCTCCTCAAGGTGGACGTAAGCATCCGCAACAAGAGTTTCTTCAGGTTGACACCACAAACATCTTATTCATTTGTGGGGGAGCTTTTGCAGGTTTAGAACGGATTATTTCAGGGCGTGGTGAAAAAACTTCTATTGGTTTTTCTGCAACCGTTAAGGCTCCTGATGAGCGTTGTGTCGGTGAAATTTTTCGTGATTTAGAGCCTGAAGATCTTATAAAATTTGGTTTAATACCAGAATTTATTGGACGCCTTCCTATAGTCGCTACCTTAGAGGATTTAGATGTTAACGCCCTCATGCAAATTTTATCACAACCTAAAAATGCGTTAGTAAAGCAATATCAGCGTCTTTTTGAAATGGAGAATGTCGAGTTAGCATTTCATGAAGATGCTTTACGTGTTATTGCAAAGAAAGCAATTGAACGTAAAACTGGTGCTCGTGGTTTACGTTCAATTATGGAGAAGATCCTTCTTGAGACGATGTTTGAGCTACCGGCTCTTGAAGGCGTTCAAAAAGTGGTTATTTCGAGTGATGTCGTTGATGGGAAAGCGCGTCCTCTTTATATTTACTCAGAACGTGCAGAAGATAAAGAAAATGTATCAGCATGACATTGTGCTATGCACAATATAAAAGGTGGTAATGAATGGTATTTGATGGGTGTTTCTAATAATATCATTATAATGCTTGATTTATCTATGAGTAATTACCACTTCATGTACAGTGAAGAGCTGAGGTTTTCTAAAGGTGGGCTGATTGTTGTAGATAGCTCATAGGCTCCAGAAAGGAGAGTTATGCAATATATTGATGAAAAGATAGATGAAGTAAGAGATGGGGTTTATGCTGTTTTACCTCTTCGTGATATTGTTGTCTTCCCCCATATGATTGTTCCACTTTTTGTGGGCCGCGAAAAATCAATTCGTGCTCTTGAAGAAACGATGGCGGTTGATAAGCAAATACTATTGGTGACACAAAAAAATGCTTCTGATGACGATCCAAAATCAGAGGATATTTATCATATTGGTACATTTGCTAATATTCTTCAACTTTTAAAGCTTCCTGATGGTACTGTAAAGGTTTTGGTTGAAGGAACTGCACGTGCAAAAATTAGTCAATTTGCTTTAAGTGAAGGTTATCATCAGGCTTTTGCAACTGTTACAGAAGAACCTAGAGAGAGTGATGTTGAGATTGAAGCTCTTTCAAGGTCAGTGATTACTTATTTTGAAAACTATGTAAAGCTTAATAAAAAAATCTCTCCTGAAGTTGTGAATGCGATTGGCCAGCTTGATAATCCTTCTAAGCTTGCCGATACGATTGCTTCTCATTTGATGATTAAACTTGCAGAAAAACAGGAAATATTAGAGCTCTTACCTGTGCGGGCCCGTCTTGAACGTGTTTTGTCCTTCATGGAAGGAGAAATTTCTGTTTTGCAGGTTGAAAAACGTATTCGTTCGCATGTTAAAAGGCAAATGGAAAAAAACCAACGAGAATATTATCTCAATGAGCAGATGAAGGCTATTCAAAAAGAGTTAGGAGCAGGTGATGATAGCCGAGATGAACTCTCTGAATTAGAAGAGCGTATCAAGAATACAAAACTATCCAAGGAAGCGCAGGAAAAAGCTGGAGCAGAATTGAGGAAATTACGGAATATGTCTCCGATGTCTGCAGAAGCGACAGTTGTACGTAACTATCTTGATTGGTTATTAGCAATGCCTTGGGGTAAAAAATCTAAGATTAAAAACAATTTAGATTTTGCTGAAAAGGTCATGAATAATGAACATTTTGGTCTTGAAAAAGTTAAGGAGCGAATTATTGAATATTTGGCCGTACAAAGTCGCGCGTCAAAGATAAAAGGTCCCATTATTTGTTTGTTAGGTCCTCCAGGTGTAGGGAAAACATCATTAGCGCGCTCTATTGCAAAGGCAACGGGACGTGAGTATGTTCGTATCTCATTGGGAGGTGTCCGAGATGAAGCAGAAATTCGTGGACATCGCCGAACATATATTGGCTCGATGCCTGGAAAAATTATCCAGTCTATGAAAAAAGCAAAAAAATCTAATCCGCTTTTCTTGCTTGATGAAATTGATAAAATGGGCCAAGATTTTCGTGGCGATCCTTCATCCGCTTTATTAGAAGTTCTTGATCCTGAACAAAATGGTACATTCATTGATCACTATTTGGAAGTTGAATATGATCTTTCTGATGTCATGTTTATCACAACTGCCAATACGCTTAATATTCCAGGTCCGTTAATGGATCGTATGGAAATTATTCGTATCGCTGGTTATACTGAATGTGAGAAAATGGAAATTGTTAAACAGCATCTTTTACCAAAGGCACTAAAAGATCACTGTTTGTCTAAAAAAGAACTCAGTATTTCTGATGGAGCACTAAGGTCAATTATTCAGTTTTATACACGTGAGGCAGGCGTTCGTAACCTTGAACGTGAACTCATGAAAATTTCCCGCAAATCCGTTACAAAAATTCTCAAAACACATCAAAAATCTGTAAAAGTTACAGAAAGTAATATTCATGATTTCTTGGGTGTTAAACGTTATCATTACAATCAGATTGAAGGAGAAAATCAAGTTGGTGTTGTAACAGGTCTTGCGTGGACAGAAGTCGGTGGAGAGTTATTGACCATTGAAGGAGTTATGATGCCCGGCAAAGGGAAGATGACTGTAACTGGAAATTTACGTGATATTATGAAAGAGTCCATTTCAGCGGCAGCATCTTATGTACGTTCTCGTGCTGTTGATTTTGGTATTGAACCTCCACTTTTTGAAAAACGCGATATCCATGTTCATGTTCCAGAGGGTGCGACACCAAAAGATGGCCCATCGGCTGGGATTGCAATGGTGACAGCAATTGTTTCGGTCCTTACAGGAGTAGCTGTGCATAAAGATATTGCAATGACTGGTGAAATTACTTTACGTGGACGCGTTTTACCCATTGGTGGATTAAAAGAAAAACTCTTAGCAGCTCTTCGAGGAGGGATAAAAAAAGTACTTATTCCTGAAGAAAATGCAAAAGATTTGGTTGATATTCCTGATGATGTCAAAAATAATATGGAAATTATTCCGGTAAATCATGTGAGTGAAGTTTTGAAACACGCTTTGGTTCGTTTTCCAGACACTATTGAATGGAAAGAGCCCTCTGCAGGGGCTGTGCCAATCCGGTCAGAGAGCAGTGATAGTGAAGGAATACAGATTGCGCACTGATTCACTTATCTCATTTATAACGGCATTTTTTAGGTGGTAGAAGGTGTTGTTGAGGTTATTATTCTGTTTTTTGTTGGAAAAAGTGAAAAATTCCGTGAATAACTGTGATTATTGCTAAAAAAACAATGTTTTGGATAAAAATAAGACTTCTGTTTGCTGTACTTTTCAATAAACTGACCAATAACATGATTAAGTCATGTTCAGGTAATATAGGGAAAGGAAATATTTTATGAATAAAAGTGAATTCGTTAGCTCCGTTGCTGAAAAGGCAGGTGTTTCGAAAGCGCAAGCTGGTGCTGTTGTTGATGCTTTTATGGCTTCTGTAACAGAAGCTTTGGCTTCAGGGGGGGATGTTCGTCTTCCAGGTTTTGGCACTTTTGAAGTTTCTCATCGTGCTGCAACAAAGGGGCGTAATCCTTCAACTGGTGCTGAAATCGATATTCCAGCACGTTCTGTACCCAAATTTTCTGCAGGAAAAAGCCTTAAAGAAGCAGTTAATAAAAAATAATTTAAGCTACATTAAAAAAACCCGATTTATTTATAAGCGGGTTTTTTTAACACATGTGTTATGCTTGTTTTTCACATAAAACTTTGAGACCTTGCGATATTTTTATTTTCATGTATTGCTGGAAATATATTGTTTTTAGTCTTTTCAATGAAATATTGCACTGTTTTAATTGAGCGCGGGTATGGCTTATAAAATGTAATTATTAACTTTTATTACGCTGAAGTGTTACGGTATTTATTTCAAAACAAGATCCGTAAATAACATGAGGCGGAAAACTCTGTAAAGTCCATAAAAGTTATTATATATCACCATTTACGCTTAATAAAAGTGCATGTTGGTGCCACCGTGCTATCTATTTTCTCAGTTCCTATAATGTTGCGACTAGCCCCAGATATCTGAGACGAGTGCATAAGGGATAGTTTTATTCTTTTACTCTTATACGCCAACCTTTCTTGTGACGCACCAAGAGGATAATTTTATTGATTTATTATAAGATCCTGAAATAAAAAAATCTTTTGATATTCAGATTTGGTTTTTAATATTGGGATTTTTCTTGGCATTTGAGAGGGGAGAGATAGCTCCAGCTCTATCCTACAAATATTTTTTCCATATCTTTATTTCACTTGTGATATGCAAGCGAGTATTTTTCCTTCATCATACAAGAGTTAAAATAAGAGAACATCACAAATTTTGAGGGAGGAAGTTAAAAAACAGAAAAATTACTCTTATAAAATAATATACATTACGTAATATAAAAACTATTAATAAAGATAGTACAGTATTACTTGTGTATTTTCCATTTATTTATTTTGATTATTCATAATATATTTATATAATTATTTTGTTTTTAGTCATTAAATCATATTAAATTATTGATAGCGGTAAAGTTTTTTTATAGCCAAAAGTTATTTTACAGCATCTACATAATTGAATAAATGATGAAACGTAGGGTAGTATTTATTGATTGGGGGAGACAGTCTTTAAAAGGCTTTAGAATGATTTTTTCACGAGAGTCATAAAGATCTATTCAGTAGGAGAGAGGCGAATCGTGTGTTTTTTATAAACAGGAGCTCTTTGATTCTTTATTTGCTAACCACTGAGTACAATCATTGAGAGCTCTCGCTGTTATAGCTTGTTTTTTTACTAATTTTTTTTCTTTACTTGGTAAGCGTTTTCCTGAATGTTTAATAGAAGAAGCAATAGGCGGAAAGAGTCCGAAATTGATATTCATTGGCTGAAAAGATTGTGTTTCTGCTTTTTCATCTATGATGTGTCCCCCTGTAATATGATTCAAAAGGGCTCCGAATGCTGTAGTTTGTGGGGGTAGGCAAGGGGAAATATGATGATATTCGGCAGCAGCAAAACGTCCAGCAAGAAGCCCTATTGCCGCTGATTCTACATAACCTTCACATCCGGTAATTTGCCCTGCAAAGCGTAGTTGTTTTTTTTGTTTTAAACGAAGGGTTTGATCAAGAATAATTGGCGAGTTGAGGTAGGTATTGCGGTGAAGACCACCAAGACGCGCAAACTCTGCTTTTTCAAGACCGGGAATCATTCTAAAAATGCGAATTTGTTCACCATATTTCAATTTTGTCTGAAAGCCGACCATATTATAAAGCGTTCCAAGTTTATTATCTTGGCGTAATTGAACGACAGCATAGGGTTTAACTGTAGGGTTATGGGCATTAGTTAAGCCCATAGGTTTCATAGGACCATGTCTTAACGTTTCAAGTCCGCGCTCAGCCATAATTTCAATGGGGAGGCATCCATCAAAATAGGGCGTTTTTTCAAAGTCACGAAACTCTGTTTTTTCAGCATTTTTTAACGCTTCAACGAATGTTTCATATTGTTCTTTGTTGAGGGGACAATTAAGATAGTCTTTTCCTGTTCCCTCAGGACCAATTTTATCATAGCGAGACTGATACCAACAAATGTTGATATCAATACTGTCGGTATGGATAATAGGTGCAATTGCATCAAAAAAAGAAAGAGCTTTTATACCGGTTATTGCTTGTAATTTTTGAGCAAGTGCAGGCGATGTAAGGGGGCCTGTTGCAATGACAACATATTTCCAAGCTTTAGGAATTTCTTGAACTTCTTCACGTTTGATTGTTATAAGAGGGTGGTTTTCAAGTGCTGTCGTAACGGTTTTTGAAAATCCATCACGGTCAACAGCAAGAGCACTACCTGCGGGAACTTTGTTGGTATCAGCAGCTTTCATAATTAACGATTTTGCTAATCGCATTTCAGCATGTAAAAGCCCTACGGCATTTGTTAATGAATCATCGCAACGAAACGAATTTGAACAAACCAGTTCTGCCAATTTATCGGTTTTATGGGCATCTGATTTTTTTTCGGGTCGCATTTCATGCAAAACAACAGAAATTCCTGACTGAGCGATTTGCCAGCTTGCTTCACACCCCGCAAGACCGCCACCGATGATATGAATTGGGATATCAAATGTCTTTAACATAATTGACTTTTAGCGTAAGCAGTTATGTATGAAAAGCATAGATTTTGTTTTTTTTTAATATATTTGTTTGCTTTTTTTCTGTAATTAATGGTATAGAAACGCCGCTTGTATAAGGTTATTAGCTTGTAAGTTTGAGCGGATGTGGCGAAATTGGTAGACGCACCAGATTTAGGTTCTGGCGGGAGACCGTGGGGGTTCGAGTCCCTCCATCCGCACCAAAGCAATCCCTTAAGTGCTACGGATTTCTACGTGTCTGAAATTCCGCTTCATGGTAAATGTAACACTCGAAGTGTTAGAATGTAATGATTATTAGAGTGGGTTGATCCCTCTCCTTAGAAAAATGAAGGTGTTTAATGCAGGTTACCGAGACGCTTAATGAAGGACTGAAGCGCGAAATTAAGATCGTGGTTCCAGCGAAAGATTTAGAAGAAAAGTTGAATGAACGATTGGATGATACCAAGGGAAAAATCAAGCTTAATGGTTTTCGTCCCGGTAAAGTGCCTAGTGGGCATTTGCGAAAAATGTATGGTAAATCCTTTATGGCGGAGATTCTCAATGAGATACTCAGTGATGCACCCCGTTCTATTTTAGCGGACCGCAATGAACGTGCAGCGATGCAGCCAAAAATTGATATAGATGAAGATGAAAAAATTCTAGATGGCAAAGCTGATTTTACTTTTAGTTTAAAGTATGAAGTTTTACCAAAAATTGACATTAAAGATTTTGAACATATTACGGTTATCCGTGAAATTGCAATTATTCCTGAACAGGATATTGATGATCAAGTCAATCGCGTCCTTTCTTCTACGCGTAATTATTCTCTAAAAGAGGGGAATTCTGAAGAAGGTGATCGCATTACCATAGATTATCAAGGTAAGCTTGAAGGCGTTCCATTTGAAGGTGGGGCAGATAGTGATGCACAACTGATTCTTGGGTCAAAACAATTTATTCCTGGTTTTGAAGAGCAATTGGTTGGTGTGAAAGCTGGGGATGTAAAAACGATTTTTGTTAAATTTCCTGATAATTACAGTGCGGCACATTTGGCGGGACGGGAAGCAGAGTTTGACATTACTGTCAAAACTGTCTTTAAACCAGATGAATTAAAAATTGATGATGAAGCAGCGCAAAAAGTTGGTTTAGAGTCTCTAGATCGCTTACGTGAGGTCGTTCGTGGGCAGATTGAAAGCCAATATGGTTCAGTGACACGTCAAAAAGTTAAGCGTCAAATTCTTGATGCTTTAGATGCTGATTATAATTTTGAGATTCCTGAAGAACTTTTAGAGGTTGAGTTTAACAATATATGGGCTCAGGTTAATGATGATTTGAAAAAGGCTGGGCGCAGTTTTGAAGATGAAGGTATTACAGAAGAAAAGGCACGTGAGGAATATCGTGTCCTTGCGCAGCGTCGTGTTCGTCTTGGTTTGGTGCTTTCTGAAATTGGAATGAAGGTTGGTGTTAAAGTTAGTGAGGATGAGCTAAAAGCAGCAGTTTTTGATCAGGTTCGCCAATATCCAGGACAAGAGAAAGAGATTATGGATTTTTTCCGTAAGACTCCGGAAGCTGTTGAAAATCTACGTGCTCCGATTTTTGAAGAAAAGGTCATTGATCATTTATTAGCACAGATAAAAGTCACAGATAAAGAAGTGACGGTTGAAGAGTTGATGAAAGAATATGACGAATTAGATGTCCCTGAAGAAAAGCCGGCAAAGAAAAAGTCTGCAGTGAAAGAAACGTCTACAGAGAAAAAACCCGCTAAGAAAAAGGCTCCTAAAAAAGCTTAATATTTATGCAAACAACACAAGCCCGATAAAATCGGGCTTGTGTTGTAAGATTTATATCCTAGGATTGCACTGAGAGAATGGTTTTAGATAAGCCATGAGTGAATTTTAAAATATTGGTAGTGGATTGGCAATGAGCATCATTGATACGCGTACTCCTGATTCTAAGCGTTTTATTTCTGGAGTTACAGGTGATTGGGAAGTCATCATTGGCATGGAAGTTCATGCGCAAATCATATCAAATTCGAAACTTTTTTCAGGAGCATCAACCAAATTTGGTGCAGAGCCGAACAATCATGTATCACTTATTGATGCAGCCATGCCAGGTATGTTGCCTGTTCTTAATCAAGAATGTGTTCGTCAAGCGGTTCGAACGGGGTTAGGATTAAAGGCGCATATTAATTTAAAATCTGTTTTTGATCGCAAAAACTATTTTTATCCAGATTTACCGCAGGGGTATCAGATTTCTCAATTTCGCTATCCCATTGTAGGAGAGGGAAAGATTATTATATCTGTTGGTCCAGATTCGAATGGCCAATTTGAGGATATTGAAGTGGGAATTGAGAGATTGCACCTTGAACAGGATGCTGGAAAATCGATGCACGATCAACATCCAACAATGTCTTTTGTAGATCTTAATCGTTCTGGTGTTGCTCTTATGGAAATTGTTTCCAAGCCTGATATGCGCTCATCAGATGAAGCTAAAGCCTATATGACAAAATTGCGTACGATTGTTCGTTATTTGGGCACTTGCGATGGCAATATGGATGAAGGTTCTATGCGTGCAGATGTCAATGTATCTGTTCGTCGTCCTAGTGAAGGTTTTGGAACGCGCTGTGAAATTAAAAACGTTAATTCTATTCGCTTTATTGGTCAAGCAATTGAATATGAAGCGCGTCGTCAGATCGCAATTTTAGAAGATGGAGGCGTCATAGATCAAGAGACTCGGCTTTTTGATGCCGCTAAAGGTGAAACGCGCTCTATGCGCTCAAAGGAAGAAGCGCATGACTATCGTTATTTTCCTGATCCTGATCTTTTACCATTAGAATTTGATCAAGCATTTGTGGATGCTTTGGCAGCGGACTTACCAGAATTGCCTGACGCTATAAAAGCACGTTTTGTTAAGGAAATGGGATTGACAATGTATGATGCTTCCATTCTTGTGACAGAAAAGGCTATTGCTGATTATTTTGAAGAAGTAGCACGTGGGCGTGATGGAAAAATAGTTGCCAATTGGGTGATTAACGACCTTTTAGGGGCTTTAAATAAAGATAATCGTGAGATTGAAGAGTCACCAGTATCGCCAAATCAATTGGGAAGCATTATTGATCTTATAAAAGAAGGAGTTATTTCTGGAAAAATTGCCAAAGATCTTTTTGAGATTATTTGGAATGAGGGGGGAGATGCACGCCAAATTGTAGAAGAACGAAATATGAAGCAGGTAACGGATACAAAGGCTATTGAAAGAGCTGTTGATGAGATCGTTGCCAATAATTCTGATAAAGTTGCGCAAGCAAAGCACAAACCTGCTTTAGCTGGTTGGTTTGTTGGACAGGTAATGAAAGTAACAGGTGGTAAGGCAAATCCCCAAGCTGTTAATGAATTGGTTAAGATGAAACTTGGCATAGATTAAATTTTATGGGGTGGAGAAGAAGCCATACATATGATATCTTCTTGAAATTAAAGGATAGCACGTTAACCTATCAATTGGAATTGTAGTTGAATTTACTAGTAACTTTTTCGATAATTTCAATCGTTAATAATTTTATTCCAACGATTAATTTCATGAGCGCACTAAATGAATGGAATAGCAGATGGTTCGTTTTTTTAAGCAAATCTTCACATGGTGGAATGGCAATACCATTGGTACGCGTTTTTTCACATGGCGCAAAGGTAAGCGGATAGGGGAAGATCAATTTGGAAATATATATTATGAAGGAGGACTTCATAAGGATGGTTATCCGCACCGTTGGGTTATCTATAAAGACTATTCTGAGGCCTCTACTATTCCACCAGGTTGGCATGGCTGGATTCATCATCGCTGTGAGTGTCCACCAACACAAGAGGATTATCATCCTTATGAATGGGAAAAGCCTCATGTTGCAAATATGACAGGAACAAGTGAGGGCTATCGACCAAAGGGAGCTATCACCTCCAATGGAGAGCGTTCTTGTGTGCATGAAGATTATGATGCGTGGTCACCTAAAAAATAACATGTTTTAATGTGCGTGTGTATTTTTGTCTTATTTGACTCTATGTTATGAAAAGAATTATTTTTTAAGGTGCGATTGATTTTGATATGATGAGATTTTTTTTATTGTTAGGGGCGAGGCATTTTTTTTATATTTTTTTTATGGAAATTTTAGTGTTTTTATCCTTAAATAATGGGGTGCGGGCTGAGCGTATTAGCAATGGAATTGCTGTTTTTGCAGGTCTTGACAAAATCACGGGACGGACCACACGTTTTGAAGTTACTCTTGGTAAAATTTATCAGTACGGCGCATTACAGGTAACACCACGTGCGTGTTATACGAGCTCTAAAGATGAACCCACGCGTACAACTGGTTTTGTTGAAGTCAATGAAGTAACATTAGATAAAAAAATACGGCGTATTTTTACAGGATGGATGTTTGCAGATAGTCCTGGTTTGAACGCTGTTGAGCATCCTATTTATGATGTGTGGTTAAAGGATTGCAAGCAGAATTCTCAAGATCGTTCTCTTCAATAATTAGTGTGTTATCTATTTATAATACATTGATTTATAATGGTCCTTTATCATTTTACAACTTAATAGCAAATTCCTATGATTACCTCATTTAATTTTTTTTATATTGAATAATCCAAATTATTCTCTTGCGCGTTACAAGTGTCGGATGTGTCAATACGACTGTCTAAAAAAGGAATAAAAAATTCCGTCATGAACTGTTTAAATTCAAAGATGCATCATTAGAATCAACATATTTTTTCAGTGTTTCATAAGAGACAGTTCTTGAATTATATCTGTTAAAGGTTGAAATGAAAGGCTTGTTTATATTTGTTAAAGAGGTGAACTGACGCTTTTGCATGTATGAGGGAAACAGATTATCAAGTAAGTAATTCATCATGAAACACTAATTATTATATCTAGAGAACACTGTATTGGTATTTTTCTCATAGAGATGTCGTTTTTCGTTCAAAGCATAGAAGCAATGCAGGCCATATTAATGGAAAAATTGAGATTTAAGATTCTTTAAAGTTTATCAATCGAAGTATAGCTTGGTTAAAAAATGCAATAATCAATATATTTCTAGTAAGAAAATAATGTTTATATATTTTTATTATACACCACCTCATAAGTGAGTTTGTCTATTCGTAAGTTCTTGTATATTGCATGGTAACTTCACATTTAAGTAAGTAGGATACCACTAAGTTTGTAAATCATATTCTTGATATCCATGCTTTTTAAAATCTTTTGTATAAAATACACGTGTTTTCATATAGAGCTATTGAAAATTTAAAAAGGGGCTTCGAAGAGGCGTTGAAAAGATTCTGCATCACTGGGAATGGTATATTTATTTTGTATAAAAGAATAACCCATTTTCTAAAAAATACGAGATTTTATACAATGAAAGTTTCTAGTCACCAACATAATGATGTTTCCCGATTGCCAAAACAACCTAAAGAACCCTTATTGAATGTTCCATTTATTATAGTTGTTTTGATAGCATTTTGTTTTTGTCTTTATTGCATTTCTCAGTATTTTTTTTCTCATCATGTTTATGTTGAAAGTCTTGAGCTTTTTTCATTTATACCAGCATTGTTTAAGAGGGATCCTGTAGCATTTTGTTATACCATGGTGAGTTATTCATTTATGCATAGTAGTTTTAAACATGTTGCTCTTAATATGGTTTGGCTTTTGGTTTTCGGCTCTCCTTTAGCAAGGCATTTTGGTGTTTTACGTTTTTTAATTTTTTGGGTGTTAACGGCAGTTATTTCTGTTTTAACTTATTTTACATTTCATCAAGAAAGTACCATATCACTTATTGGGGCGTCAGGTGCCGTATCTGGAATGATGGGTGCTATTGCACGTTACGGTTTTCCTAGTGGTAATATAGCTGTCAATGCGCAGAACGAAAAACTTTTAGGACCTTTATTATCTGTCAAAAAAGCTCTGTGTTCTAAGGGGGTTCTTGTTTATATGAGTGTATGGCTGACGACTGATTTGATCATAGGTATTTCTTCTATTTTGTTTGAAGAAAATGGCATCTCAATAGCATGGGAAGCTCATATTGGCGGGTTTTTTGCGGGTTTTTTGTTGGTTGGTTTTTTTGATGTTTCACAAAAAATTAAAAACTAGAATCTAAGATATTGATGTGCCACATAAAGAGCTATTGTTGCTGCATTTGAAACATTTAATGATTTAATATTTCCAGGCATGTCAAGGCGTGTTAAAGCGCAAACGGTTTCGCGTGTTTTTTTACGTAAACCTTTACCTTCTGCTCCTAAAACAAGAGCAATTTTATTCCCTGTTAATGCTGTTTCTAGAGGTTGGTCACCTTCTGAATCGAGACCAAAGCTTGTAAAACCTGTTTGATGAAGTTCTTGAAGAGCTTCAGCAAGGTTTCGTACGGTAATATAATGAATCATCTCCAGAGCTCCAGATGCCGCTTTCGCAAGAACACCGCTTTCGTGGGGAGAGTGACGGCAAGTTGTAATAAGTGCTTTAGCTTTCAATGCAACTGCAGAGCGCATAATAGCGCCAACATTATGTGGATCGGTAATTTGATCCATGACAATGACCAGATCAGTATTGGTTAGTTCCGACAGTTTGCATGGTTTGAGGGGGAGAGTTTCCAAAACAATACCTTGATGAACAGCCTCACTTCCAACAAGCGAATCAAGATATTTGGGGGTGCATAATATAACAGAGCAAGGATAATCTGATTCGGATATATTTAATCGTTTTAAGGCATTTTGTGTAACGTAAAGACATTTTAAAATTCTTTTTGGGTTTTCTAAAGCAGCCTGAACAGAATGAATGCCATAAAGATGGATGATCTCTTGCTGTAAAGAAGCAGCTTTCTTCTTTGGGTGTGTAAAAGATCGAGAAGGAGAGCCTTTTGTATCGCGATATCGGCGACGCAAACGAGTATAATGAGAATTTTGTGATGTTTTTTCTTTCATAGCTTCTTTATAACGTGTTAATAAGAAAAATAGAGAGAAAAAATCTATGATTTAAAATTATGAGCAGGAAATTTGTACAGAATTGTATTTATTCTGTTGACAGATACAATAGTAATCGTCATAACCACTTCGCAATCAGATTGAATTGAATGGGTATTCAAGATGGTTGTCGTGATGTCTCATTGCGCGACTTTATCGGTGTAATGGAGGGGTGCCCGAGTGGTTAAAGGGGGCGGACTGTAAATCCGTTGCGTATGCTACGTTGGTTCGAATCCAACCCCCTCCACCATTCATCGAAGGAGAGTTAGTACGTGGGTCATGCGGGTATAGCTCAATGGTAGAGCAGCAGCCTTCCAAGCTGAATATGCGGGTTCGATTCCCGCTACCCGCTCCAAGTGGTTGTTGGTGATTGGGCAAATAGGTATGATGGAGGATATTCCATTTATAGATTTGGTGGGGTTTTCCGTCTAAGAGTTGTGGTGATTGGGCTGTTTACAGTCTGGTCAGACTTAAGTTTTGCAGAATTGTCCCTAGGTGCTAATAAAAATAGGGAATAAAACAAGAGATTAATAGCAATGGCGAAGAGCAAGTTTGAACGAACAAAACCGCATGTTAATATTGGTACGATTGGTCACGTTGATCATGGGAAGACCTCGTTGACAGCAGCGATTACGAAATATTTTGGTGAATTTAA
>NZ_JBHIRS010000001.1:208532-490042 GCF_042197365.1 Bartonella sp. AA168HLJHH | reverse complement strand
TTGGTGTCAAAATTATAATAATGACAACAAATATCAGAATGTGTATAACAGTAAAAAGAGTCATGTTAAAATGAAGTCGATCATACTTATAATTTTGATTGCAAACCTTTTATCGGCTTGTGCATTAGCACCAAAGCTAAAACAGCCCAATGATAGGAACCGCGTGCCTATTAATAAAACAATCCCTGCCGAAATCAAGCGAGGAGACAGATGAAAACAAAACAAGCAAAACCAGTGAAAGCCGAACAACTTAGAAGTTATTATGAAGAAAGCCGTGGCTTAGAACGTGATCTTATCAATGAATTTATAAGGTCGCGCAGAACGGCATGGCGTGTTGCGAGTACTGTGGGTCTTTTTGGCTTATTCGGTATGATATGTGGAGTTGTTGGATTTTCTCAACCAGCTCCAACTCCCTTAGTATTGCGCGTTGATAATACGACGGGTGCAGTTGATGTTATCTCAATCATGCGTGAACACGAAGAAAGCTATGGTGAAGTTGTAGATAGATATTGGCTAAATCAATATGTGCTTAACCGCGAAACTTACGACTACGATACTATTCAACTGAACTATGACACAACAGCACTTTTAAGTGCGGCATCTGTTCAACAAGAATATTATAAAATCTATGATGGAGAAAATGCACGGGACAAAGTGCTTTCCAACAAAGCACGTATTACAGTTAAAGTACGATCAATCCAGCCTAATGGACTAGGTCAAGCAACTGTACGTTTTACGACTCAGCAACTTGACAGCAACGGTGCTGCTACTGGACCAAAACAGCACCAAATTGCAACAATTGGTTACACCTATGTTGGTGCACCCATGAAATCATCTGATCGATTGCTTAACCCCCTTGGTTTTCAAGTAACAAGTTACCGTTCTGACCCAGAAATACTGTTGAATGATTAAGGAATTGATTGTTATGAAAAAACTTGCGTTCGTTGTTCTATTGTCTTCGTTTTCTTCTCTTTATACGGTACCTGTGCAGGCGCTCAAAAGTCCATCAAATTCACAATATGATCACCGCATTCGCTATATAACATATAACGAAGCCGATGTGGTTCAAATTGAAACAGTTCTTGGTGTGGCAACACATATTATTCTTGAAGAAGGTGAGCAGTACATAACTCATGCCTTTGGCGATTCTGAAGCCTATGCCTTTGCTCATAAAGGGCGGCATATTTTTATTAAACCAAAAGCAGAACTTGCCAATACCAATCTCATCGTTGTAACCGACAAACGGAGTTATAAATTCCGACTACAATTTCGGAATGACCGTGCGGGATCAACATATGAATTGGCTTTCCATTATCCCGATTCAAACGATGAAAAGTCAGAAGAAAACAATCGACGCCTTGCGATTGAACGTGGTTTTCACCAAAGCGTCAACGGTTATAATCTCAGTTATACCATGAGCGGTCACCAAGATATTGCTCCGATAAATGCTTGGGACAATGGGCGTATTACTTACTTCAAATTTCCCGCTAACATGGATATGCCATCGATTTATGTCGTAGATGCTGAAGGCAATGAAAGCTTAATACCACGCACCGTTATCGGCAGTTCTAATGATATTATCGCCGTTCATAAGGTCAATCCTAAATGGCTCATACGGCTTGGTAAACGCGCTCTAGCTGTTTTTAATGAAGCCTATGACCCCAATGGCGTACCAAACACAACAGGGACAGTATCTTCGGTGGTTTATCGTATCAATAAAGGAGGAAAATGATGTTTGACAATAAGGAAGGAGAGGGAAAAGGTACAAAACTGGACAACGTCGAGCAAAAACACATTGAAGGTGCCTATGGAGGATCCGAACTAGGTTCTGAACGTCGTCCGACAATTCCAGGTACCCGTGCATTGTTAATGGTAGGACTTATTGTCATAGTAGCGATACCAATTGCCTTGACTTGGAAAGCTTTTAAAATGCGTAATACCGTGGAGGTTGAGGAAGAAAAACCACAACAAATAGTACAGCAAATTATACCAAACTATGTCCCTCGGATTATAGAAGAGCCAAAGATTGTAGAAGAAGCAGAAAAATCAACACAAATAGAAGATTCAAACTTGGATATTCCACCGGCCTTGAGTAAGCTTCTTCAAACAGCCATTCCTCCACATATGCTCCAAGATTCTGAAGAATTAGCACGCAAACGTATGCTCAGTTCTAGCCTTAACAACGGTGGTAGCGAAGGATCTACAGATACAAATAATAAAGCATCGAATAATGATAGAGGTAATGGCGTATTATTTGATAACCTTCAGCCTGTGCGTTTAGGTCAATCACATGCGATGCAACTTCGTAACCGTGACTTTTTGATTACACAAGGAACGCAAATAGATTGTACGTTAGAAACAAAAATCATTACATCACAACCCGGAATGACGACGTGTCATTTAACACGCGATATTTATTCCACGAGTGGACGTGTTGTTTTGCTTGACCGTGGTTCTAAAGTCGTTGGTTTTTACCAAAGTGGCATACAACAAGGACAAACGCGCGTGTTTGTGCAATGGTTACGCATTGAAACGCCTTCTGGTGTTGTTGTCAATCTTGACTCACCAGGCACAGGTCCTCTGGGTGAAGCGGGTATTGGTGGCTGGGTTGACAGACATTTTTGGGAACGATTTGGTAGTGCAATTATGGTAAGCATTATCGGTGATTTAGGAGAATGGGTAAGAGGAAAAGTTGGTAAAAGCAGCAAAGAAAATAAAGATAACTCACAAAATAAAGGAGCTCAGAATGCTGAATCTATAGCAATCGATGTTCTTCAAAATTCCATCAATATCACACCAACACTTTACAAAAACCAAGGCGAACGAGTAAATATTTTTGTTGCTCGTGATCTGGATTTCAGCGATGTCTACAGTCTCGTCACACGTTAACCCGATACAAAAAGATCAAGCAGTTTTTCAGCTTCTGCAACCGCTTGATTGTTTTTTAGAAGATCCCACGATCACTGAATTATCGATTTGCCGCCCCTGTGAAGTATGGACGAAAAGCTTTAAGGGTTGGCAAGTACATAGCGTACCAGAGTTAACAACCACTTTTTTGCAAACGCTTATTACAGCTATTATCGTTTATAACGGTATGGCTCCCAGAAGTATTAATTATGTGCTCTTGCCTGGTGGACAACGTGGTACAATTATACAAACACCAGCTGTTGTTGATGGTGCTCTTTCCTTTGTAATTCGTAAACATTCTCTCATAGTTAAAACGTTAGAAGAACTCAAAGAAGAAGGGGCATTTGACGATTTTTCTGATGTAAGTTTTAATAAGCCTTCAGCAAAAGAAGCCAATAACTTGTTATCGAGGCAGGACTTCACACGGTTGGAACCATTTGAAGTTCAACTCTTACAAAGTAAACGTGAGGGAAAAATTCTTGAATTTTTGGAAGAATGCGTCCTTCACAAACGCAACATTATTATTGCAGGCAAAACAGGATCTGGTAAAACAACATTTGCTCGCTCTTTAATTGAAAAGGTCCCTGTAGAGGAGCGTATTATCACAATTGAAGATGTTCATGAGCTTTTTCTACCCAATCATCCCAATCATGTACATATGATTTATGGTAACAATGTAGGTCGTGTTTCAGCTGAAGAATGCCTAGATGCGTGTATGCGTCAGTCGCCTGACAGAATTTTTCTCGCTGAATTGCGAGGCAATGAAGCATGGGAATATCTCAATTCGCTCAACACTGGTCATCCCGGATCGATTACAACAACGCATGCTAACAGCGCTTTGCAGACATTTGAGCGATGTGCCACCTTGATTAAAAGATCAGAAATTGGCCGGCAACTCGAGTTAGAAATGATAAAAATCGTTCTCTATACAACAGTTGACGTAGTGTTGTTCTTTAAAGATAGAAAACTCTCTGAAGTCTTTTACGACCCGATTTTTGCTAAATCAAAAATCGCTTAAGGGGAGCTTCCTCTCTCGGTAATATGAAGCAAACAAAAATAGTCGTAACTAATTGTTACGGCTATTTATTTAACTTTTCCTATTCTCTTTGCTTCTCCGATGGATTTTCTACACTCTTCATGAAGAAAAAAGTTAATAGACAACAACTCTACGAGAAAACCAAATTATACATAAGGCTCTCTTTATTCTCTTGCCTTTGATCATTCTTTCCATTTACCTTTTGAAAAAGTATCTTTGATGCAAAAAAGAAAAAATAGCTGCAAAATAAATATTTAAACAAAAGAAAAGAATAAATTTTGATTCGCCTATCAATGAAAGCTTCGTAAAATAGGTACTTTCGATCATCACAAATAATTATCGTCATCAAGACCAAAACTTATCGTTTAAAAATTCTAAGCGCTATTTTCAAGTGATTAATAAATATGTTTTTTAACCAAACAATCTCCAAATACGGAAAACCTCATACGAAATAAATTATCATTTCGATTTAGCATCCATAAACTACATTCTATTTGGTAATAAAAAGTATAGTGGTATATAGACGTCTTCTTCGGACGAAGAAAGATTCTTAACCTCCAATTGTTCGTAAACAACCAAATTTCTCTTAAGCAAGCTTTGCTAACCATATCACGTGGCTTATGTCCCTCTCCTAAAGACGATATCCATAGATTCCATAAGGTAAGCTCTACTTTGAATATTCCTGCTCTCTTCTCTGCACCACAAAAAGCAAAAATTCCTAAAAGAACAGATCTACAATCACTCTTCTTAAGATGCATCACATTGTCTTATAAAGAGTGTTCATTATTTTGCGTGTTGGATAAGAGATCTTAGTACCGTAGGATTCTCTCATTTCAAAGCTGTTTATTAACCAAAACCATGTCTCTTGCACATTATAAGTAAATAAAGCCGTATAGAATGAAACTGTACAAAAAAGCACTAAAAATGCCTTTTATAAACCATCCAAAATGCCAAAAATTGTCACAACATTGGGAGTTTGCAAAGTGTCTAATGGCGCCCAACTTGCTCTTTTATGAAGTGTAAAAATGGAGATGCTCTATAAATTTTATATTATTCATCGGGGCTTTACCATTATACCATCCACGAGCTCTGTAGTGAAATAAGCTTAGGCACCTTAAAGAAAGGTTTCTTAAAAACAAGCTTGCAAATTGACAAGCAAAGTGTATTTGGCTCGGGGCGTTCTGTTTTACATAAGGGTTTTGATCTTATTAAAGAACGAGAGAAACAAAAGCGTGAAGCAATGCGTAATCTCTATTATTTAAAAGACATTACTCTAGATGCTTTTGAAAGTCGTAAAGCAGAATTAAAAAATGATGCTAAAAATGGAAACTGGTTTGCACCTTTACAGCTTCATATTCTCCTCAAATTAGGCGGCTGTATAGCAACTTTCAAAGATTACGCCAACAGAGATACATAATACTCTTAACTCCCATTTGATAAGTAAAAGCTGCAACAGCAAAAGCTCTTTTAGAAAAACAACGCCATAAAGTCATTAATAAACCGGCAATGAATTGGAGAAATGTTCCAGATTTTTATCAAACACTCTGCAAAGCAACAATAATGATACAACTGGCTTTGCGTCTGCTTATTCTTACAGGTGTTCGTACCCATCTCTTGCATCAATTCGTGAAGATCAGATTGAAGAGGATATATGGACAACTCTTGGCTCGAGAATACGAACGGTCTGCGTGATACTACAGGAGATTTCGCATGTCACTATGATCACAAATATTAAAAATTTTAAAACAAGCACGCTTGTTTTTTCGCAATGATTTCTGTTTTCTGTAACCGGTCGTAGTCCTTATTAAGGTGAATTTCCTATCACAATATATAAGAGAGGTTAGGTTAAAAACCTGTCCACGTAGATTTCGCTCTAGTTTACGTAATTGGCTAACAGACTCCACCTATCACACCTCAAAGGACGAAGCCTCTTAACACGCCACTGATCTGCAAACAATCCGCCCCCTCACCTAGCAGATTTCACCTTCTAACCACTCTAATTACCACATCCTAAATAAGATAGTGTTTTACAGCACAACAGAATAAATACCAAAACAATGGCTGATTATACCGTTAATACTTGGACACCTCTTTTTCATGTTAAGAAATATCTTTATGCTAAAAAATAAAATAAAAAACACTTTTACCGCTTAAATAACTTTCTTCAGCATATATACAAGAAAAAATGAAATCCCCTAACATTATAAATAAGACCTAAACCTAGAAATCTCTATTTTTTATAGATAAAAACATATAAAATAAAAACCCACGAAACTCATAAAAATACAACATGTTTTCTTTGATGATTGAATTCATTCAACTCAAACGAACCTATAAACATCCCTATTCCACATTCGCAACACGTGTTCTTAGAATTCTCACTAGTGTTTTCTAAATTTTTAGAAAAAACTATAAATTTGATATTTTTTAAAAACGTCTTATTTGCTCTTTAGTGAATTTAAATCTATGATGTTACAATATTTTTAAATTACTACCCCCTTAACTATATATCTATCTCTACAATAGAGAGGGATTTTACGTTCTCCATTTTTTAAGAACTATAAATTTTGCTTTTTAATGCGATTAACAATCCAATCTTTAAAACAAAAAATATGACCTTTATATATATATAATGATATTATCAAAAATTCCTAATCCTTGAATATTAGCAATGTTTTCGATATTACAATAAATGTGTCGTAAAATGACGAATTGTCATAATGATCACTCCTTTGTATTTCATTTAGATAATTTACATGCGTTATAATATTTGTATCAGCATTTATTTTTTGTGCTCTATTTATAAAGAGTAATCATTTTTTATAAAAAATGATTACTTGAATCTGCATCAAATTATAAATTATGATGCGAATTTAATAAAAATAAAAACACATGGCATATTGATTTTATTGTTTTTACATAGAACGCTATTTAAAGTATAGTTTACTCGAAAGACTAATGCCTTTTAAAGGCAATAATAACTATACTAACCGCCTCATAGAAGCCAATAAATTTTTAGATATTAAACCTCAAAGAGGCACAAAAACACGCACAATTTTCTATTTTTCTTTTTACTGTTCGTTAATCGGTCAATTTTCAAAGATAATATTCAACTATGAGTTTTCTGCTCAGCCATTGCAAGGATTGCTTCTACAAGGATTGCTTAAATTTTTAGGGATTACTTCACTTTTAGAATGATTATAGCTACTGCGCCCCCATAAGCAGCCGATCTTCTTTTAGAGATTTAATTGCTAAAAGGAGATACAATTTTCCACCTTGCGCTTTATTTTGATCAATCAGTAAATTTTCAGAGGCGGCGTTCAACCATGAGTTTTTTAATTTCAGCAATTGCTTTCGCTGGATTTAATCCCTTTGGACAAGTTTGCGCACAATTCATAATCGTATGGCAACGATAAAGGCGGAAAGGATCTTCTAAATTATCAAGACGTTCACCACACATCTCATCACGTGAATCCGCAATCCAGCGATAAGCTTGAAGCAAAACAGCGGGCCCCAAATAACGATCACCGTTCCACCAATAACTTGGACATGAAGTCTGACAACACGCACACAAAATACATTCATAAAGGCCATCGATTTTTTGGCGATCGGAGTGACTTTGTAACCATTCTTTTGCAGGTTCAGGAGAAACTGTTTGCAACCAAGGCTCAATGACTCGGTGTTGTGCATAAAAACGCTTTAAATCAGGAACCAAATCTTTAACAACCGGCATGGAAGGCAACGGATAGACCTTAATGGGATGTTTTACATCATCCATCCCTTTGGTACAAGCTAATGTATTGGTTCCATCAATATTCATCGCACATGAACCACAGATGCCTTCACGGCATGATCGACGAAGTGTCAAAGTTGGATCAATATGGTTTTTAATAAACAAAAGCCCATCAAGAATCATAGGACCACAAGCAGAACGATCCACATAATAAGTATCTAAATGAGGATTTTCCTCATCATCAGGCGACCAACGATACACGTGAAATTCCGTCAGCTTTGTAGCACCTTCAGGTTTAGGCCAAACCTTTCCCGGTTTTACTTGAGAATTTTTGGGAAGCTTAATTTGTACCATATTTTATTCTCCCCTTAATAAACCCGTTTTTTAGGTGCAATGCGCTTTAAATCGATCCCACCATCAGCTTCAGATGTTAACGGGTCCACATGGACAGGTCGATATGATAATGTCACCTTACCCTCTTTTGACAAATGTGAAATCGTATGTTTACGCCAGTTTTTATCATCACGCTCTGGATAATCTTCACGAGCGTGAGCGCCACGGCTTTCTGAACGTGCTTCGGCAGAATGAACAGTCATGATTGCATTCGCCATAAGATTTTCAAGCTCTAATGTTTCAACCAAATCAGAATTCCATATCAGAGAACGATCTGTGACTTTGAGATCCGACAATTCCCCCCAGATTTTATTCATCCGTTGACATCCCTGTTTCAAAGAATCTTCTGTACGGAAGACTGCTGCGTCTTCTTGCATCGTGCGTTGCATTTTTTCACGCAATACAGCTGTTGGTATTGCCCCTTGTGCAAAACGTAAACGATCAAAACGCGCTATAATTTCGTCAACAGCTTCTTCATTGATGGGTGGAATTTCTGCATTCCGATCAATAACTTCACCCGCGCGAATGGCAGCAGCACGACCAAACACCACAAGATCAATTAATGAATTTGACCCCAAGCGGTTAGCACCATGAACAGAAGCACATCCTGCTTCTCCTACCGCCATCAGCCCTGGTTGAATACGATCAGGCGAATCAGCCGTTGGATTGAGAACTTCCCCGTAGTAATTGGTAGGAATCCCACCCATATTATAATGAACCGTTGGCAAGATGGGGATAGGCTCTTTTGTTACATCCACCCCTGCAAATATCCGTGCTGATTCTGAAATCCCTGGTAACCGCTCATGCAAGATTGCAGGATCAATATGATTGAGAACCAAATGAATATGGTCCTTCTTAGGTCCAACGCCACGTCCTTCACGAATTTCAAGTGTGATACAACGTGAAACCAAATCACGTGAAGCCAAATCCTTAAAGGAAGGTGCATAGCGCTCCATAAAGCGTTCACCTTCAGAATTGATTAAATAGCCTCCTTCACCACGAGCTCCTTCTGTAATTAAGCAGCCAGAACCGTAAATCCCTGTCGGATGGAATTGCACAAACTCCATATCCTGAAGTGGCAATCCAGCACGTGCGATCATTCCACCACCATCACCCGTACAGGTATGCGCCGATGTCGCAGAAAAATAAGCGCGTCCATAACCACCGGTTGCAAGAACAACCATTTTGGCAGAAAAACGATGTATTGTACCATCATCGAGATTCCATGCCACAACCCCCGTACAAACCCCATCCGTCATGATGAGATCGAGTGCAAAATATTCAATAAAAAATTGCGCATTATGCTTTAAGCTTTGTCCATAAAGCGTATGCAAAATGGCATGGCCTGTACGGTCAGCTGCTGCGCAAGTACGCTGAACAGGTGGACCTTCACCAAATTGTGTCGTATGTCCACCAAAAGGACGCTGATAAATTTTGCCTTCTTGCGTTCGCGAAAAAGGAACGCCATAATGTTCTAATTCATACACAGCAGCAGGAGCATTACGCACCAAATATTCCATTGCATCGGTATCGCCCAACCAATCAGAACCTTTCACGGTATCATATAAATGCCACTGCCAATTGTCAGGTCCCATATTTGAAAGCGATGCAGCAATTCCCCCTTGTGCTGCAACCGTATGTGAGCGCGTTGGAAAAACCTTCGTAATACAAGCTGTCTTTAATCCTTGTTCTGCCATACCCAGTGTCGCACGTAATCCTGCACCACCTGCCCCAACAACAACAACATCAAATTTATGATCCACAGTGCGATAAGGGGCGTTACCTGCTTTAGCACCCAGAGATGATCCTGTACCCGCCATACTTGTTTAACCCCCTAATGCAATTTTCAAAAGAGAAAAAATAATGATACCACCTATGAGAAAACAAAATAAAATATTTAACGTCAAAAAGAATATCCGAAAACCTTCACGTGGAATATAATCTTCAATCACCACCTGCATACCAAGTTTCATATGATAAAGGACCGAAAAAGTCATCAATCCCATCAAAATAGCAACAATAGGATGTGCAAGTCTTGCACGCACAATACTATAATCCTTGCCCACAAGCGAAAGAATAAGAACAATAAAAAATATCAAAAGTGGTAGATTGATAAACCCCGTCAAACGTTCTAGCCAAAAATGCTCTGTTCCTTCATGAGCACTGCCACGCCCCCGTACTTTTCCAAGTTCCGTTCGAAAATCTTTTTTCATGTCTCTTTTCACCCCCAGCTAAACAACGGTATATCCAATAATCCAAATCGCAAAAGTAACAATAAGAGAAATAAACACTGTCGCCCAAGCAGTGACTGTTGCCTTTTCTTTTGCCAAAAGGCAAGGCTTCAGATCCCAAACAATGTGGCGAACACCACCAACCATGTGATGAACCCCTGCCAAAGTATAAAGAAACAAAATACACAATCCAAACCAAGAACTATAAATTTCGTAAACTGTTTTAAATGTCTCCTCGCCACACGCAATAGCAATTAACCAAACAGCAAGAAAAACCGTTCCAACATAAAGCGCCATACCCGTAATTCGGTGTGCAATGGACATGGCCATAGTAATTGTCCAACGATAAATACTTATATGAGGGGAACGAGGGCGCTCTTTTATCCTAGTTGTCTCTATCATAAAATATCCTGACCTGGTTTATCATAAAATATCCTGACCTGGTTTTTGCAACCGCAATGAACGAGAAAGTCGCGCAAAACGACTAAACATACTCTCTCGTTTTTACTTGTTTGGCATCTCAAGATACCGATATTACAGGTCGGTTGTCTCAAATAACGGATTAAAGGTCACGCATAAAAAAACCGATTACTCCCTGGATATGATCCGCAAAACTCGCCTTAATCTAATACACTTTTATCTTCACGTCAAAGGTCTAAAATCGTTTCCAAATATAAACAGACATTTTTTCAGATTAAACTTATCCTTTTGAGTATTCACGATATATGCAATAGTCTCTTAAACTGCACCCATAATTAAGAATAAAAAGAGGAAAAATTGATAGATTGAACATTTTTATGTCCACTCCAAGCCTTTTAAAAGGCAAAACGAATCAAGAAAGACACAAATAAGCGGCATAAAAGCCGCTTTTGCATAAAGTTTAGCCGATATAATCTTTACTCAGAAACTTGCTTTTCAACATCTGTGCTGACAGATGCTGCTTCTACTTTCTCAACAACCTTTTCAGCTTTTTTCCGATAATCTCTCTTTTCAGCGATACGTGCAGCTTTACCTCTCAAGCCACGTAGATAATAGAGTTTTGCACGGCGCACTTTACCACGGCGCACCAGCTCAACACCTTCAATCAAAGGAGAATAAACAGGAAATACCCTCTCCACCCCTTCACCATAAGAAATCTTGCGTACTGTAAAGGTCTCATTCAACCCACCGCCTGAACGCGCAATACAGACACCTTCATAAGCCTGAACACGCGTCCGTGTACCTTCTGTCACACGCACCATAACACGGACTGTATCTCCTGGCTGAAATGCTGGAAATTGGCGCTTTTCTTCAATTTTTGCACATTGTTCAGCTTCAAGCTGTGCGATAATATTCATTTCTTTTATCCTTCATGTTCTTTATCGAACAGTCAGAGCGCTCAACTCTTACCAAAAAAGCCTTTATTAAGAATAAGGAGCTCTTTAGGCTATGTCTTACACAGGAGCGAATACACCATTCCTTCATTTTAATTTTGGAACTACAGAAAACCTTTTATAAAAAACTCTCTAAAAAGAGAGCCATGCAATACACCACCTTATCATATGAATCAAGTTTTCTGATGATTTTTATTATAACGTGCATAAAGATCAGGGCGACGTTGACGTGTTAACAATTCGGCTTGGCTTTGACGCCAATCTGCGATCGCTTTGTGATGACCTGAGAGCAATACAGGCGGAATACCCCGCCCTTCGAAAAGAGAAGGGCGGGTATATTGCGGATGTTCCAGCAAGTCATTTTCAAAACTTTCACACCTTGCAGAAGCTGCATTCCCCATCACTCCAGGCAGAAGACGTATAATAGCATCTAAGATAACCAATGCAGCTGTTTCACCCCCTGAAAGAATATAATCACCAATAGAAACTTCTTCTAATTCTCGTGCTTCTATGACTCGCTCATCAACCCCTTCAAAACGTCCACAAACTAACGTTACACCCGTATCACGAGCCAAGCTATGCGCGTAAGCTTGGTCAAAAGGGCGTCCACGTGGACTCATCAACAATCTTGGCGAATCCTGTGGACAGCAATCAAGAGCAGCCGCCAATACATCCGCCCGCATTACCATACCAGCTCCCCCACCAGCAGGTTTATCATCAACGCTATGGTGTTTGTCTAAAGCAAAATCCCTAATCTGTACCGTCTCCAGTGACCAAATTCCACGCTCTAAAGCTTGCCCTGCTAAAGAATACCCTAAAAAACCAGGAAACATTTCAGGATAAAGGGTTAAAACGCGCGCCTGAAATTTCATTTTATTTCTTATCCTTATTTTCTTAAACAGACTCTTAATAGCAAAAATAGCACAAACAAGACTTTTAACGCTATAGCGTTAATCTGAGTCTTCTTGATCTGCGCCATATTCAATACGATCCTTCTAAATACTTGCACTAAAAAAGACTCTAAAAATTCAGGACTATTTCGAGATAAAGTGCTTACAATATCTGCTCAAAAGAGCATTTTTAATATTTTCACACATTCCACTTTTTATTGACGAAATTCATCTGTTGTTTTTTACCTTCATCTTTATTTTTAGATTCAAGCTATTTCCTTTTTATCATTGTCTCCCCCATCAATTAAACCAGCGGCCATGGGATCAACAACAAGAAAACCAGAATCCATACAAATTTCTGGTACCGCCGCCTTACTAAAGGGAATAAGAACTCTTTTACCTGTATTCAAACGTATTTCAAGCAAATCACCAGCCCCGAAATTAAAAAAACCACACACTTCACCTAAGATTTTCCCCCCACAATCTTGGACACACAAGCCTATTAAATCGACTTGATAAAACTCATCCTCCATCAAATCATCAATTAATTGATCACGCGTCACATAAAGGCGAATACCTTTTAAAGACTCAGCCGCATTACGATTTTCTACCCCTTTAAAACGTACAATCGCCTTATTTTTTTGTATGCGAAGAGTTACAATTTCATAAGAACGCCCCATATCATCATAAAGAGTGCTGTAACACTTGAAACGCTGTGGCTCAGCACTTAGAATTTTAACAAAAACATCTCCTTTTATACCATGAGGCATACCAATAATGGCAAGATAGACTTTATTTTTAAGCTTTTCTTTATTATACTTCATGCAAAAATATTATCTCTCAAAAATGAACCCTTCAATCTTATAGTTTTCTATTCAATCTTGTTGCCATATGAGACAATCTTCTAAAAGACCTTTCTTGGTAACAAAAAACAAATTAATAAAGGAGAAAGTCTTATGGCAAATATTATGCTATTTTACAAAGATATCACACCAATCAACAAAATTTCCCATAAAAATCTAAAATTTGCTCCTCCAAGTGATATGTCTTTTGCCAAGGATACTCATTGGGTTCCTTTAGCAAGTACTGAATATTTTCAAGCAGCACTAGACTATCCTATTTTATTTATGTGCGCTGAAGATGAACAAAAAAAACGGCACTACACATCCGCAGCTCTTGTCGGTCTTTCTAATGACGAAAATGACTATATCGCTTCTGATAAAAGTTGGAAAAACAATACTTATGTTCCAGCTTTTGTCCGTCGCTATCCTTTTGTTTTGGCACAAATTAGCAATGAAAAAGAACTTTCTGTCTGCTTTGATCAACAGTCCGGTATGTTTAATGAAGTTGCAGGAACAGAACTTTTTAATTCCGATGGCTCTATTTCTCCTTTTATGGAAGAACGTATTCGCTTTCTTGAAAGTTTTAAAATCGCTATGGAGAAAACCTCTGAGTTTATTGATGCTCTTGTAGAAATGGATCTTCTAAGCCAAAAATCCATCAATGTGAAAAACGATAAAGGTCTCTCAGCGCAATTGGAACATTTTTGGGTTGTTGATGAAGAAAAATTGAATAAATTATCAGCAAGCCAACTTGCCAAACTTCATAAAAATGGCTTTTTAGGATTAATTTTTGCGCATTTGATGTCAACACACAATCTTGTGAAAATACTCTCTCTCAAAGGTGAAAAGCAACTTATCAATCGTGAAGAGCAACCCCAAAACAAGAATGGTCATTCTAACGATGAAAAATCTAAAAAGAAAGAAACTCTCAACTAGATAATGCCTATCAAAAACGACAAGAGAAAAGATGAAAACATTCCTCTCATTCCAGCAGACCATGCAATTTTAAACGCAAGGAAAAATTGGTTAGAGTGTCTTACCCAAACACGTCGTATGTCAGCACAAACAGTGCAAGCCTATGAACGTGATACGCGGCAATTTTTGTCTTTTCTCTGTCAACACTTAAGCCATACACCAACCCTTACAGATCTTGCTCATTTACGCATCAGTGACTTGCGTGCTTATCTTGCTTATCGGCGTACAAACAATGTAAGTGCTCGCTCTTTAAGCCGCGGAGTAGCAGGCATCCGTTCTTTTTTCAAATACTTATCACGTGAAGGAATCGTCAATGTTCCCGCAGCTCAACTTATCCGAAGCCCCAAACACCCCAAATTGCTCCCAAAACCTTTAGCGATAAAATCAGCACTTCACATAGTCAAACAAGAAAATCAACTGGAAAATGAACCTTGGATTACCGCGCGTAATGCTGCTGTCCTCATGCTTCTTTATGGCTGTGGAATGCGAATATCAGAAGCCTTAAGCCTCACACCAGAACAATTTTCTGATCCTGAAAAAACAAGTTTATTTATAACAGGAAAAGGCGGCAAAACACGCCTTGTTCCTCTCATCAAAATTGTTTACGAAGCTGTACAAAATTATCTCAAATGTTGCCCATATCCTTTATTGGATAACCAACCCATATTTCGTGGGGCGCGAGGCGGTCCCCTACAGCCCGCCATTATTCAGAAAACTGTACGCAACTTACGAACAAGCCTTGGTTTACCAGAAACTGCAACGCCTCATACACTGCGCCATTCTTTTGCCACCCATCTTTTATCACGGGGGGGAGATTTGCGCACGATTCAAGAACTTCTTGGGCACGCTAGTCTTTCCACCACACAAATCTATACCCACGTCGATACAGACCATTTGTTAAAAATCTATCAAAAGGCCCATCCCCGTTCCTAAAAACGTCTCATCAAAAAATTAGAGTGTTTCAACCTCAAGTGCCAAAGCATGAACACAAGTAGCTAACTCTTCTTGTAAAACTTTATAAATCGCTCGATGTATTTCTACGCGTGTCATATTAGAAAAAGAAGAAGATAAAATTTTCACTCGAAAATGTGTTTCTCCTTTACCATCAAAAGCATGTTCATTATGAGGATGCCCCTCATGAAGATGACTTTCGTTAATCACTTCAAGCTTTTGCGGATGAAAAGCATCCTGAAGCTTTCTCTGAATTATTGTTTCTATAAACATTTTTCATTCCTCAAACAAAATGAACGTGCAAAAATAACCTTTTTCATAATAGAATAAGTGTGAAAACAAATTTTTCAAAAGTCAATTCTTGTAAAATTAATCAATTTTGCATAAACCAATAATATGACAATAACATCTAAATTATTCGATTCAATTCGCATAAGCTCAAATAAAAAACAAAAAGCTGAGCCAGAAGCACAACAGTGTCAGTGGGAAGGTTGTGAAAAAACAGGGTCCCATAAAGCACCAGCAGGTCGAAATCACGAAGGACAATATTTATATTTTTGTATTGAACACGTACGCGCCTACAATAAAAATTTTAATTACTTCTCTGGTCTTAGCAATAAAGATATCGCAAAATTTCAAAAGGATGCTCTCACAGGACATCGTCCGACATGGCCTACAGATCTGAGCAATGGTACATCGAAAAAAACAGCCGCGAATTATGCAAAGATTCGCTCTGGAACAGCTGCCTATCAAAATCGCATGCGCGATCCCTTCACGCTTTTTACTGGGCAGCATTCAAACAATAAGTTCTCACGAAAATTAAAGCCCTTAGAAGCAAAAGCTTTTGATACACTGGGACTACAGGCAAACGCTTCAGCAGAAGACATCAAAATGAAATATAAAGAGTTGGTAAAAAAGCACCATCCTGATTCCAATGGTGGTAATCGTGCTTCAGAAGAGCGCTTTCGTGATGTTTTACATGCTTACAATTTGCTAAAAAAGTCTGGTTTGTGCTGAAAACATGCGCTTATATGAGTCTATTTTCATTTAGACCATCATTATTTGCGCAAAATGTTACTTTTTTTGCAAAACATTATAGAATACGTAAAAAAATCTTTCTTCAATATCTAAGGCTCTCATTATAGAGCATTGCATAAATACTTTAACTCTTGTATCGTTTCTAATGAATAAATAGCGTCCTCTCCCTTCCAGAAACATAATGACAAATCTTACCGTTGAAAATTTGCCCGATATTACACTTTGTGCTCGCGATCTATTTCATATTGAAACAGATCTGAAAGTCCCTGCTTTTAGCACAAAAAGTCCCCATGTTCCTGATATCGATCCTGATTATCTTTTTGATCAGCAAACAACTTTAGCGATTCTCGCAGGTTTTACCTTTAACCGCCGTGTAATGGTTTCTGGCTATCACGGTACAGGGAAATCAACGCATATTGAACAAGTTGCTGCACGTCTTAACTGGCCTTGTCTTCGCATTAATCTCGATAGTCATGTAAGTCGTATCGATCTTGTAGGAAAAGATGCTATCGTTTTAAAAGATGGCTTACAAATCACTGAATTTAAAGAGGGCATTTTGCCATGGGCTTATCAAAATAATATTGCTCTTGTTTTCGACGAATATGATGCGGGGCGTCCCGATGTTATGTTTGTCATCCAACGCGTTCTTGAAACCTCTGGAAAACTAAGCTTACTTGATCAAAGCCGTGTCATCTCTCCACACCCAGCATTTCGTCTTTTTGCAACAGCAAACACCATTGGTCTTGGTGATACAACCGGTCTCTATCATGGTACCCAACAGATCAATCAAGCTCAAATGGACCGCTGGTCTATTGTTACGATACTCAATTATTTACCCCATGATAAAGAGGTTAATATCATTTGTTCAAAGGTCAAATCTTTTCAAACGGCTGAGGGAAAAAAGACAATTTCACAAATGGTTCATGTTGCTGATATGGTACGCCAATCTTTTATCAATGGAGATCTTTCAACTGTCATGAGTCCACGTACCGTCATTACTTGGGCAGAAAATACAACAATTTTTCAAGATGTCGGCTTTGCCTTCCGATTAACCTTTCTCAATAAATGTGATGAACTCGAACGTGCCACTGTTGCAGAATTTTATCAACGCGCCTTTGGACAAGAGCTTCCCGAATCACTCATTCATGGTGTTTCGCCTTAAGGAATCTATCACTCATGGCTACCGATATTGGCGACAACAAAAATCCGGCAAAAGACTCTTCAAACAACACTCTTAATACTGAAGCTTTTAAAAAAGCACTTTCCACCTGTATGCGTGCAATTGCAGGCACAAACAACCTTGAAGTTTCCTTTAGTCATAATCGACCATCTTTAAGCGAAAGTTGTGCGCGTTTACCAGAATTACCTCAATACGCAACGAATAAAGACATCACCATTACCCGCGGATTAGGTGATTCCATGGCTCTGCGCAAAGCATGGCATGACAACCGCATTCACATGCAATTTGCTCCACTAGAATCAGAAGCGCGTGCTATCTTTGAAGTCCTCGAACAAACACGTGTTGAAGCAATTGGTACTTTAGCCATGGAGGGACTTGCAAAAAATCTTGATGTCATGCTCGCCGATAAATACAAAAGAGCCCATTATCATAAAATTAGCAACCAAAGTGAAGCCCCCATCCAAGAAGCGATTGCACTTTTATTGCGTGAAAAAATAACAAAGCGCGCAGCTCCAAGAGAAGCGGGTTCTGTCTTAGAATTGTGGCGTAAAGAACTCGAACAAAAAGCAGCATCACAACTCAATGAACTCCCACAACATATTTACAACCAAAAGGCTTTTGCACAGATTGTTCGCCAAATGCTTGTTACACTCAAAATGACAGTGCAACAAGCTGAAGCTTCTAACAGTGAAAACAATAAAAAATTAAAAAATGCGTGTGAACCTCAAGACCAAGCAGAAGAAGAGAGTAAAAACAAAAAACACGCTCAAAGTGAAGAAAAAACCAGCACTGAACAAGAAAGTGATGTGCAAGATGATGGAAAAACACAAGCGACACAATCAAACAACAATGATCAAGCTGACGGCGAACAAAAAAATGGACCTTGGCAAGAAAAGCCGAGCAAACCCAAACACCTTTTTTCTGATTCGGAACAAATGGAAAGACTTGGCAATTATAAAATCTTCACCCGTCAATTTGATGAAATTTTGGAAGCAACAGATTTTTGTTCTGAAAACGAGTTAGATCACTTACGCCGTTATCTTGATAAGCAAATCAATCATCTCCAAAACATCGTTGGACGTTTAGCAAACCGTCTCCAGCGCCGCTTGATGGCGCAACAAAATCGCAACTGGAACTTTGACCTTGAAGAAGGATATCTTGATACAACACGGCTTCCACGTCTAATTATTGACCCCATGCAACCCCTTTCTTTTAAAATGGAAAGCAACACCCAATTTCGGGACACAGTTGTTTCACTCCTCATTGATAATTCTGGCTCAATGCGCGGACGCCCCATTAGCGTTGCTGCAAGTTGTGCTGATATTTTGGCACAAACTCTTGAGCGTTGTGGTGTCAAAGTTGAAATTTTAGGTTTTACCACCAAAACTTGGAAAGGGGGAAAATCGCGCGAACAATGGCTTACCCAAAACAAACTCCATAATCCTGGACGCCTCAATGATTTATGCCATATCATCTATAAAAGTGCTGATACCCCATGGCGTCGCGCACGACGCAATTTAGGTTTGATGATGCAAGAAGGATTATTAAAAGAAAATATCGACGGAGAAGCTTTGATTTGGGCTCATCAACGCCTTTTATCACGGCGTGAACAACGTCGCATCCTCATGGTCATTTCTGATGGTGCTCCTGTTGACGATTCGACACTATCGGTCAACTCCAGCAATTATTTAGAAAAACACTTACGCGCAGTGATTCAAGAAATCCAAACACACTCCCCTATCGAACTCATTGCCATTGGAATTGGTCATGACGTCACACGTTATTATCAACGTGCTGTAACAATTATGAATGCTGAAGAACTCGCCGACGCCATAACAAAACAATTAGAAATACTTTTTAGTGATAAAAGAACTCATATTCATAAGAAATAAACCTGCCTTGAATCAGCAACGATTACATTTTAAAAAATTATCTCTATCATTAAACCATCGGAATTTGATGACTAACAACCTGAGAAGATAATCCCACAAATTGAATATCGAACTTTAAGGAAGCTTCTACTTTACTGGATGCATTATGAATCCTAAAAGAAATGCTCCAACCATCTTCAAAAATTATAATGAGTTTGTTTTTACTTTCTGGTTTTAGTGCAACGGATAAAATTTTGCTTGGAATTTTCCATTTACGACCATATCCTAGAGTGCCATTCAAATTAAAAGACTGAATAATAACCCGTTTTTGTTTAGATCTTGTATCTATCATAATCTTATAAAAATCATAAGAACCTATAACATACTGAAACAATAGCTTCACAAATTTATCTTGATAATCTAAACAAAGCCTTTGAAGTTCTTTAGAAAAAGCTTCTAGGATTGGAAGATAAACTCTGCTGTCTTTATCCTCTATATCTCTAAAGAACATCTTCTTATCTCTAAGCTCTGCTAAATAATCAAAAATAGGCCTAACCTCATTGAAATAAACGCTGCTACAAGAATAACCTGTCCATTCTTTACCAAAATCTATTTTACTGGAAAGGCGAGGATGTTTGATAGCGCTATGATTATGTTTTGCAGAAATACCAATAGGATTTTCAGGAACTTTTAAAATAATATCACGGACATCTCCTTTGATCCCAACAAAATCTTCCTGAAGAACAATAGTTTTCGTGTTTCTAATATTTTTATCATGTAACTGTAAAAAAACGGCTGCTTCAATAGAAGCAAGATTTAAAAGCCTTTTTTCAGTATCATTAAATAAATTATAAAAAGACTCCGCTATTTGAAAAGACGAATTAAACTCTATAGAAGCCTTTGTTGCTTTTTTAAAACCCATAGCCAAAGCATATTCAAAGGCTTTTCCATTTTCTACCTGATTCATGCAATTTCCTAAAGATCCTTACTCAAAATTACGAGTTCATTTGATTTTTTATTGTTTCCCATACCGTAAGTCCATTCAGGATTAAGTATTGTATGTCCTTTATAAAGTTCTCTAACTTCCACACAATCATTATAAGATAAAACCCATCCTTGACGCTTTCTCAAAAGTTCAGCAAGAGCTTGATGATCAAAAGAATTATGTTTATCGCCTTTGTGACCGTAAAGTTTTTGATTAATAAGGTACGGAGGATCACAATAAAGAAAATCGTTAGAGTGTTTAGGAATACTTTCTGTAAAATCTCTGTGTTCCACTATGAAGTTTTCAATCTTAAAATCTTTAAGCCGTTCAATAGAACGATAATTGAATCGGGGATGTCCTGGAGACATACCACCAGAAAGTGTCGTTCCGGAAAAAGAAGAACGATTAAGAACAAAAAAAACGGCAGCAATCTCTAATTGATTTTTAATATTCCCAAAAGTTTTTTGGAGATTATAAAACATTACGGGAGTCATATCTTCATATTCTCTCACTTTTTCTGCAAGAGCTGAAGCATCTTTCAAAAGCATCTGCCAAAAAATAACAAGCGGCTTAAAAGCATCATAAGCATAAACCCTTGTTCCTCTTTTTGCTAAGGTTAATTCAATTGAACCGCCTCCCACAAAAGGAGAACATAAAGTTTTCTGTTTCCTTATATAGTTATTAATAATCATAGGAACAGCACGACTTTTCCCTCCCGGATAACGAAGAGGTGATTTTACAATAGGCAACTCCCTAGTCTCTCTCTGTTTTTTCAAGGAAGTTAATACAAAATTATCAAATAAAGCCTCTGTATGATCTGTTTGATTTATCATTTTATTCATACTATCAGCTCCAAGTATCGCATTTCTAACCTACAATTATCTAAAATAAACACTCGAAGCGTTTGCCAAATTCTACAGAGATCGCATTATAACAAATTGTAAATTCATTAACATATCTGCACAAACATTTGTTACTAAAATAATGATAAATATCAGTATAACCAAATTTTAAAACTGTCAAAAAAGACTTGATACCATTGGTATTTATTTTTCTATTTATATACTACCCAAATGTATATCGAAATGTTTTTTCCTTTATAAGAACCAAGTTTCTTATAGCTCAAATAATCATAAGTAAGACATCACAACTCTTAACAAAACATTTTTGATCCTTTATAAGAGCTTTATTATCTGTTTTTAATGCTGATAAGATGCTCTTATCCCATACTGAATCAGTCAAAACCATTTCCTTACACATCGTAAGCATAGATGATGTATGGATAAATACAACTTGAGAAAAGAATCAAAATACCTCTTATAAATCCGCTTAAATTCTGCCCTTATAGGACATAACTCCCCTCCCCTCTTCATTTAGCAAAACAAAAGAACAAAGACCATTATTTGTTACAAACAAAAGAAGAATCATCCTTTGAAGGACTTTGATAAAGAGGAAGCTTTACAATATTAAGAATTGTTCCATAAGGAATCAACATAAACAGGCTCATAATAATTTTTACCGAAAAATCACCAAAAGTAAGCGATAGCCAAACTGGCATGCCTATCCCTCCCAAAACAGTACTCTCCACCAGTGAACTATCTGCATACCCTGTTATCTTATCAAAAACAGCAAACGAGCTAGAAAAAGCAAGAGCAAAAAACAGCACTGTATCCAAAGCTGAACCAACCAACGCTGCTGCTAAAGGTGCTTTCCACCATGTTTTACGTCGCAAAGGAGTAAAAACCACAATATCAAGGAGTTGCCCAAATAAAAATGCAAAACTAGAAGCAAGTGCAAGCCGTGGTGTCGCCAATATCCAAGAAACAAAGACACCCGTAAAAAAACCAGCATAAACCACACGCCGCGCAGCAAATGGACCATAAAAACGATTGGTCAAATCATTGATTAGAAAAGCAAATGGATAGGTAAAAGCCCCATAAGTCAACAGCGCATTCAAATCAAACCAATAGACAGGATATTGAACTAAAATATTAGAAGCCGTGACAGCAAGGCACATTGCAAAAATAGAAAAAACAACATACCTTTTCTTTTGCTGTTCTAATAAAAGACCGCTTGAAGACATTTTTTTTAACCTGGGATATGGAACCAATAAAATGAAACGATCAACCTGCAAAAAACTTAACTTCTAGAACAGAAAACCGAAATCAAAGCGTTAATAAACCAAAAAGAATGGCGGCGTTGATAAACCAAAAAGGATGGCGCTAACAATTATGCTGCCTGTTCAGCCTTTTGCTCACCTTCTTGCTCAGCTTTTTTCTTAATGATTTGGCGTTTTAGCAAACGCGCACGTTGCGACAACTCTTTATCGTCTGCTTTAATCAAAAAACCATCAAGACCACCGCGGTGCTCAACAGAACGCAATGCATTTGCTGAAATACGCAAGCGATAACTTTGCTGTAACACCTCTGAAATCAATGTCACATTGCAAAGATTTGGTAAAAAACGACGCCGAGTCTTATTATTCGCATGGCTAACATTATTACCATACAGAACCGTCTTCCCTGTCAATTCACATGCACGAGACATAAACTTCACCCTTAAACTCTAAGAAACTTTCAAATCCCCATACCCAAAGGACACAATGAACGCAAAACACGCGCAATGCAACCTTGAACGGGCATCATTGGGAAGTTTCTTTCTAATAGGGGGTCGACAACAAAAGGTCAAGTCTTTTATAAAACCTTTTTCATCTCTTGTTGGCTCATTTTTCATCTTTTTCCTCAATAAGGCGTGCAAATTCTGCCAAAAAGCGTACAAAATGTTTCTTTTAATATATACCATGTTAGAATAAAAGCCTATTGTCCCGAAAGGAAGCACAAATCATGAGCAAAAAAGACCCCCCCATGACAAAGCTTCAGGGAAATTCTTGCCGTTTTTCTTCTTTTTTATTTGGAACTTTATGTATTTGTTTTTTTCTTCTCTTCAGTGCATTAGGTATATGGCAAGTACAACGGTTAAACTGGAAAACAAATCTTATCACCAGTACCAATCAGCGCATTCATTTGCCCCCCATAAAAGCCCCTCCAAAAAATCAATGGTCAGATGTTACTTTTGAAAAATATGAATATCAACCTGTTATTATCACAGGAAAATTTTTAACAGATAAAAATATTTTAGTCACTGCTGCCGCTCAAAATACTACAGGCTATTGGGTTTTGACTCCCTTACAAACTGCTGATAATACACTGATCTTTATCAACCGTGGCTTTATCCCCATGGATGAACGTAACAATTTTCAAAACACAGAGCAATCGCATACAAATGCCTTATCTCAGCAAAATTCTACCACAGACACAGAACAAACAACGATTATAGGTTTATTACGCATGAGTGAAAAAAATGGATTTTTCCCGCGTAAAAATAATCCTGACAAAAATTTATGGTACACGCGCGATCTCCCCGCTATGGCACAAAAACTTGGTTTGTCCACTGTTGCCCCTTATTTCATTGATGCCAGAAAAACATCTCCACAAGCAAAACTTCCCGTCGTTGGTCTTACGATTATCCATTTTCGAAATAATCATCTCGTTTATGCAATCACGTGGTTTATTTTAGCTGCTGGTGTGTTAGGAGGTTTTCTTTTTCTGCTACGGCAAAAAAACTAAAAAAATACCTCTTCCATCTCAAGTAACAAAAATTTTTAGAATCTTGAAAACTGATAAAGAGAATAAAATCTACCAACTTGCGCCTTTGTTAAATTAAAGATCATAGGCATACAATGAACTTTATACCATCCACAAAAGATTTACGCGACACTCTTAAAAAAAACATCATAAAATAGGGTTGATTCATTAAAAAAGATGTAATGCCCTAAAATGTGAAGAAATGCATTATCTTCACTCTTAAAAAGAATTGTCATAAACGCTTTTGAAAAACATAAAGTCAAATTTAAAAATAATAGGAAAGATGAGCACTCATTTTTGCCTTTATAATTTTATATCCTTGCTTCATTAGATTGGTTCCCATTTCAGAGATTACTCCAATTCATATACGCAATACTTTCGCCTTCATCTAGTATAAAGGCTAATATAGCAGAGAACATACGGATGCATTTTTTGTTTCAAAACTGCTATGAAGATGAGATATTGAGTTATAAGCAACAAAAAACATTTAATGTCTCAATGAGACTTTTATACCTATCACCACACCTCAAATGAGAGGTTTTTACAGGATAATAGAAAAAGGTGAATCATCCTATATTCTAAAAAGACAGTTTATCCTTTCAGTGTATTTTGCTAAAGGCTTATGCTATAAATGTATAAGCTTGTTTTACTAGAATTTTAACTCTTTCATTTTTAAGGCTGCTGTTATGGGTGTTGTTGCCAAAAATTTTCCCATACCTGATCTTCATCGGGTTCGTCGTGTTCTCTTTTCTGTGTCTGATAAAACGGGTGTGGTTGCTTTTGCACAAGCTCTTAACGCCACTTACAATGTTGAATTAATTTCAACAGGAGGAACAGCAAAAACCCTCATAGCGACTGGTTTACCCGTAAAAGATGTTGCTGAAGTTACTGGATTTCCTGAGATAATGGATGGGCGTGTAAAAACACTCCATCCTTTGATTCATGGTGCTTTGTTGGGGGTAAGAGAAGATCCTAGCCATAGGGAAGCTATGGAAAAGAACAGCATTTATGGAATTGATCTTTTGGTGGTGAATCTTTACCCTTTTGAAGAGACGATCCTTTCGGGAGCTGATGGACAAACGATTCTTGAAAATATTGATATCGGTGGACCGGCGATGATTCGCGCCGCGGCAAAAAATTATGCTTATACCGGTGTTGTAACAGCGATAAAAGATTATGATTCGATTCTAGCTGAATTAAAGCAGCATAATGGATGTTTAAGCTTATCTATGCGTCATCAGCTAGCAATGCGCGCTTATGCACACACCGCTGCTTATGATACGGCAATAGCATCGTGGTTTGCAAGGGATTTAGAAATTGAAACTCCATCGTGGCAGAGTTTTTCTGGTCATCTTGAAAGTGTTATGCGCTATGGAGAAAATCCACATCAACAGGCAGCATTTTATCGCAATAATGAAAAACGTTTTGGTATTGCAACAGCAAAACTTTTACAAGGCAAAGCGCTTTCTTATAACAATCTGAATGATACAGATGCAGCCTTTGAACTTGTGGCAGAATTTGATCCGCAAAAAACCGCTGCTGTCGCTCTTATTAAACATGCCAATCCTTGTGGTGTTGCGGAAGGAGAAAATTTGAAAGAAGCTTATTTGAAAGCTCTTATGTGTGATAATGTATCGGCATTTGGTGGAATTGTTGCTTTAAATCAAACCCTTGATGAGGAATGTGCTGAAGAGATTGTTAAAATTTTTACAGAAGTGATTATTGCTCCTGATGCCACAATGGCGGCACGTGAAATTATTGCCAAGAAAAAAAATCTTCGTTTGCTCATTACAGGTGGAGTTCCTGATCCACGCTGTGGAGGACTTCTTGCGAAAACACTTGCAGGAGGCATTTTAGTGCAATCACGTGATAACGTGGTAGTCGATGATCTTAAATTGCAAGTAGTGACAAAGCGGGCCCCAACTCAAGATGAAATGCGTGATCTTCAATTTGCTTTTCGTGTAGCAAAGCACGTTAAATCAAATGCTATTGTGTACGCGAAAAATAGTGCAACAGTTGGAATTGGAGCTGGACAAATGAGCCGCATCGATTCAGCCAAAATTGCTGCAAGTAAAGCAGCAGAAAGTGCGCAAAGAGCAGGCTTAACAGAAACTCTCACAAAAGGATCTGTTGTTGCATCAGATGCATTTTTTCCTTTTGCAGATGGTTTATTAGCAGCAGCTGAAGCAGGGGCAACAGCAGTTATTCAACCAGGAGGCTCCATGCGTGATGAAGAAGTTATCGCCGCTGCTGATGCACAGGGGTTAGCGATGGTTTTTACAGGAACACGTCACTTCCGCCATTAATAATTTTGCTGCTTTTCTTTTCGTATGAGACAAATGTTTCAAGGAATTTTTCATAATTATCGTATGACTATTGATAAATGTTGAAATGGAAGCAGTTATTCAATCCAAAGAAGCTACACGTGAAAAAGTTTATCACCGCAGAAAATGCACATAATTTAGCCATTGGTTAGGGATAAGATGTTCTTGTTGATGTTTTTAATGGTTACCCTTTCGCATGAGAAAAATGTTAAAGGGACATTACCTTGTATTAGATGCATACCTGCTATGATATTATAACACAACTCTTTTTAGTAATATACTCTATTCTTAAACTAAAGAGTGTAATGAAAAGTTTGAGTAGGGGATATGAATATTCTACGTTTTTATAGTAATTGGCGCCGTTATCGTCGAACCGTTAATGCGTTAAGTCGTCTTTCAACATACGAACTCAGCGATCTTGGGATTTGTCGAGGTGATATTGATTCAATTGCACGACGTTATTCGCGTAAATCTTTATGAAAGTTGTTTGAGATATTTGAGAGAATGCTTTACGATGAAAAAGCGTGCATTTTGTGATTTGTTATTATGCCTTCATTTTTAGTATAATAACGAAGAGCAGAAGAGTTGTTTTTCTCAGCCATTGCTGTGTATTGTTTCTCGAATTCTCAGTTCTTTTGTGATGTACAACATTTGATTTATTATTTTATTTGTAACGACAATTTAGCGTTATTCATATTGAATTAGAGCCCCGAGTACCGTAAGATTCTCTCATTTCAAATCTGTGTATGTTGAATCAACCAAAACCTTTCGCCTGCACGTTACACATGAGGAATCCTGTGTAGATAAAAACTATTAAGAAAAGGCTAAAAATGCCTCTTATGAGCTATCTCTAGTGCCAAGAACTGTTACATTAGACACTGATAAATAGTGTGATAGTGCCGAACTGCTCCTTCATAAGCGTAAAGATGGGGGTGCTTAATGGATTTACCGTTATACCCATCACGGGCATCGTCGCAAAATAAGCTTGGAAGCGTTAAGGGATTTTTCTTTAAAATAAGTCCGTGAATATACAATACAATAGCGCTCTGTTTTTCGTGAGGAGTGTAGCCCTATTAATGCAACTCTCTCAGAGATAAATATTGATCCCAACAGCACACTTAAAAACTTATCGAAGATAAGCAACGGCTTAATTTTCTCTCCATATCTTTAAAGAATGAAGATCCTTAACCAGTACTCATCTGTCAACAATGGTCTTTCAAAAAACTTTTTTTCTGGAGCCAATCCCTTTTAGCATCACCTCATGAGATTCTATGAGTAAACCTTGCCTAAAAACATCCAACCTATACTCTAGCAAATGCTTCATGTATAAAATTGATATGATCTTCAAATTTTGAGAATATTACCACAATAAACGATAATGTTTTGCGACACGCAAGATAAAACGCAATATACTATGGGTTGGAATAATGTTCTAATTTTTTATCAAACGCTTTACGGATAAAACGCCAACGAACTTTTTCCTGAAATGCTGGACGAAAATATAAAACAATCTGTTGTGTCCGTTGTGGACCTGTTAATTCTGCAAAATCAATCGAATCTTCAAGACAAATATCTGCGTCAGGCGATATAAAATACCATACTTGTTCGCTCTTCACGTTCTCATTCTTTACGGCTAAACACACACGTTCGCCATCATAGTTAACTTCAACTTGTGGATGAAGATGAAACCGAACAGCAACATGATTTTTTTCATTTTGCACACTCTTGTGTCTCTTTCCCCCTTTATTGGGCATAAAAAAGCGATCAAAACCCTCAATCATATCTCCATTTGTCGCCAAAATAAGACCACGCTCATGAATAAGATTAAAGGGTCGCATATAACCATTATGACTCGCAATAAAACCCGTCTTCTCTGAATCCTCTATACGACGCACTTGAACATCCGTTGGTCCATCAAACAAAAATGGCGCGCCATTTTTCTTTTTATGATAAAAAGCACCCACTGAACAATCATTAAGCGTAGCTGTTGAATGTGCTGCAGTAACACGCCCTAAATGTCGATAATCTTCCCGTCCATCAGGATTAACACCGGTATTGATAATAAAACGGTGCCCTTGTGAAGACATTTCAAAAGACAAACACCCCGAACAAGCCTGCTGTGCTACAGAGCGGGGTGGAAACTTTCCTGTATCTGCAAGCACTGTTGTTTGATTGGCTTTTAAGCGCTGAAATCCTGAATAACGGGCATAACTAAAAGGATGTCCTCCTGTTTCATCAAGCTCCAAAAGTGATGATAACCGTTCCGATACAAGGGGACCAACCCCATTAAAATGGGCCAACGTTTGATCCTCATGGATAAAGAATCGTAAAGCTGGCAACATACGCTCAACAGAATCAATCAAAATACGGGGTGCTGTTTCATTGCTACGCATAAAAAGATGCCGTAACGACAATAAATCCGATAACAAATTCAGCAAAATAACAGGACTACGGGAAATATGCCCACCATCAACTAGGATTTGACGGGAAAGCTCCTCTATAAGTGTGGTTTGTACCTTTTTTTTCACTGCCGCAGAAACAGGCAAAGCAAGAGATGCGAATGTCAAAGCCACTGCTGCTTGTAAACGTTGATCATTGTGCTCCATACTACAAATTGTTACGCGCAAATAACGAAATTGCAAACCAAGTGCACGTAAAAAGCGTTTTTCAAACCGTTCACTTGCCCCTTCTAACAACATTTTCGAATGACAAATCCATGAAATCAAGCGCCGCGCCACAACAGGATCACTCCAAGCAAGCCCTTTTACCTTCTTGCCAGCATGATCAAACCAGTCTTCTAAAAGAGAGCGTGCATGTGCAGAAGCTAAATCACTTCCTGCTGCCTCCATATGGCGCAACCAATGAAAATCATGTAGAGCCGCTTCCCATTCTAGCGTTGGTGGAACCAATGAAAACGGAGAAACAGCACCAGAATGAACAATGTGACCAGCAAAAGCAAAACGACCATGATAAAATTCATGCGCCATCATCGGATCAGCTACATGCAAATCCATGGGATGCGCTAAAATTTTATGAGGACGAAACCCTGAAAATCGCCAACGAAACAATGGTCCAACCCATAAACGCCGCATAACATTCTGTATCGTATCGATACAGGCTGCCACTTTTACCTGAGGAGCTTTTACCGCAACCGCCAAAATTTCATCTCCATTTATGCTGAATCAAATACAATTTCGACCATTTTTGTAAATGAAGCGTTAATTAAGCAATTTTTCGTAAGCGCGCAGCAAAAAAACCATCCATTCCTAAAAATACGGTTTTCTCAGCATCAAAATTTTTATGACAAAAATCCGCAGGCGTTGTCCGTAACATCCCCCCACAAAGCAAATGTTCCAGTGCTCCCATTTCCTCTGGATAAATAGGGTCTAAAACAATGTCATTGCGTGTCGATAAAATTTTCTCAATAAGATCTTCACCTTCTTCTCTTGCCAATGAACAATTGGAAAAAACAATCCGCCCCCCCACCTTCACCAAAGAAATTGCTGCGACAAGCAAATCATATTGCAACGCCACTAACTTGACGATATCTTCCCTCGATTTCGTCCATAAAATATCTGGATGACGACGGATTGTTCCTGTAGAAGAACAAGGAGCATCAAGAAGAACCGCATCAAAAAGCTGTGTTGAATGGAAATTTTTCACATCGCCCTGCCAAATATGAACTGAAAAATGAAGCCGTTCCATATTTTCTTTTAAACGCTTTATGCGGTTAGCAGAAAGCTCAATTGCAGTCACCTCAGCCCCTTGCAAAGCCAATTGTGCTGTTTTTCCTCCAGGGCTCGCACAAAGATCAGCAACGCGTTTACCCTCAATACTCCCAAGTAAACAAGCAGGCAAAGCTGCTGCAAAATCTTGGACCCACCAAGACCCTTCACGATAGCCTGGTAAATCAGAAACAGAACACTCCAGACGCTTCAATCGAACAGAACCATTGGGCAATACCACACCGCCAAGCCTTTCAGCCCATCCACCACTATCAGATTTCACTGTCAAATCGAAAGGAGGTTCCACACTTTGAATTGCGATAATCTGATGTACCTTTTCTGTTCCATAAGCTGATATTAAAAGCTGTCCAAACCACGCTGGCACACCTTCAATGGTAGGAACTTGTTGGCGTAAAGGCTCTGCCTCACGTGCAACATTGCGCAAAAGAGCATTCACCACCCCTGAAAAACGGCGCATTCGAGGATCAAGTTTCGCCACACGCACAGCTAAATCAATAGCCGCATGATCGGGAATATCAAGATAAAGAATTTGTGCAACACTGATATGCAAAAGATGCTGAAGTGAAAGTGCTTGTGAAGGCAAAGGACGCGCCAAAAAGCGTGAGAGAGCCGCCATAATCTGCCCTCGATGACGCAATGAAGCTGTTAAAATAGCCCGACATAACAAACGATCTCGTTGTGAAAGCTTCAAATATTGTGGATGTCCGTGTTCATTATCCGTCAAACCAGACAGAGGCGTGTACTTATCAACTACCGCCCCCAAAAGACGCACACACACCTGTCGAACAGCTAATCCTGGAACATTTTTTTCAGACACATGCCCCGCTTTTTTGTGTTTCAAAACACCACCTTTATATCACAGTTTTCTCAAGAGCTCTCTCAATAATTCTATGAACGAGATCTTTTTGAATTTTCATAACGAAGCCAAGAAGGACGTTTTGTAACACGCTGAAAAGAACTGTTTTCTTGCTCACCTAATGCATGAGCCTGACCACTATGAAAATCTCCATAGTTCATCCCGCTGCTTTTTTCATGTATAGCGTCTTCTTTATTCCATCCCACACTTTTGGCAAGAGCCCCTTTCATCTCTTCTGCTTGCCGATAAAGAGCAGCGATACGATTTGCAGTTGCTGGATGTGTCGAAAAAAGACTATCCGCTCCCTCACCGCTCAAAGGATTAATAATAAACAGATGCGCGGTTGCTGGATTATGCTCTGCTTCTTCATTATATACCCCACGTCCCCCATCAGCAATCTTACGCAATGCCGAAGCCAACCATAAAGGATTACCACATATTTCAGCCCCTCTACGATCCGCAGCATATTCCCGTGTACGGCTAATCGCCATTTGCACCAGCATCGCTGCAAAAGGCGCCACGAGCAATGCAATAAATCCTCCAATTGCCCCAGCGCCATGAGAATCTTCTGAAGAATTACGCTGTCCTCCCATAAAGAAAGCAAAATTACCAAGCATTGAAATTGCCCCTGCAATCGTTGCGGTTAGAGTCATTGTTAACGTATCGCGATGCTCAATATGTGCGAGCTCATGCGCCATAACGCCGGCAATTTCCTCAGCGCTTAACCGCTCTAACAACCCAGTACTTGCAGCAACAGCTGCATTTTGCGGATTACGTCCCGTTGCAAAAGCATTTGGCTGTGCATTCTCAATAACATAAATTTTTGGTTGAGGAAGAGAAGCTTTTTTAGCTAAATCGCTTACAATCTTATAATAAACTGGTGCTGAATGCTGATCAACTTCACGCGCCCCGTACATGCGTAAAACGATTTTATCTGAATTCCAATAAGAAAAAAAGTTTAAACCACTTGCCATTAAAAGAGCAATGACCATGCCACTACCCCCTCCAACAAGATAACCAACTCCCATAAAGAGAGCAGTTAAAAAAGCCAAAAGCATAGCTGTACGCATTATATTCATTACTCAAAAACTCCATGATAAAAGTCAATCAATACTATATGATGGTGTTTTCTTTCTACTTCTTCAATGGAATAGGTGTAAAATGAATAAAAAAGATGAGAAAACAAGCAAAAAAAATGCAACTGTCATTAAACAGCAATCTCTTTCTCCCGCAGCACAACGCGCCCTTAAAGAAGCTGAAGAAAGACGAAAACGCGCAACAAAAAAAGAACAACCTTTAGAAAACGGCGGACGCGGCGGCAAAGACCCTTCCCGCTATGGAGACTGGGAAATTAAAGGCCGCGCCATTGATTTTTAAAACCATTGATTAAAAAAAAACAGCGCGGATTTAAACAAGCAGCTTTTTAAAGAAAATCCGTTTTTGATAGACAAAAACGGATAATATTTATTTTTCTAAAGCTTTTAAAAACACGTTGATTAAACAATCATGCTTCTTATGCTGTAGCAGATTCTGCTTCAGCCGCTGCCGCTGCTTCTTCTGCCGCTTGCTTTGCTGCTGCTATACGTTCTTGTGCTTTTTTACCCGGTTCACCTTTATGTGGATTATTACGAGTTGGACGCTTTTTCAAGCCAGCTGCATCTAAAAACCGTAAAACGCGATCTGTTGGTTGAGCCCCTTGCCCAAGCCAATATTGGATACGTTCTTCATTAAGTTTCACCCTCGGTCCATCTTTAGGCAACATTGGATCCCATGCACCAACACGTTCAAGAAACCGCCCATCGCGCGGACTACGAACATCTGCAACGACGATATGATAGTAAGGACGTTTTTTTGAACCTCCACGGGACAAACGAATTTTCAATGCCATATTTTATCTCCTATTGTCAGCTCTGGCTTTCGTTTAAATTGACTTTTTTGTTTTTTGCTCTTCAGCAATAACTTCATGATGACTCACAACTTCTTTAATAATAAATTTTAAAAATCTTTCAGCAAAATCAGGATCAAGATGACTATCTATAGCCAATTGCCGCAAACGCGCTACCTGATATTGCTCACGCAGAGGATCTACTTTAGGCAAATCATAACGGGCTTTTAAGCGCCCAACAGCTTTCGTACAACGAAACCGCTCTGCTAAGATATGAATCAAGGTTGCATCAAAATTATCAATGGATGCTCGTAAATGTGCTAATTCGTTTAATACTGTTTCCTGCATTATATTCCTTTCCCTCTTTACATCTTATTTTTTCTTAGGATGCTGAGGAAAATTTCCCCCATCGACAATGCCATTGGAAATACCAGGAAATGTAGGTCCACGCTTAGGAAGTCCGGGCAAGAGCTTCCCTCCATTACCATTTTCAATTTGCTTTTGAAGCATTGAGAATTGCTTTGGATCCAATCCCGACAAATCCGGTATAGCTGGAGAATCCCCTCCCAAGTTTCCCATACCACCAAAACCCATTTTGGAACCAAGGCCTCCCAACATTTTTCCCATAAAACCACTTTTTCCTTTACCACCCATGGCTTTCATCATATCAGCCATTTGGCGATACATCTTCAAAAGTTTATTAATATCAGCCGCTGTCGTACCAGACCCCTTAGCAATTCGTTGTTTGCGGCTATGTTTTAAAAGCTCTGGATTCGCCCGCTCTTTGGGTGTCATAGATGAAATAATGGCCAATTGACGATCAAACAAACGATCATCAAACCCCGCAGCCGCAATCTGCTCTTTGACCTTCCCCATTCCTGGCAACATGCCCATAATACCGCCCATTCCACCCAGTTTTTTCATTTTCTGCAACTGTTCTGCAAGATCATTCAGATCAAATTTTCCAGCTTGCATTTTTTTTGCAAAAGCAGCAGCTTTCTCGTGATCCATTGTTTCAGCAGCTTTTTCAACCAAAGAAACAATATCCCCCATTCCGAGAATACGATCAGCAATACGACTGGGATGAAATTCTTCTAAAGCATCTATTTTTTCACCAGTTCCAATTGCTTTAATTGGTTTACCTGTAACAGCACGCATAGAAAGAGCAGCGCCACCACGCCCATCACTATCCATCCGTGTTAAAATAATCCCCGTAATCCCTACACGCTCATCAAAAGAACGAGCAAGATGAACGGCATCTTGCCCCGTCAAACTATCAGCCACCAACATAATCTCATGAGGAAGGGAACATGCTTTAATTTCAGCCAATTCGAGCATCAAAGCTTCATCAATATGATTACGTCCTGCTGTGTCAAGAAGAAGCACGTCATAACCACCCAATTTAGCAGCCTGTACGGCACGTGATGCAATATCAACGGGCAGCTGACCCGCAATAATAGGCAAGCTTGCAAGTTTTGCCTGTTCTCCCAATTGGCGCAATTGCTCCTGTGCAGCGGGACGGCGTGTATCTAATGACGCCATGAGAACTTTTTTATTGTGCTTATCAGTAAAACGTTTTGCAAGCTTTGCTGTTGTGGTTGTTTTTCCCGAACCTTGCAAACCAGTCATCATGATAACAACTGGAGCTGGTGCATTTAAATCACTCAGAACGCTTTCACTTCCAAGAATATGAACCAATTCATCATGAACAATTTTAACCACCATTTGGCCTGGTTTAATTGATTTAACGATTTCGGCCCCAACAGCTTTTTCCCGAACTCTATCGGTAAAAGAGCGCACAACATCAAGAGCAACATCAGCTTCCAATAAAGCGCGACGAATTTCACGCAGCGCCTCTACAACATCCTGATCCGATAAAGCGCCACGTCCCGTCAAATGAGACAGGATAGAACCAAGTCGCTCTTGCAAGGATTCAAACATCATTTACCTCATCGTTGCATAACAAACAAACCAAAATAGCATCCGAGAACGCATCGCGCCGTCGGATGTTGACCTCTGAGATCTCTTTATACCCTTAAACTGGGGTCTCAGTCGGTGGCTCCAAGTTAATTTTGTCACTGAAAGCTTGCTCCTTCAAACAATAAAACCCCAGCTTTGTCAAGTTTTATCATAAAATATCTTTTTATACGAAGAAATAAAAACAACAAATACTATACTTCAAAACTTTCAACTTCAACACGCATAAAACAACCTGTTTCCTGTTCCATGCTCCATAATTTTCCGCTAGAGATATCAAACCAAACACCATGCAATGTCAAAAAACCTTGATCTTTGCGAAGCTTTATCCACGGAAACGTCTCTAAATTTCTCAACGAATGGCGAATAGAAAGCTGCTCTAATGCCGTCTGTTTTTCTGGCCAAGACAGCGACTTATTATTCAAAACGATTTCTGCTGCTGGTGCTAAGAGACTTATCCATTGACCGATAAAATCATTTGATAATAAAGATTTATATGTCTCATTAAGAGCAGTACGAATGCCTCCACAATGGGCATGACCAAAAACGACAATATGTCTCACCTCAAGCAATTGCACAGCATATTCAAGAGCTGCTGATGTTGCGTGATATTGGTCATCAGGAGAAAAAGGAGGAACCACATTCGCCACGTTGCGCAGGGTGAAAATTTCCCCTGGCTTAGCATCAAAAATCATTTCTGGTACTGCACGCGAATCACAACAAGCAATGACCAAAACTTCAGGTTTCTGCCCCTCAATCGCCAATTGCTGATAATCTGCTATTTTATATAAAAAATGATTGTTTATAAAGTTTTGGTAACCACTTAAAAGTCTTTCTGGTAAATGCGCCATTCTCTCTTTACTTTTGCTTCTTTTTTTACTTTCATTTTATATATTTAAAAAAACAAACTATTAACATACAAAAATACTAAAAGTGCCCTTTCCTTGAAGCAAAATATTTCTTTAAAGTACAAAATATTACTAAAAAATAGCAAAAACAAACTCATTCTTTCCAAATAAAGAGCTATTTTCTTTAGAAAGAAGGTGTTACAGTATATAAAAAATATAATGGTCTGCTTTTAATAAAGACCCCTTAAGAGCAAAAAGGGAGAGTGAATGTGTTGCAACAAAAAAAAACAGAGACAAAAAACACCCAAGATAAAATAGAACAAATCCTTTTTGCCCAAACCGATAAAGAAGATATTGCTTATTATGAAAATGAAGAACTTCAAAAAGCCACAGCCATCGCGGTAAAAGCTTTTAATCTCCATCAGACGGGAAAAAATACCATCTGCTTTGAGCAAAATTTAACCCGCAGTAACAGACCTATAACCGTTATCACGCTTGTCAATGATAACAAACCCTTCCTTCTGGATTCTATTTTAAATGTTTTTAATCAACACAAAAACCATATCTATTTGATTGCACACCCCATTATTGATTGTGCTTCTGGAAAACGCATCAGTCTGATGCAAATTCACATCGAGTCATTAAACAAACAGCAAATACAAAAACTTGAAAATGAACTCACCTTAGTTCTTGAACAGGTTAATGCTGCTGTACAAGACTGGAAACCTATGCTTGAAGAAGTTGAAAAGCATATTCATGCCTACCAAATAAGTCTTCCCCCGCACTACAAACAAGAAGGCGAAAAGGCCATTGAGTTTCTTCACTGGCTAATGGACGATAATTTCATTTTCCTTGGTATGCGCACTTACAACTTCATTAAAGACCAAAAACCCCTAAAATCCTTTACGGCAAGTAATATTGAACTTGGTATACTCACGGATGCTTCTATTCATATTGTTGACGATAAAAGTATGAAAGAACCTCCTCAAGAAGTTTTATCCTTCATGGAAAGCGATAATCTGTTTATCGTGACAAAAGCGAACAGCCGCTCCAAAATTCACCGTTTTGTTTGGCTTGATTATATTGGTCTTAAAATCTTTGATAAAGAAAACCAACTCTGTGGAGAATTACGCATTGTAGGGCTTTTTACCTCCTCAGCTTATACACGTTCTATTTTGAAAATTCCTTTCTTAAAAGAAAAAGCCCGAACTATTATTCAACGTCTTGGACACAATCACGCCGATTATTCAGGAAAAGCACTCATCAGTGCTTTAGAAACCTATCCAAGAGATGAAATGTTTCGCTCTGATGTTGATACATTGACAGAAAACACTAAGCTTATTCTACAATTAGATGAGCGCCCACGTTTACGGGTTCTTGCCCACACTGATTCTTTTGGACGCTTTGTTTCTATCCTTGTCTACGTACCGCGTGACCAATATAGCAGCAGCCTGCGTGAAAAAGTTGGCGAACATTTTGTAGAGCTTTATAAAGGTGACTTTTTTGAATCTTATCCGCTATTTTTGGAAAGCACCCTTATACGTGTCTATTATATCATCCATCGCAAAGGAAACGAAACTGTTCCCCTTCACGAGCGCTCCACACTTGAACAACATGTACGTTCGATTGCACGAAGTTGGGAAGACAGGGTTCAAGCCATCGCTCTTAACAAGAAAATAACAGAGCAACAAACACGTCTAGCCAGTGAATTCCCCAACAGCTATCGTGATTTATTTTCAGCTGAAGACGCTATTAACGATGCCGGACATATTCTAAGTCTTCATGATGAAAAGCCCCTTTTCGTGATCTTTTATCACGCACAAAACAAAGAAAAACAGTGCATTTCTCTTCGGCTTTTTCACCGCCATGAAGCACTTGCCCTTTCCAAACGTGTACCACTCCTTGAAAATATGGGGTTTCGCGTTATTGCTGAACAAACCCTTGAATTACCAGATGGCAATGGGCGCTCTGTGTATCTTCATGATATGCAGCTAGAAAGTACTTTCCAACGCTGTATCGATTTTGAAAAAGACGGTCAAAAACACGCCGAAACCTTTGAAGCCATTTGGGCACAAAATGCTGATAATGACGGCTTTAATGCTCTCACCCAAACAGCTGAGCTTGATTGGCATGAAATTGTTATTTTGCGCCATTATGGGCGCTATCTCCAACAAGCTGGAATTCCTTATTCGCAAGATCGCGTTGCCCAAACTTTAAATGCTTATCCTGACATTACCCAAGATCTTTATGCTTTATTTCATTTAAAATTTCATCAAAGCCATACAGAAAAAGAACGGAAAAAAAACCAACAAGTTATTCAAAAGCGCATTGAAGAAAAATTACGGAAAGTCTCTGGTTTAGACGATGATCTCATTTTACGCCGTTATTGTAACCTTATCGAGGCGAGTTTACGAACGAATGCCTTTACGACTCTTCCTGATGGAAGTCCACGGCGTATTTTAGCCACCAAATTAAATCCACGCCAGATTGAAGGTTTGCCTGAACCGCGCCCTTACCGAGAAATTTTTGTTTATGGACCAGAAGTTGAAGGGGTCCATTTGCGTTTTGGACCTATCGCTCGTGGCGGCATTCGTTGGTCTGACCGTGCATTAGATTACCGCACCGAAGTGCTTAGCTTAGTCAAAGCCCAACAAGTTAAAAATGCGGTTATCGTTCCTGCAGGTGCAAAAGGTGGATTCTATCCCCATCGGCTTCCCCAAACAAATGACCGTGCTGTCATCATAGAAGCAGCACGACAAGCTTATACAGACTTTATAACAGCTTTGCTCTCCATTACAGACAATCTGATTAACGGCAAAATAAGTTCTCCCCACAATGTCATCTGTCATGATGACCCTGATCCCTATTTTGTTGTTGCAGCGGACAAAGGAACAGCAACTTTTTCTGATACAGCCAACGCCATCAGCCAAGCAAACCACTTTTGGCTTGATGATGCTTTTGCCTCTGGAGGTTCAGCAGGTTACGACCACAAAGACATTGGTATTACAGCTAAAGGTGCATGGGAAGCCGTCAAAAGACATTTTAGAGAGTCATTTAATCACGATATTCAAACAACGCCCTTCACCTGTGTCGGTGTTGGCGATATGTCTGGTGATGTCTTTGGCAATGGAATGCTGCTTTCCAAACAAACAAAATTGATTGCCGCTTTTGATCACCGCGATATCTTTATTGATCCAGATCCGAACATAGACGAAAGCTATGCAGAGCGTACGCGTCTCTTCAGACTACCTCGCTCAAGCTGGCAGGATTATGATAAAACCAAATTATCAAAGGGCGGTGGTATCTTCTCACGAAAAGAAAAAACCATTACCCTCTCACCTGAAGCAGCACAAGCCATTGGTTTCGAAAAACAAACAGGAACACCCTTTGAAATTATCTCTGCTCTTCTCAAAGCCCCTGTTGATCTTTTATGGTTCGGTGGCATTGGTACTTATATCCGTGCTGCAACAGAAAATGATGCCCAAGTAGGTGATCGCGCAAATGATGCAATACGCATTACCGGAGAACAAGTGCGTGCAAAAATTATTGGTGAAGGAGCTAATCTTGGTGTTACACAACGTGGACGGATTGAATATGTCTTAAATGGTGGTCGATGCAATACGGATGCCATTGACAATTCTGCTGGTGTGAATTGTTCTGATATTGAGGTCAATCTCAAAATTGTTCTTGCATCAGCACTACGTGCCAAAACGTTAACTCGCGAAGAACGCAATAAGCTCTTGAAAAAAATGACGCCTCAAGTCGAGCAACTCGTCTTGCGCAACAATTATCTACAACCTCTTGCGCTTTCTTTGGCGGAAAACCAGAGCACTGCTGATTTGCCCTATCAAATACGCTTTATGCACGACTTGGAACAAAAAAAGCTTCTAGATCGCAGAGTTGAAATACTCCCTGATGAGCAAATTTTACGACAAAGAACAACCCAAGGCAAAGGTCTTCTCCGTCCAGAACTCGCCGTTATTTTTGCCTATGCTAAATTGACCTTAAAAGAAGAAATTGCTAATAGCCCCATTGTTGATGATCACTATTTCAATACAGCCTTGCTGAACTATTTTCCAACCCAAATTCAAGAAAATTTTAAGAAGGAAGTTATTAACCATCAATTGCGTCGTAATATTATCGCAACGCTGATTGCCAACGATATTGTAAATCGTGGAGGCCCCACTTTTGTTAATAGACTACATGATGCAACAGAACAAAAGACTGAAAATATTATTCGCGTTTTCATTGCCATCCGCGATGGTTTCGAAATTCCTCAATTGTCTGAGCAAATTGATAAGCTTGATAATAAAATACTCGGTCTTGTCCAAAATAAATTCTACGCAACAATGACCCCAATGCTCTTTGAAACAACCAATTGGGGTTTGCACAACATAGATCTCTCACGTCCATTAGAAGAAATTGTAAAAACAATAAAACAAGCCCGTAGCGTTATTGAAAAAGAGCTTATGCATTCTCACGGCAACGATATTAAGCAAAAGATTGAAGAAAAAGCATTACACTACAGCGAAGAGGGAGCACCAAAAGCATTAGCGAAACAATTAGCTCTCTTGGAAGCTGCTTCAACAATCTGTGATATTTCTTTGATTGCAAAACAAAGCAACAGTGATCTTATTAAAACCGCAGAGATCTACTTTTCACTTGCGCAAATCATTCGTATAAACCGCATTAACGAAGCAAGTCGTATAATTCCTGTAGTAGATTATTATGATAGTATGGCTTTAAGCCAAGCCAAAGAAAATGTTTCTGAAAGCTTTCGGCAAATCGTTATGAAAATCCTCAAAAATTATGGAAAGAAAAAAGATCCTTTTGACACTTGGAAAAAAACAGAAGAAGATCATATTCACAACATTACAAACCGCATTAGCGCCCTTATTGAAAATGATCTCAATATTTCTCGTTTTACTTTTGCAGCAGGATTGATTTCTCAACTTCAAAATATTGGCTTTCAAACCTAAAGAAAATACAAAACGACCCTCTCAATCTCCCGTTCTATCCCACCACCATAACAAACCAACTAAGACAGAACAGAAGTTTGCATTTTAGACATAACACCCAAAATAAAATCTCGCTATTTATCACAATAGAATTGTTTGCAACAATTTCAAAAAAACAACAGGATTGATTTCTCACCCTAAAAATATAAACTTTCAGACTTAAAAGCAGTACAAAACAGCTAAGCTTTTGCTCCGTTCTATCCATCCATGACTAATCAACAAGGGAAGAACGGAAACCCTATCCCGCATTTTTAGACAGAGCACTCAAAATAAAAAATAAATTCAAATTTTACTGTCAAATATCCTTCATCATAAAAATATAATATATTGATTTACAATCATAATTTTATCATTTTTATGATAATCCGATATTCTAAATTTGTCTCATTTAAAATCTATTTATATTCAATTAATTAACCCCATTTCCCCTTGCATATTGCAAATGGGAAAGCCGAATAGATAAAAACAGTAAAGAAAGGACTAAAAATGCCCCTCATAAACCGCCTCAAGTGCCAAAAGCTGCAGTAAGATTGAGAATTAGCAAATATAAGCAAATATAATATGATGATGTTTTCCCCTAGCTTGTTACTCCGTAACCGAAAAGATGATGGTGCTTAATGGCTTTATCCTTATACCATTCACAGGCGACATCGTGAAATAGGAAGCACTGAGAAATATTTTTTTAACAAATGCGTAAATATGCAATACAAATATATTCTGTTTTACGTGGAAGACATATAGCTTCATTAAAAAATATCAGAAATAAAAGGATAAGCTTAATCCGTTTATTTAAAAGATATAACTGTAATTGCTTTCGAAATGCGTAAAATCGAATAAAAAATGACAGTAAAGATGGATGTTGATTTTCCCCTTTACAACTTCATATCTTCCTACAACTAGGCTATTTACTTGTTTTAAGAGGTTACACCCAAACAGATATATGCAATATGCTCATTCCATATATAAAGACAAAGGTTCCTAAAAAGAACCACACCACCTGTATAAAAAGGCAATTCAGCATATTTTAAAATACCACTTTTCCATACAAACACTGTTGCTATATGTAGTTTGACATAAGATTTTGTACTAAGTGAAAAGAGGTTGGACGAGTTAGGAGTAGGTAGTAATTTTTTATTTTTATAGCTATTTTTTTACCATTAAATACGCATTTTGTTAAAATAAATTTTTAACACTCTAAAATTGCAAAAAAGTGTGAAAATCAGAAAAAGTCGAAATTTGGTAGTAAAGATGAAAAAAGGCTTCGGTACAATACCTAAAGTGGAGCAAGACGACCAAGTTTTAAAAAGCCTAATTTTACCCACCCATTGTTAATGAGCAAGGAAAGAACGGGAGCGCCATCCGCATTTTTAGGCAAAGCACCCAAAATAAAAAATAACGCTTGAAGATTATTGGCTTGCCCAGGAAATAAGCGCTGCAGAGTGTCAAGAAGCCTCATAGACTGAATAAGGACAAGTTCAAATTTTGCTGTCAAATATCCTTCATCATCAAAAGAAAAAGGTCCACTAATACGCACTGCACCACCTGTATGAAAAGTCAATTCACCTTGCTTTAAAAGTCCACTTTTTCCATACAGTCGTTGTTGCCAATTTTTTTCTTCATCTTCAGACAGAAAAGACATGTCATTTAAAATCCATTTCAAATTGCCATCAATTTTAGGAATATCAACAAAAGAAGATTTTAAAAAGGGAGAAGCATCAAAACCGTCAAAAGTTATATGTCCCGATAAATTATTCTTTTCATGTTTTAGATCAAAACGCAAAAATTCTGCCGTTATTTTTTGAAGCATATCTTGTGGCTCTAACGGCTGAATAATCACGTCATGCGTATTTTGCAAAGATGCCGGATCTTCAATATTTTCTTGTGTCGTTTTTTTATCTGTCGTTGGTGCTCTTAATGCTTCTTGAAGCTTTTGATCTTCAGGGGAAGAGGAAAAAGATGAAATCTCAAGCCCTTCAGCTATAAACTTCAATGTTTTACCCGTTTTCCAATAAGGCTCTGTTTCAATCACCAAATTGCGCCAATGCGATACTATGGGAGTTTTTCCGGAAAAAACAATTAATGCAGGAGAATGAACATTAAACTCAACCAAATGAGGTGCGTAAATTGGTGCACCAGCTGTCAAACGCCCCGTCGATACAGAAACCCCATGTAAAGGCCAAGAAAATTGAAACTTGTCACAAACAACACCGACACGTAAAGGATAACCATCCTTGTGCACATTCTCACATACCGCCGCCATATTATGGGAAGATACTTTTGTGAATATATTAGAAACATAGTCTTCTATTTTACGCGAAAAAAAAACCAGAGTGCGCTATAAATAAATATCAGAGCAAGACAAAAGAGCCCACAAATTAAATAACTCAAAGAAAAACTTTTTTGTGATGATGGTATTTGAAAGGATTTAGACAATATTCAAACTTTCTTTATCTCTTAACTTCCTCCCCACCCTAAAAAGGATAAAGATTCCCAACCACGTTCAGTTTATACACAATCCAACTTCTTAATCGACCGGATTTTATCTACTGATCACTTCAAGAAGTCCCTATACATCGTTCTAAAGTACAGTATCTCATAAGCTCAATAAACAAGATTTTCTTAAAAAAAACCCATTACACCCTTTAACAAAAAACACCTCATGTGTAAAGTTTACATAGATTTTCTACCTCTAGCTTAAACCATACTGTTTTACAGCACAACAAAAATGATAATGAATAGTGTTTCTTAACGATAAAGCCATTGAGCCCCCCATCTTTACGCTTATGGAGACCCCAAAGCCAACACCATCATTATATTTGGCTAGCCCCCAAATGTTGCGACAGCCCTTGGCACTTAAGACAGTTCATAAGAAGCATTTTTAGTCTTTTCTTATACAGTTTTTGCCCACACGCCAGCCCTACTTGTGACATGCAAACAAGAGGTTTTTATTGAGTCAACATACACAGGTTTGGAATGAAAAAACCTTACTATATTCGGGGTTCTCATTCAATATACAAAACCGTGAATTACCTATATAAATCAATTCGTTGTCAACAATCACACAAGTACGGGCGGTGTACAAAAAATCTGGTGTAATGCGCTTTCAAACCATTGGCTCAAAGCTCGATCATAGATTAAACGACCTTTCAAATGTGCACAAGCAGGTTGAGCACCTTTTTCAGTCAATTTATGTGCCGAACGCACGACCAAACGCCGCATCATAGCGCGTGTAAATTCAGCATGAAACTGCAAGCCCCATGCATTGTTTCCATAACGAAAAGCTTGTGTAGGATATGTATTCCCTGTTGCCAAAAGCATTGCCTCTTTCGGTAAATCATAAATACCTTCATCATGGAAATGGTAGACCATCTCTGGCCAATTCATCAATTCCTTCCCTTGTGGGGTTGCTTCTAGTGGATACCAGCCGACTTCAACAGTCCCATCACTTCTTGTACCAACGCGCCCCCCTAGATTTCGCGCTAACATTTGTGCTCCAAGACAAATACCCAAAAAAGGCTTATTTTCCTTTAGTGATAACGAAATCCAATCAATTTCCTCACCAATATAGGCTTCGCTGTCATTCACACTCATCGGCCCCCCTAAAATAACAACACCGGCATAATGCTCTAATGTATCAGGGAGTTTTTGTCCAAAAATAGGACGATAAATATCAAGAACAAAACCTTTTTGTTGTAAAAATTTTCCCAAACGACCAGTATAGGTAGAGCGCCGATGAATAACGACAGCAATCCTTGGTTTGTTATTTTTTTGTTTTTTATCAAGACATCTCTGATTTAAAAACATTTTTTAACCAATCACCTCTGCTACCAAGCAAAACTTTATTTTTAAAGCATAAGAGAATAATTTTATTGGAAAAGACTAACGATATTTTTTCTTCTAGGTCAATTGTTTCTTCTGAGAAAACATTCGTATTATCACATTGGTGCAATTTAAAATAAACGAAACTTTTTCCTCGATAAAGATGTTTCTTCTTCTATTTTAACCCCTGGATCATCAACATTTAAATGAATTTGACTGAACATTTTTACATCTTGTTCTTTTATATCTTGTTTCTCCACCTGCGCATTATGCAAAAGAGAATTATCTATAGGTGTTAATTTTTCAAGCTTCTTATCTTCAACATCATCACTTTTTCCCATAACATACTCTTTGTCTTGCTTTTTCGGCACAATATTGTCCGCCTCTAATGTGAGAGAAGGCATACAAGGAGGCGCCTTCCATTCAAAACAGCCCAAACGTCCACTGATTGGAGAAACCGCTGACCAAGAAGAAAAAATGGCCCCATCACACATCCACACTGGATCACGTTCAGCACGAAGTGCTAAAGAAAGCCATTGACGCACAGCACCTTGATTGTTTCCCTGTGCCTCTTCAATATCTGCCAACAATAAATAAACACTTTCCCGTGGATGACATTGTAATGCTTTTTGTGCCTTCTCTCTTGCTAATGCTGTTTCACCAGCATCTAAAGCTGCTTTAGCAATAAGGAAAGCCGACTCAAATGCATCTTTATTATAAGAAGCAAGTGTCTTAGCCCTTTTCAATCGCCCAATGGCTCCTTCTTCTCTTTCAAGATAAAGCGTCCCCAAATCAGGATGGGGATTCTTTTGCCAAGCCGCTATAATCATTTTATCCGCTTTACGCGTTTCATTTAACTTATAAAGAATATCAGCAGCAATAACTATTATTGGAACAAAATCAGGCGCCAATTTATGGGCTTTCAAAATAGCTTCACGTGCTTGTACAGGATGTGTATCAAACAAAGAAAGTGCCTGCCCACTTAGTAGTAAAACCTGTATATGCTGCCGCTCTGGAGTCGCGCGAACAGAACGCGGGAGAGCTTTTTGCGTTCTTTCAAAAACAGTAAGTGCCTTATCCCATTTACCCTCAGTACTTAATCGATCAAGCACCGCCTTATGCGCCCATAAAAGTGCTGGCGATAAGGTCAGTGCCTCTTCGGCATATTGTTGCGCTGCCTCATAAGCTTTACTCTTCATTGCTTCACGAAACAAACCATAAAGTCCAACCAGTTTTGTCGGATCTTCCTTTCTCATCTCTTCATAAAGACCAATGGCGCGAACAGAATCATTTTGTAAAGACAAGGTTTGCGCTTGTAAGAGTTTTACCAATGGCTCTTGTTTTCCTGCAAGATATTTAGCAACCCGTTCTTCCATTTTTTGCGCAACCATACTATCACCAGCAAAAGTTGCAAGAATCCCCTTTGAAAGAGCTTCGTAACCACGCTTTTGATGGCGTTTATAAAAATAATTGCAAAGAGCATTCGGTATGGAAAAAAAGAAAGACAATAACCACCATAAAAGCACCAGCGTTACAAAAAATAAAATAAGCACACTTAACACTGTAAGAAATGAAGCAGAAAATCTGAAATGCAAAAATGTGAGAACAAAAATACCATTGTGATTAGCAACCCACGTGAAAGCTAAACCGAGGATACAAACAACAAAAATATAAATAAAAACACGTATCATCTTGGGCCTATTTACATCTTTGTTGCTTTAAAAGATCCTTGTTGCACAGACAATAACAATTGCTGCAACAACTGTTGAATAGCAATATGTCTTTCAAGCTGCTTAACAAAATCCATTGAAACATCTTTTGCACTTTGAGGCAATGATTGCCATTCGCTCAAAGCCTTTTCGTAATCACCAGCTTGAATGGCAACTTCCATGCGTGCCGCAATAGCCCCCAGCGTTGTCCCTTCAACATTTCCAATCGGTCGCGAAACAATGAGCCCTTTTATCCACGCTAAAATTCGGTCAAAAAAACCAGCATCTGACGCAACAAGATTTTGCGTACCAACAATTGCATCAGCAACATGAGCAAAATCAACTGAAAGTTGTGCTGAACTTGGAAGACCCACAGTAGCTGTTTTTTGCAACACATCAAGTCCATTAATCGAAGGCGATAATTGCCGCAACAGCTTTAATTCATTATTATAAGATCCACCACGCTCTACAGCATTTTTTAATGAACTAATTGCAGTAAAGAGCGCGGTATCTATTTCTTTTTTCTCACTATTTTTAACAGCAGTTTCTTCCTGTAGTGCTTCTAACTGTTGTTTTAACGCAGCAAGATCATTTGCATTGCTCTGCCCAACAGACAAAGCCGTCTCTATCTCTTTCGACTTTCTAACAAAAGTTTGTACAATTTCTTCAAGAGCTTTTACTTTTTCCTCTAAAATCGCAAAAGCTTTTTTGCTTTCTTCTTTCGATAGTTCATCATTTTTCGTTGTTTTAAACTGTTGTGATGAAAAAGAAGAAAACTCTGTTTTTAACGTATCAATTTCTTGAAAGACCCGCCTCAATTGTTCCTTTGTGTCTTCACCTTGACTTTTTGCGGCTTCAGCAATCTGCAAAGCTTTTTCTCCTCTAGCAGAATTTTCCACAAAAGGAGAAGGAAAAAAACCAGCCCATTGAAGCCCCATAAAAATTCCCAAAGCAATGAATCCCCCCAAAATCCCAGAAAGGGATAAGAAAAGCCAAGTTGTACTAGAGATACTTTTATCCTGACCTTGCATATTCTGTTCTTCTCGCGCTTGAGATTCTACAGAATTATGGATTTTTTCCTCTGAATCATGGGGAACAGCTTCATGTTCAATAACTGGTTTCTTACGGCGCGTACCAGCATAATGTGGTTTAACTTTTGGTTTTGAAGAATCGACCATCTCTGTCACTTTTCGTGCACACTTTTTTTTAATGATAAAATAATAAAATGAAAAAAGTTTTAAAAACGCAGCTTTTCTCAATAATATTTACAAGTATCGCCTTTAATAGACAAGTTTTTAAAAAACATTTGCATTTTATACTCGAAAATACAGCTTTATTTTTTAATCAACGATATCATAAAATTCAAAGAAAATGCCAAAACACATATTTTTCATAGAAAAATCAATTCTAAGAGAAATACTTTGCATCTTTTTCTGTTCATGGTACGCACGCAGGAAAGAAGCTTCAATATAAGGTTTTGTTTAAAATGCGTCTGCTGGGAATAGAAACAAGTTGTGATGAAACGGCAGCAGCTGTCATTGAATATAACAATGAATCAAACAGCCGAATTCTTTCCAATGTTGTTTGGAGTCAAATTGATCACCATGCACCTTACGGCGGTGTTGTTCCTGAAATTGCTGCTCGTGCCCATGTTGAAGTTCTTGATCATTTAATTCTGCAAGCACTAACAGAAGCAAACACAAAATTAAAAGATATTGATGGCATTGCAGCCACCAGTGGGCCTGGTTTGATAGGAGGATTGTTGGTAGGCGTTATGAGCGCAAAAGCACTCTCTCTTGCCACTGGCAAACCATTTATTGCGGTAAATCACTTAGAGGGACATGCTTTAACAGCCGTGTTAACGCACAACGTCAGCTTTCCTTATTTATTACTTTTAGTTTCAGGAGGTCATACACAAACAATCATTGTTCATGGAGTAGGCAACTATCAACGTTTAGGAACCACTATTGATGATGCATTAGGAGAAGCCTTTGATAAAACAGCAAAACTTTTAGGTCTTCCTTATCCTGGTGGACCAGCACTTGAAAAAGCAGCTTTATTTGGTGATAAAAATCGCATCCCTCTTCCACGACCTTTAAAAGGTGAAAAACGGTTAGACTTTTCTTTTTCAGGACTCAAAACTGCTGTTCGACAAGCGGCAACAGCCATAGCTCCTCTTACAGAAAATGATATTGCTGACATTGCCGCAAGTTTTCAAGCCGCTGTGACTGATACGGTACGTGATCGTGTTCACCTAGCTTTACAACACTTTACCCACCAATATCCTCTCTCTGATAATCAAGAAAAGCATTCTCCTGCTTTAGTTGTTGCAGGCGGTGTTGCCGCAAACCAAGCCATTCGCTCTACGTTGCAAGAACTTGCCCATCAACATGGTTTTGAATTTATAGCCCCTCCTCTTTCCTTGTGTACCGATAATGCTGCAATGATTGCTTTTGCCGGTGCACAAAAGCTTGCACGAGGAGAAACAAGCCCTCTTGATATTGCCCCTCGCTCACGCTGGCCATTAGATGAAAAAGCCCCGCCCTTGATCGGGATGGGTCGCCGTGGAACAAAAGCATAATAAAATTGACGTCCTACACACATCTTAAAGAACGAAGATTTCTACTCAATCCGGTCTATAGATAGTCCGAATTCTCTATCGAGCAGATTCCACCTGCTTCCCACTCACACAATTCACTTAACCCAAAGATCGATACGTAAACCTAAATATTCACCACACATTCTTAAAAACTTCATGTTTCAAAAAACTGCCTTATATCATTACACTTCAAATGACGGTATTTTACAGCATAATAAGACGCACTCTATCCCACAAAGCATAGATATGAATGCCATTCGTTGACCTCATCATCTTTGACCATTTATTCGTTTCATTGTCATTGTAATTTTAAAGCTTTTTAGAACCAATTTTCTTGCTAAATTCTCTCCAACGCAATGCTCCAATGATCCTATAGTAACTACATTTCAAACAGCAGCTGAAAAGATGATTAAGCTTCCACATGGCTGAGCAATTTTAAGTCTATTACTTCGATACACTGATATATTTTTCTGCTACAAGATAAGCAAAATACCTTTATACAACATAAAATATCAATGGAGCGCATTTTTCTATATACAAGTTATTTTGAAATAAGAAATTCTTTACCCCATTTTTAAAATTATCGTTAAGGATATTACGAAAATACTTATAAAAATCCGTATGATAAATACATAACAGTCTATGAAAAAGGAGAACTCATGGCTTATTGGCTTTTTAAATCTGAACCCCATAAATGGTCATGGGAGATGCAAAAGAAAAAAGGAGCTGATGGCGAACAATGGGATGGTGTACGCAATTATCAAGCTCGTAATAATATGCGCACTATGAAATATGGTGATAAAGGTTTTTTTTATCATTCAAATAAAGGTTTAGAAATTGTAGGAATTGTAGAAATATGTGCTGAAGCACACCCTGATTCTACAAGCTCTGATCCACGCTGGGAATGTGTGGATATCCGTGCACTTTGTGACATGCCAACACCTGTTTCATTAAAACAAATTAAAGCCAATCCCAAACTAGCAAATATGGCGCTGGTCAAAGCCAGCCGCTTATCAGTGCAACCCGTGACAGAAGATGAATGGAAAGAAGTCTGTTTGATGGGCAACCTTAAGAGGGAAATGCTTTTATCTTAAAACAATAATTTTTATTCATTAACTCATATAAAAAGATGCTTCATAACGCAGAAGAATAAGCACAACACCTCCTTCTGTTGAGGTATTCTCATGCTAAATGCATAAATATGATATTTTTCTTTGTCATTTTTTATCCTGCACTCTTTCTCAATACAGTCTCCTTCCAAATTACACAAAAAACCTCTTTATGATGCATCTTTTCGGCATTGTTAAAAGCAAGGCTTACTCAACAATTATAATAAGCAACACCACGAACATAACACTCAGCCCCTTCACACACAAATGCAACGAAAAAACAAAACTGAACGTGGATAAAAAAACAATAAAAATGATCGTGAAATTCTCCTAAACAGTGCATATGTGCTAGGTGTTGCACAATTCTCTTCACGCTTAAAAAACGCATCATATTGCGTGTTCATTGTTTTGCATGTTGGACGAGTGCGCCTCATACCGCAGGATTCTCTCATTCCCAACCTGTTTATATTGAATCAATCAAAGGCTATTTGCTTGCACATTCTAAACGGAGAAAGTCCCATATGGAAAAAACCGTGAAAGAAAGGACTAAAAATTCCTCCTATGAATCGTCTCAAGTGCCAAGAACTGTCCGCAACACCCACGAGCTGGCAAAGTGAATGATAGTGCCACACCTTGTTTCTCCATAAAGCGTAAAGATGATGACACTCAATGGCTAAAACACGTTCTAGAACATAAAAAAACGCTTCCAACCAATACGTAAAATACCCTGCAGACGGAATACCGTCTTTTCAGCAAGCAACCATTAGAAATTATAAAAGTTTATTTTTTAGAAGCGCTCTTTTTTAATTTTCCTCTTTTAATTTTTCTTGCATGAAATCTTATTTTTCATGAAACTATATCAATCAGTGCATCAACATGCCTATAAGGAAAAACATGAATCACTATACTCTTTTAATCGTTGAAGACGATGATCTACGCCCTATTTTAGTAGAACAATTGCAAATGCATCAAGAGTTTAAAATTTTCCAAGCAAAAACAGCAGAAGCGGGAATGAGAATAATCCAAGAAAAAAATATTGATCTCACTATTTTGGGATTTCAACTTCCTGATCTTGATGGCTACAAAGCCGTTAAACAATTACGCACCCAAGGATTTCGTGCCCCCATTATCATGATAATAAATTATGATACAGACTGTGATAATATTTTAGATCTTGAAACAGGCGCCAATGATTATGTAACAAAACCCTTTCGCTTTGCGGTGTTATTAGCGAGAATTCGAGCACAGTTGCGCCAATATGAACAAAATGAAGACGCAACCTTTCATATTGGTCCCTATACTTTTAAACTAAGACAAAAACTTCTTCTTGATCAATGCAACAATAAAATCTGTCTCACAGAAAAAGAAGCAGCGATCCTTAAATGTCTCTATCATGCCAATGATAAAATTGTCAGCCGTGAAACATTGTTAGAACAAGTTTGGGGATATAATGAAAATATTATCACCCATACTTTAGAAACCCATATCTATCGTTTGCGACAAAAAATCGAAAACGATCCCTCCAATGCACAAATTCTCATAACAGATCAAAATGGTTACCGTTTAAATCTTTAATTCGAGATTTATTGTTTCAAAAATAATTTTAATATCCTAAATGAAAACAGAAACGAGATGAAAAAACTTCACGTATAATTCGAATGCTATTACATAGAACTTACTTTTATGACAAAATATATAACATTATGAATAAAAAACGAAATATTCCAACATGAGAACCAGAAACAAAAATGCTTTCAACCCTCACGATATACTTTGTAACTTCTGTTTCACATACTTTTGTTCTTTCTAAAGTTTTTAATATGTTTCGCATATAAATAATCGTGATATCTTTTAGCAACATTCTTGATCATAACTATCATCTTTAGATGAGTACTATTTATGATTATTTTTTTCAGAAAAACCGCTCCACGCACTGCTTTATCTCATATTCACTAGCCTAAATTGAGAGATGTTTTTTATCTTTATAGTTTTCCTCTATTCTTTATGACTTTATCTCCTCTTAAGAGGTTATATAATTCATGATATAACGCTAAATGTTTATCCTAACGATAAAGCCACTGAGCACCACCATCTTTACGCTTATAAAAGAACAAGCCAGCACCATCACACACTTATGTTAGATCTCGATGTTGCAGAGGAGCCCTTGATACTTGAGATGGTTTATAAGAAGCATTGTAATCCTTCCTTGTACAGTTTTTAACCACCATAAACCATATTATGTAAGATCTCTTGGACTCTGCTATTTTTACGTTTACGAAGATACCAGCATTTTTTTCTTTTAAAATGTTTCCACTATTCATGAAATATGGTTCGGTATATAGATACTTGAGATTTTTATTCACATACCAATTCCACATATTAATGTACAAAAGAATATTTTTTAATTGTAAATGCAAAAAATTGAAATAAGAGAATTCTTCTATACTTGCGGTTCTTATGACAATGACAAAATGATTAATTATCTTTATAAATTAAAATATTTCTTGTCTGTGGTGATAAAGCAGGAATAAAAATACGTCGCGACTGACGACGCTGTACGAGCAAACCCTGATAAACACGTTTTTGTGCCTGACACATTAAGAGTCCACCAAAATAAGGCAAAAGATAGCGAGCAAATGGCTCGTAAAAAAATGAGAACAACCGCGAAAAATACCCCGTAGAGGGCATATAGTGTACAATTTCTTGTATTGGCCCAGAAACAAAATTTGTTTTTTCGAACAAACGAGTAATTTGTTGCCGACTATAGGGTTCGCCATAACCAAAGGGCGTAGTAATATTGCGCGCCCAAAAACCAGAGCGATTAGGTACAATAACGATCAAGTGGCCATTAGGTGCTAAAACACGCCATATTTCATTCAACGTTTCAAATGAATTTTCTGTATATTCTAATGCATGTACCAATAAAATACAGTCAACTGACGCATCAGGAAGTGGCAAATCTTCTTCAAAAACAAGCGCTGTAGCAACTTGCTCAGAACAAGGCCAAGGCGAAACACCCTGAGAAGCTGGCATAAAAGCAAAACATTGTTGGGCACGTTCACGCAATGTAGAAAGATAAGGAAGTGCATAACCCAATCCCATAATCCGTTTATCCGTAAGATCAGGCCACCATAAATTCAATTGGTCACACAGCGTTTTTTGCACACGCAGTCCAAGTGCAGAAGCATAAAAATCTTTCAGCGTAACGATATCCAACTCAACATACCATGTAGAAACAAATTTCAAACATTACAGATTTTCATATACCAAACCTATATGGACTTCTGCTTTTTTTCCGCAATAGCGAACATTTCAATATTGCATATTTTAAACTTAAATGATTAAAAAATCAGTACAATAGGATGATTATTACCTTACAAGCACTTTAATCATTTTTTTGGAGATAAACCCCATAGAGGTTCTTCATATACTGTTTTTGACATCAATTAAGAAAAAAGCCAACACTGGTTAATTAAAATGAAGCAATCTTTCAAGATAGTTTTTTTCTTCTTCTGAAAGATGCTCTTTACCAAGACGTTTGCGAATTTCATCCAAAATCTGCCGCGTACGCATTTGATCACTTTCTTGTGGTAGTGCCTCGCCTTCTTGTTCTTCATCTGTTTTTGAAGAAAGTGGACGTCCTAACGGATCTTTAGGACCAGAATCAGCATTTTGATCATTTCCCGTTTCTTTAAGTGTTTCGCGCATTTTTTTCAAAACATTTTGTGCACCTTGCCTCAAAGATTCCAAAGCATCAGACTGATTTTGTATAGATACCTGATGATTTCCATTATCAAGAGCATTTTCCGCAGAATTCATTTTTTCTTCTGCCCTTTTCAAGGCGCCCCCTGTTTCAAATCCTTGTTCTGATAATTCTTTTTCTAATGTTGATAATTCAGATTGCAATTCAGCTTGACGTTTTTTTAAAGATTTTTTTTGTGTTTCCGGTACATTTTCTCCGCGTTTTTGTTCCATCTCTAACTGATGTGTTTCATTGAGAATTTCTTGCTGACGACGCATTAAATCTCCAAGCTGGTCCATCTTTTCTTTCATTTGTGCAGATTGGCTTTTTTCTCCCTCATTTTGATTACCTTTTTGCACATGCAAATGATCAAGCGTCTGTTCAACTTCCGCCAAGAGTTGTTCAGCTGCTAAAGAAGAGCCTGTTTTAGCCATTTCCTCAATTAAATTTAACTTTTCTTGTAATGTAGCTTCAGAAAGATTAGGACTTTTTGAGCTTTTAGAATTTTTAGAAACTTGACTATCCGGTGCTTTTTCAGCCAAAGCACGAATATACTCATCCATAGCTTGACGTAAATCTGCCATAAGCCGTTCAATTTCTGCCGCTGAAGCACCGTAACGCAATGCATCATGTAAAGCAGCTTGTGCTTGTTTTAACTTTTTTTGCACGGATTCAAGTTGATTGCCTTCAATACCCAAAGCAATTTGCCATAAATAATCCACCACATCGCGCAAATCCTCGTCTGTTTGTGCTAAAGAAAGTCTTGTCCACGCACTTTGTAGAACAATAAAATGCGATGCATTTTGCAACCCCTTTTCTGGACGTACAAGCAAAGCAGAAAGCATATCAAGTACCCGCTCTCGCGCTAAAGGATTAAGAGCTAATAAACGACGCAGTTCAACCACTGCGCGTGCAACAGGATTCGAAAAAACACGCTGTGGTAATATCATAACAAAAGTTTTGCTACGCCCTTTCTGCCCCGCACCATCTTCTGCCACCAAAGTAATTTTGACTTGCGAACCCGCCCATGGATGCGCTGATATATCCTGCACCATTCGCATTTTCCCCTTTCCACCACGCGGAAGAAGAAGCTCTATTTCCGGAGCATTATAAAGAGAAGAAGCACTTTTATTCTGAGGAAGAAAAGGCTCTATTTCAACAAAAGCCTTTGTCACACCATAATCATCATCCACCACATATCGTAACTCCAATGATCCCGTTAAAATCCTCCCTGGTTTTTCCAACCAATGAATTGTTGGAAGCGTGTCCTTAATTATCTGCAAATGCCATTGCTGTTTTTTACGACGTGATGATACAAATAAATTTATTGGATGCTTTAAATGTGTTTCAAAATGAACAATTGGATCATTCAAAGCTGTTTGTTCCGTTTTCTCTGAAAACGAAACTTCCCTCCCATCTTCTACAGACTTTGCTTTTACTGTAATGCCAGCCCCATTGACAACACGCACAACAACATTACTCCCTTCAGGGATTTCTAGTTGTGTTTTCTCATCTTTTGTCAAATAAATCGGTGCCACACCGGTATAAGCAGGTGGTGTTACCCAAGCATCAATCCGCATGAGTTTTTCATCAACGATAGGACGAAAATCAAAGGCATCAGCCAAACGCCCCCCTTGTGAACCAAAAGAAAAACTAAAAGCGCACACAAAAAGAAGAGCACACAAAGCCCTCAAAGCTAAAGGATCATAATCCGCACTATTAAGAGAGATAAATCCAGTTTTTAAATGGTATAATTGCTTTGCCATTCGGCGTTGATGTTCACGCCAAATAACAGCACTAAAATCTTCATCATTTTCAGAACATAAACGATCTGTCTGAATATTCAAAGGCTGATGTCTAAGATCATTGACGCGTTCAAGGCGGCAATTTACTTCCCGCATTGTGGGAAACCGAAAACGAATAAGAAAAAATAAACTCGCCCCAGCACAAATAAGTATAACCCCAAGTAAGAGCAAATGTGACCAATAGCCCAAAATACCAAAAAGTCCCAACCAGCTAAACGAACAAAAGAGACTAAGAACGAGGAAAAATGGTAACAACCGTACCCACATCCGTTCAAATGAAAGGATCCCCCACATCAAAATGCGCACACACAAAAGCTTCATTGCAAAACCTTTGATGTTTTTATTTTTCATAAACAAGCATTTATCCCCTTTTATCGTGGTGCATTAAGATCATAAACCCCATACAAAACAATTTCTAGAAAATAAATTGTTTCATCAAAGTTTAGTAAAAATAAGACCCAAAATATTTAATAATGCTCAATCTAATTTGGGCTCAATCCAATCTGGAATATGATCACAGCCTATCAATTGTGCATAATCAAGGCGTGGACGAATGACTGCATAACGCGTATCCTGAACCAGAACTTCCGGCACCAAAAGTCGACTATTATAAGTGCTTGCCATCACTGCGCCATAAGCCCCTGCTCCTGTTAACATCAAAACATCACCCGCTTTCAACACTGGCAAAGAACGTTCCAAGCCTAAATAATCACCAGTTTCACAGATAGGACCGACAATATCAGCATTAATCAGAGGGGCATCTATTGGTGTTTTTTTCACTGGCATTACATTTTGCCACGCATCATAAAGCGTTGGACGCATGAAATCATTCATCGCCGCATCAACAATAACAAAATTTCGTCCTTCCCCCTTTTTTAAATACACAACCGATGTCACCAACACACCGGCTTCACCAACAATACTACGCCCAGGTTCTAGGATAATATTGATCCCTAAAGGCGCAATATGTTTCTTTACCAGTGCTGCATACTCAAAAGGAGAAGGTACTGGATTCTGCTCATAACCATAAGGAATACCAAGCCCGCCCCCAATATCGATATGGGTTATCGCATAACCATTATTCCATAATTGACGCACAAAATCTGCAACAATAACAAATGCATCCTCAAACGGTTTTAAATCACAAATTTGACTGCCAATATGGAGATCAACACCACACACATGAAGACCGGGCAATTGAGCTGCTTTTTTATATGCATTACCCGCCAAAGACAGTGGAATACCAAATTTATTCTCAGACTTACCTGTTGTAATTTTCTTGTGAGTCTTAGCATCCACATCAGGATTAAGGCGTAAAGAAATACGAGCTGTTTTTGAAAGCGCAGCAGCCCGCGCCGATAATTGTTCAAGTTCTGGCTCTGATTCAACGTTAAAACAATAAATATCTTGTGCAAGAGCAAAATCTATTTCTCTCACTGTTTTACCAACACCAGAATAAACAATATTCTGCGCAGGAATACCAACAGCAAGTGCACGCCGTAATTCCCCTTCTGAGACCACATCAGCTCCCGCCCCATTGTTAGCTAAAAGTTGTAAAACTGCTTGATTGGAATTCGCTTTAACCGCATAAGCAATTAAACTCGGCATATCATGAAATACATTCTGATAATCTTTAAAATGTGCAACGATTGCGCTAGCTGAATAACAATAAAAAGGTGTTCCAACTTCCCGCGCAAGTTCCAAAAGAGAAAGACCTTCAGCGTGAAGCACACCCTGATGATAAGAAAAAAAACGCATAAAAATTCCTATTGTATTAACCGATCAAGAATAAAAGGTTTATCTGTTTTGCCTTGAGAAACAAAAGTTCCTTGTGAAGAATTCACTCCTGTTGAAGGAGGCATCTCCAATGACCCTTTACGCCCACACCCAACGACACCAAAGCCCCCAAAAAGGACAACCATCAACCCCTTTATTATAATTTTCATCTGTCCTCTTTCCTCATCTCGATTTCTTTTTTACCTTTAAAATACAATCACTCAAGCGCTCACGAGACGCTTTTTCCAATACGCAATTTGTCGAAGAACCTCTGAAGGCGCTGTTCCCCCAAAGCTTTTACGACTTTCAACAGATTTTTCAACGGTCAAAACATCAAAAAGTGTCGCATTGATATCAGGACAAATTGCTTGAAGTTCATCTAATGATAAATCATGAAGGCGACACTGTTTTTTTTCTGCCAATGCCACAGCACACCCTGTGATGTGATGTGCTTTGCGAAAAGGAATCCCTAAATTGCGTACAAGCCAATCCGCAAAATCTGTAGCTGTTGCATACCCTAAATCCGCTGCTTGTTTCATAGCTTTTTTATTCACTTTCAAATCAGCAATCATCCCTGTCATTGCTGCTAGTGATAATTCCAAACTCAAAGCCCCATCAAACACATATTCCTTATCTTCTTGCATATCCTTTGAATAAGCAAGCGGTAATCCTTTCATCACCGTTAACAATCCCATAAGTGCAGCATTCAATCGACCTGCTTTCGCTCGTACTAACTCTGCCGCATCAGGATTTCTCTTTTGTGGCATAATAGATGAACCCGTTGAAAAAGCATCTGATAAATGAATAAAACAAAACTGTTCACTTGACCAAAGAATTATTTCTTCTGCTAAACGTGAAAGATGTGTTGCACAAAGAGCGCCAGCGCTTAAAAATTCCAATGCAAAGTCACGATCTGAAACACTATCAATTGAATTGCGTGTAGGTTCCCGAAAGCCTAGCGCTTTTGCTGTCATAAAACGGTCAATTGGAAAGCCTGTCCCCGCTAAAGCAGCCGCCCCTAAAGGCGATTCATTCATTCGCTCAAGAGCATCACGCATCCGCGATAAATCTCGACCAAACATTTCAACATAAGCCATCATATAATGACCCAATGTTACAGGTTGAGCCAATTGTAAATGCGTAAAGCCTGGCATAAAGGTATCAACATGTTGTTCTGCGCGAATAAGTAATTGCTCTATCAATCCTTTTAAAGCTTGTGCTATCTTTTGCGTTGCTTCACATACCCACAAGCGAAAATCAACAGCAACTTGATCATTGCGTGAACGCGCCGTATGCAAACGCCCAGCTACAGGACCTATCAATTCGCTCAGCCGCGCTTCAATATTCATATGAATATCTTCAAGCTTTCGTGAAAAAACAAATTTACCGTCTTCAATTTCTTGGCGAATAAGTTTCAAACCATGAACAATTTTTTCATAATCTGATTGTGAAATGATTTTCGTTTGCGCTAACATAGCCACATGAGAAAGAGAACCTTCAATATCTTGTCGATAAAGTTTTTGATCAAAATCAATAGAAGCATTAATTTCTTCCATAATTGCAGCAGGAGCTGCCGCAAACCGACCACCCCACATTTGGTTCTTTAACTTCTCATCTGTCATATTCTGAAAACACCCATTCAAAGGACAAAATTATGATTTTTCAAATTTTCATCAGCGAAAAAAACAATAAAAAAAGGCAACTCTCCCTTGCATTCTTTATCATTGCATTGAGTTTATACGCAACCATAAACTACGATACCAAAAGAGAGTTTTTTCTTTTCAATTTCATTTCAGCAGCACAAGCACAAGAAATAAATACTGATAAAGCACGAGCAGAAAAAATGATGGCGATACGAAAAGCAGCAAAAGGCTTTTTTAGCCACATACGATTTGCTGATACGCCCTCAGATATGAATAAACTCTCTTTCAAGGATATTCTAGGAAAAGAGCACACACTCAGCGAATTTACTGGAAAACCAATGCTGGTCAATCTATGGGCTATTTGGTGTGCACCTTGCCGCACAGAAATGCCTGAACTTGCGCAATTAAAACGTGAATTAGGTGGAGAAAACTTTGATGTCATAGCTATTAATATCGATAAAACTGCTTCTCCTGAAAAAATTCAGCAATTTTTACAGAATATTCATTCAGATAATTTGCTTTACTATCGCGATGAAACAATGGATATTTTCAACAATGTTAGAAAACAGGGGCTCGCTTTAGGACTCCCCATTACATTACTCATTGATAAAGATGGATATCTCATTGCTTCTTTCAATGGTGCAGCTCCGTGGGCCAATGACGATGCCAAAGCACTTATAAAAGCAGTCATTAAAGAAGCCCTATAACTTTAATAACCGCGTCTTTTTAAACGTTGTATAACAAGATCCAGTGCTGACAAAAAAGCAGAACGGTCTTTACGAGAAAAAGGACGGGGACCACCTATTATACTGCCCTGTCCACGCAAATCTTCCATCAAATTGCGCATCGCCAAAGCCTGACCAATTGAATTTACATCAAAAATACGCCCCGTTGGCGAAAGACAAAAACCCCCAGCTTGCACAACCCGTGCTGCTAAAGGAATATCACTGGTAATAACGATACTTGCCTCATGCACATGTTCTACAATCCAATCATCAGCACCATTGAATTCACCAGCAACGACCACTCTTTCAATGAGTGCTTCATCTGGAAGAGACAAAGAACGATTTGCCACAACAAATGTCTTAAGCTGATAACGATTCATCACACGATAAACTTCATCTTTTACAGGACAAGCATCCGCATCAATCAACAAAGTGATAGCAGGCTTTATTGGGATATTCATACCTTGGCTTTCAAGCAATAATAAACTCTTTCATTCATCTGAATGTTGCAAATCCTTGCGATAAAACATTATCGCCGCGTTTATTTCTCCTCCCAAAATAAAAATTGCACTCAATATGTAGAGAAAAATAATAGCAACCATAATAGATGCCAACCCTGCATAGGTAGAAATATAATCAAACATCGTTAAATATTGCGCAAAAGCGATAGAAGCCATAAACCATATAAACATTGTCACCACTATTCCTGGTAAAATATCTATAATTTTCCGCCGCCCTGCTGGAAGCCATTTATGAACAATCAAAAGACTGATAAACAAAATAACGATTGCAACTGTATAACGCCATACACGAATAACAGCAATATATTCAGTCATAAAAAAAGAATGATTTTGCATAATTTTGATCAACAAAGGCGCCAGAATCAATAAAAAACTAATCACAACAAGACCAACAGCTCCAAGGATTACAAAAAACAGACTTTGAAAACGACAAAATAACAAACTCCGTCGATCAGTAACACGGTAAGCTTTATTTAAAGCCGTACGCAAAGCCTCTATCCCATTAGAAGCAAAATAAGCCGTTCCAATGACAGAAAGCGTCAACACACCTCCTCGATGAATGGTTAAAACATTGACAATTTCCTGAGATAACGGCTCTGCAATAACATCAGGCAATAACTGCACCAGTGCTTTAATTTTCTGCGGTGTATAGGTAAAAGCACCTAGAAAACGAGCAAACGATGTTCCAAAAATAAAAAAAGGGAAAAATGCTAAAAGCCCCGATAGCGCAACATGGCTTGCAAAAGCACTCCCACTATCACGCCAATAATGACTTACTGCGTCACCAAAAATACGATAGCTATACCAAAAGATATTTTTTAACAAAACTCAATACTTTCTGGTAAAACTCTTCCTCAGTCTATTTCAAGTTTTATAAAAATCATCAAAACTCTGCAAATAAACATTTTGCAATGTTGCAATATAACGGTCAATAATCAATACGGTCAAGCCCGACTTTATACCAAAACAAAAACAATAACCCACTCTATGAAGTTCTACAACGACTTCATTTTTTTGTTACTTCTACAGATCAGTAACCTCTTCTGTGCATCATATGCCCTATAGAGAACTAAGCAAGATGATCGTGCACACATAAAACCTTTTGAAGTCATGGTTATCTGTATCGAAGCAATCACCACTCTTTTTTATTGCAATCTATGACTGAATAAAGAAAAAACTTCTTATCGATTTCTAGAAAAAACCAACGAAATTCAACAACCCCCCCCCTTGCTTTTATTTACCCTTTTTTAGAAACACTCTGACGTCCAAAATCAGGAGCATCAATTTCCTGTCCAGCATCAATAATATTGCGACGTACAGCACGCGTACGTGTAAAAAAGTTAAACAGTGTCTCACCATCTCCTAAATGAATTGCCCGTTCTAAAAAAGCAAGCCCTTCACTAAAACGACCCAACATTTCTAAAATAGCATCTTTATTATGCAAACAAATATCCCGCCACATAACGGGATCAGAAGAGGCCAAACGCGTAAAATCACGAAAACCGGAAGCGGAATAAGCAATCACTTCCGAATTTGTTACTTTTTCTAAATCACTCGCTGTCCCAACAGTATTATACGCAATCAAATGGGGTAAATGTGAAACAATAGCCAAAACAAGATCATGATGCTTAGGTTCCATCTTTTCGACACGCGCACCACAAGCTTCCCAAAACGCTGTTAATTGTGCGACAGCAGCAGCATCGCTATCCGCAAAAGGCGTTAAAATACACCAACGATTCATAAATAAATCAGCAAAACCAGCATCCGGTCCTGAATATTCCGTTCCAGCAATTGGATGCCCTGGAATAAAATGAACCGTTTTTGGCAATAAAGGTGCCATTTCCGCAATAACCAACGCTTTCGTAGAACCAACATCACTCACAATCGCTCCAAGTTTTAAATGATCACGAATGGTTTTTGCCACTTCTGCACTAGCCCCAACAGGAACAGAAAGAATAACCAAATCTGCTCCTTCAACAGCTTTTGCATTATCTGTCGTATAAAAGTCCCCAAGCTCCAATTCACGCGCTCTTTTCAGGGTTTCTGGACGACGTGTTGCAATAGAAATCTGAGCCGTAAGATTTTTCTTTTTAATCACTCTTGCTAAAGAAGACCCAATCAGACCGATCCCAATGAGTGCTATTTTTTCAAACTGGATATGGAGCATCTTTCACCTTCAAAGATTCTTTGCAAATGGCAATAAAGACAATTGTAAAATCACAATTTTCTTGTTTGTTTGTTCAAGAGTTATGCGTAAAACATTAAAAAATGACAACTAGGGAATAAAGAATAACGCAGTTTACCAATTATCACCTGCGCAAGCTGACAACAGATCACTTTACCTAGAAAACACATAAAAAATAAATGACGAGAAATCTAAAATCACGCTCTAAAACTCCCTCTTAATTACTGATCAAAGCGCATCACCGAAACAAAATAAAATGCACTCTCAATTAGGATAACAACGACTCTACATAAAATCCCATCAGTTTACTTTATCTTACTAATTTACTCACAAAAAACACATCAAAAGCGTAAGCAGACACTAACTCTTCTCCAATTATCCCGATACGTTCATTAATTTGTACATTAGACCTATATAAAAACGTATTACGCCTCCACCTACAACATCAACATAAGTTTCGCGAATATTGAAAACACCGTAAAACAACGCATACCAAAATATACCATTAAAAACATTTTCCTCTCCCGATTCCGGATACCGTAAATCAAATAAATATGAGAAAAACACGCCCTCTCAATAAAGAAAAAGTTTGATAACAAAAACACCGAATATCCCTTTAATGGAATCACACCCCTTACGTAAAACAGAACGCCCTCAACAGAATAAATTTGGATTACAAATTCATGGGTTTGTTTCAAAAGGCATCTCGCTCCCTAGCCTATCTCACGACAGTGTTCGTAAATGTTATAACTATAAATCTATTAAGCACGACCCTCTTCACACTTAATAAAACACTATCATTATATTTTCCTACCCCCAATGTTGCAAAAAACCTTGGAATTTGAGAGCATTCATAAGAGGCATTTTTAGTGCTTTCTTGTACAGCTTTTATCCACACGCCCCCCACTTATGACGTGCAAAAGACATTGTTCTGATTGATTTAATATGAAAAATAATAAATTATTAATAATAAACAATGGCTAGCTCTGTTTATGAGACACATTCATTGCTAAGATAATCATCTCTGTATCAAACATAAAAGTTTCCCCATAAGTGCTGTCGTTTTCATCATAATCTATTTTGACCTTCTCCTCATCCCACGAAGATTCTTAATTCATACAGATCTGCACACCATTCACTTTCTTGTCTAAAAGATTCCTCTAGCTCACTATTTTATGTGATTCAATTAATCTATAATATATTGATTTATAAAAATAACAATTTTTTTCAATTTGAATTATAACTTCGAATACTGTAAAATTCTTCCATCACAAACCCTCTTATCAATTAAAATCTCTTGTCTACACGTCACAAGAAGACACGTGAGAAAAAATGATGAAAAACGCTCTCTAATGCTAAAAACTGTAGCAACATTAGAGGCTAGCAAAGTATATAATGAGTGTCGACTTTCACTTTTATTAAGCGTAAAGATAGAGTGGCTCTATGGGTTTTATATTCTTCACAAGGAACTTTACTTCTACACCATTCATAAACACCGCCGCGAAATAGATATGACGCGCATTGAAAAATATTTCTAAGAAAGCGTATGAATCTACCATACAAGTGTCTTCTGTTGTTTGAGATACTCTGTTTTACATGGGGATGTTACTCCATTAAGACTCTATGAACCAACCTAATATTCACCAAATACCCACACAAAAAAACATCGAACACATAAAATTTGATATGAGCCTCGTATCACTACTCTAAAAAACAGTATTTTACGACACAACAAAATAATAAAACTGTTTCAAAATGGCCTTTTGAAAATAAACTATTTCTTTTGAAGAAAAATTTCTATCAAGCTTTCAAGCTCCTAAAATGCATCCTCAAAAATACAAGTTCTACCAACCTCTACTTGATAGCATAACAGTTTTAATTGCTGAAAATACCTCTGTGGTATACCAAAAATAAAAAATCATTATATTTCTAGGCTGTTAAGCTGCCATCTGGCGTCGTGCAATAATTGTAAGCCCTAACAAAACTTGACGAATGATAGCTTCGCCCAAAAGTGGATTTTTACGACTGTCTAAAACAGCACTCTGAATTCTTTCCATTGCATAAGAAATTTGTTCTAACTTCCAATATTTTAAAGCTTGTTCAACGATCTTTTTCCGTTGAAAAAAAATGGGAGGGCGTGCCTGAGAAACCACCGTAAAAGGTGAATTTCCTTCAACCTCTACCTGATAACGCAATAGCTGTAATTGCTGAAAATGCCTTTGAGCTGTACTCAAAATTAAAAAAAGTGCCCCCTGCACTGCTGCATGTCGGTTAAAATGCGCTTCAAAGCCTGATATATCGCCCAATAAAAGAGCATCAATGACTTCATCTTGAGAAAGAGCACTGACATCGCTTACAACAGCTTTCACATCTTCAAGAGTAATATGAACATTTGCAGGGTAAAGACAAAGCTTTTCTAATTCACTGCGTGATACAAGGCGATCCGCCCCTAAACATTCATGCAACCATCTACGTGCATCTAAAGAAAGAGTCTTCTTAAACTGTCCTAAAACCTCATCAATCAAACCGTCAAGAGACCGCATATCATCGGCAAAACAGGGCAAAGCCATCGCTTTTGATGCTGTTTCAATAGCATTGCGCAACCCTGTTCCTTTTTTTAAATCCCCTGCCTCAATGAGAATAAAACAAGCTTCTGGTGGTTTCTCAATTAAAAGTTTTAAGGCAGCAAGAAAACCTTTTTGGTTAGCAGCATTAGAGATCCATATCAAACGATCTCCCCCAAAAAGAGATAACGTACGCGCTTCATTTTCTAAACGTGCAGGATCTTTATCAATTTCAGCAGCATCCAAACGAATTGTCGAAAATGGATCTTCTATTGCTACCCGTGTAAGTTTTGCAAAACATTGTGCACGCTCACAAATAAGACCACGATCTGGCCCATAAATGAGAACAATAGGAAAAGCACGTGAAAAACGCATTAGAAACTGATCAACTTCATGTGCTTTTTTCTGAGCCACACTATTAATCCATTAATAGTTCATCATCATCAAGAACTTCCCCACGAACTTTCTGAAACATGCCAATTAAATCATTGACATCCAAGCCCTTCCGCTCTTCATGACAGACATCCAAAATCACTTTTCCACCATGCAACATCAAGGTACGATCGCCATAATCAAGAGCTTGACGCATAGAATGAGTCACCATGATAGTTGTTAATTTTTTCTCTTCAACGATTTTTTCAGTCAACCGCATCACAAAATCAGCCATTCCAGGATCAAGCGCTGAGGTATGTTCATCAAGCAATAAAACATCCGCATGTGCTAATGTTGCCATCACAAGACAAACTGCTTGGCGTTGCCCACCTGATAAACTATCCATAGGATTATGAATATATGTTTCAAGACCAATGCCTAATTGAGCAATTTTCTCTCGAAAAAATTGCCGTTTCTCATGATTTAAAGCCGCACGCAAACCACGACGACTTCCTCGAAGAGCAGCAAGAGCCAAATTTTCTTCAATTGTTAAAGAACCACAACTTCCCTCTAACGAATCTTGAAAAACACAAGCAATCTTTCCAGCGCGTTCACTGACTGATTGCCTAGAAACATTTTGTCCATTGATAACCACTTTCCCCGTTGAGGGAAGCGTTGCACCCGCTAAAACACTAAGCAACGTTGATTTACCAGCACCATTTGAACCAATAACCGTAACAAAACTACCCTGATCAATTTTCAGGTTAATATCAATTAAAGCCTGTTTTTCCAGAGGTGTTTGCGGTTTAAATGTGACCCCAACATGAAAAAACTCAATCACGTTTATGCCTCCTCCAATAGCGTGGCACAATAAGGGTTAAAACAACCAACAGCGAAGTAATCAACTGAAGATCTGTCGACGTATCAATGCCTATGCCATTTGCTTCAAATGCAAATTGCACCGCCACACGATAAAGCACAGACCCTACAATACAGCTGATTATAATCCAAAAAATATTGCGCGTACGAAAGAGAGTTTCACCGATAATCACGGCTGCCAACCCAAAAACAATTGTTCCAATTCCACCGGTAATATCTGTTGCAATCGCAGTTTGAATATAAAGAGAACCACCAAGTGCCACACACGCATTGGAAAGCCCCATTCCAAAATATATCAATGCTGATGTATGGACACCTTGCGCCGTCGCCATGCGTGGATTAGCGCCCATTGCACGCATAGCAAGACCAATTTCACTTTCCAAAAAGCGCCAAATCAAAAACGCCATAACGAGCAACACAATACCAACGAAAAGAGGACGCACAAAAATATCAGACAAACCAAACAGATTATAAAAGGGCGTTAACGCCGTATCAGCAAGAGCTAAATTAACATTAGACCCTCCCATAATTCCCATAATACGAAGATTAACCGTATAGAGTGCTGACATTGTTAAAATAGAAGCTAAAAGATTCAAAATGCCAAAACGCAAATTCAATAGAGCTGTTAATAAACCAGCCACCATACCTGCACAAAAAGCGCATGCCATAGCTGTCCATGCATTGAAACCCAAGAGAATCAAAACACCACAGACACAGGAACCAAGAAGAAACGATCCATCAACTGTTAAATCAGGAAAATCTAAAACCCGAAATGAAAGATAAACCCCTATAGCAACAAACGCATAAATAAGGCCTAATTCCACAGCACCAGAAAACGCAAATATATTCATGTAAAGACAATCCCCATGAAAACTTAACGTATTTTTATTGTATCAACACTCTATCAATAAAAGTTATTGAATCACTTTTGTTGCACGGTCAATAACTGCCTGCGGAATAACAATCCCTGCTTTTTGGGCTGCTTTCAAATCAATTCGAATGTCATTATTAGCCGCCTGCACAACATCAATATCACCAGGCTTTTCACCCTTTAGAATACGCACAACCAATTTCCCAGCATCAACCCCTACATCATAGAAATTCACACCTTGCGTCATAAAAGGCCCACGCCCGATAGTATTAGCATCAACAGTAAATACAGGCATATTGGCTTCCTCTGAGACCTTTATTGCACCTTCTAAAACAGATAAAATCGTATTATCAGCAGGAACAAAAATAATATCGACCTTACCGATTAAAGCGCGTGTTGCTGCCTGAACATCTGAAGGCTTTGGTGCCGATGAGGGAATAATTTCAATTCCAGCTTTTTTTGCTACATCCTTTAACGTTTTAAGTGTCGAAACAGAATTTGCCTCAGAAGCATTATAAAGATAACCAATTTTTTTCAAATCTGGTTTTACTTCTTGTAAAAGTCTAACACTTTCTGCAACATCTATACGATCAGAACTCCCCGTCATATTACCGCCAGGTTTGGTAAGCGAAGAAACTATTTTAGCTCCGATAGGATCAGAAATTGCTGCAAAGACGATAGGAATTGTTTTTGTTGCCGCAAGCATCGTTTGTGCTGAAGGCGTGGTAATTGCTACAATAACATCGGGTTTATCACCAACAAATTTACGCGCAATTTGCGTTGCTGTTGAAATATTACCCTGCGCTGATAAAAAGGTAAGTTGAAAATTTTCACCTTGCTTATAACCATTTGCTGCAAGCACATCTTCCACACCTTTACGAACAGCATCCGCAGCAGGATGGACCATAATTTGCGTTATTGCAACTTTAACGTGTTTAACTTGGTCATCGGCCTTTGCAACACTGTTCATCATAAAAACAGTTGCAATGATAATCCCTAATATATTTATTCTCTTCAACATTATATTCCACCCCTCTCCATGCAAAAATTAAAAAAGGAATAATTTATGACTGAAGAATTTTCTAAAATCAATCTTTATTTCATTTTATCGAAACATGGACAAAATAAATCAAACTAAAATGATATTTTTTTGTTGCAATTCATAGAAGCCTACGCCATACAGACAAGACATATATCGAATCGGTAAGCGGGTGTAGCTCAGGGGTAGAGCACAACCTTGCCAAGGTTGGGGTCGTGGGTTCGAATCCCATCGCCCGCTCCATTGAATTTTGTATTTATTCGTTCTTGTGTGGAGTTATAGCTTGTCATCGGTTGTTGTAGCTGTATGTATGTAGCTTGCCAGCAGGTTTTATATATATATTTCCACTGTAGCTTGCCAGCAGGTTTTGTATGTTTTGCCACTAGGTTTTGTACCAATTTATTTTTTTCAAAGAGTTTTTAAGGGGTTCTCAAAGGGTCTTCAAAGACCTTTCAAAGATCATTTAAAGGTCTTTTATGTGTATTGTTACTTTTTCTATATCGCAGTCGATGATGAAAAATCTCTCACGCTAATTGTAATTATTTTCAAACGAAATAAACTGTTTTCACCTATTATTTAGAGTAAATTAAGTTTTTGGGATTTCTGGCACATCATTTGAAAGACAAAAGAAATGTTCCCTTGTACTTGTGCAAACAGCGTGGACATCATTTGATAATCCTCTTTCTTGAACAAATTCTTATCCAGAATAATCTTCAATACAAAAATAAATTAATAACTTGGTTCATAAAGATAATTTATAATTATTCATATTGAGCAAGCGTCTAAAATATCATAGGATTATCTCATTTCAAATCTCTATACATTAAAATCACTCACAATCATCTGCTCACGCATAACAGGAAAAATTGAGGCATCAATAAAATTCACTTGAAGAAAGGAATAAAAACTCTTCTTCTGAAAACTCTGAAATACCAAAGATTATCGCAAAATTGGGAGCTAAAATAGTATAGAGGAGTACCCCTTTCACCTTGAAAACGTAAAAATGGGGAGCATAATAGCTTTATACACTTCATAGAGGCTTTAGACCATTCACGAACGTTATTATAAAATGGATATGACACACTTTGAGAGAAATCTCTTTAAAATAGACATGTGAATTAACAATATAAATGCATTCTATTTTACATGAGGAGCATAACTTCAAATCAAGATAAGGTAACATAAAGTATTGAAACCGTCATAGCGCACAATAAAATCAGACCATTTTAAATGTTTAATGGTAACCTCTGCTAAACAACAGAATGAAAATTCAATTTTGAAAAGATTAAACCATATGCTACAGGTCTATTGAAACTCCGATTGTGCAATCGACTACCTTCTCGCTAAAACTTAATCACTATAAATATAAAAACCTTAAAGTCCGCTCTAAATTCGTAAAAGTTTCTAGATCTTGCTGTATTAAATGTTGAAACTCCTCATGGCTACTCATCTGAAACGCCAATAATTTCACAAAGCAGTTCCATAAAAAAGGATAATGACGTTGTAATATCCGAAAAAAATTTACCACATCACCTGAAAGATCATTGATAATTTCATCAGGAAGTATCAATTTCTATTTAGAAAACCCTATCCATGCCGACAAAAACTATATAAATGTTAGATATATAATAATTTTGATGACGATTTTGGCTCATCCTGTTTTACCACCAATATAAGAAACAGCGAATATAGTGGATCCGCCAGCTTTAATATCGCCTTGTAAAAGGTCTTTCCCTCTACTCTTTTTGCTATCAAATCCTGATTTTACAATTCCTTGCTCTCTTTTTTATACTCAAAATTGCCTCTGAAACAGGATAGATTAATCGTAAAAAATATATAAAAGAAACAAATTATAACATTTTTTCTTATCTTTCTTAATACAAAATAACTGTTAAGCTACAATGCGCTAACACTTATCAGTCACAAGTCCAAAACATCATATAATGACGAAACAAATTCATAGAGTGAAGATTTTTCACTATCAACCGTTGTATTAATCTTTCCATAATGCATAAAAATGATGAAGCGGCCCTCGCCCTTTCCCTACTTTTAAAGCATCTGAGGCAGTTAAAGCGCCATGCAAATAATCTTTTGCTTGTTTAACAGCGCAATCCAAAGGTTGAGTAGGTAACAGAGCTGCAATGGCAGCAGAAATGGTACACCCTGTCCCATGATCATGAGTGGTTGAAAGACGAGAAGCTTCAAGTATAAAAAGGTTTTCACAATCACAATAAAGATCTGGACTAGAACAATCGTAATTTTCTGTACTATTTTTGGTAAGCGTATTCAAATGTCCCCCTTTTAACAAAACTGCATGACACCCTAGCGCCAAGAGTCGTGGAGCATATTGATACATAGTCTCTAAAGACCATTGCACTTCACATCCCAATAACAATGCAGCTTCAGGCAAATTTGGCGTGATCAAAGTTGACATCGGCACAAGAACATCACGCATAATTTCAATTGCATCAGACTTTAAAAGAACATCACCACTTTTTGCAACCATAACCGGATCAAAAACAATGAAACGCGCTTTATGATAAGCAAGACGTTCTGCAATAACCTGTGCAATCTGAGCATTTGCAACCATACCAATTTTAACGGCATCAACATGGATATCCTCAAAAACAGAATCAATTTGATCTGCAACAAAAGAAGCATCTAATGCCTGAAAAGAACGCACACCCTGAGTATTTTGTGCAACAACAGCTGTAACCACACTCATACCATAAGTTTTCATAGCTGAAAAAACCTTCAAATCCGCCTGCATTCCAGCGCCACCAGAAGGATCTGTTCCCGCAATAGATAAAATCCGTGGAATAAAAAGTTTATCTTTTTGTAATTCCATTAACCTCTTTCCTTCTGTTTTTAAATATCGGAAAATGAGTTACCGAAAAAATAGATGCTTGAGAAAACATAAAGAAGATGTTTTCTCATGTGAATTATATTATATATGAAGTCTTCTTATAGATATAAAATGGAAAATGTAGTGCTTATCCTTCGTTCTATTCTTTTTACGTTCGCTTTTTATACAACAACTTTCATACAAATGATTCTTTACGCTCCCGTTTATTTTTTAATGCCCCGCAAAAAGGCATGGATTGTCCCTAAAACATGGGCACGCGTTACACTCTTTTTGCAAAAATACATCGCAGGCACAAGTTATGAGATTGAAGGTTTAGAAAATCTTCCCAAAGGACCCTATATCATTGCTCCAAAGCATCAATCGGCTTGGGAAACTTTCAGTCTTGTTCCTTATTTTGATGATCCCACTCTCATTTTAAAACGTGAATTGATGTGGATTCCATTGTTTGGCTGGTATATGGCAAAAACGCAAATTATCCCCATTAACCGCACAACACCCATCAAAGCCTTAAAAATGATTATACAAAAAGCAAAAGAGAAAGTAAAACAAGGGCGCCAAATCTTGATTTTTCCCGAAGGAACACGCCGACAACCCGGTCAAGAACCAGATTATAAGTCAGGAATTGTCGCGCTCTATAATGAATTAGGACTTCAAGTTGTCCCTATTGCACACAATGCGGGTTTATATTGGCCACGCAATAATTTTCGCCGCTATCCCGGAACAATTCGTGTCCGTATTCTTCCCCCGATAGAAGCGGGTTTAAGCAAACGTGATTTTCTAGATCAACTTGTCCAAAAAACTGAAAAAGCGTGTGATGAACTGCTTCTCTTAGCAGCTCAAGATCCTACCCCTCCTCCTATGCCACCATACGCTGTTCAGAAACTTCAAAAACTAAATCATCATGAAACAATGCACTGATTGATAAGAATAATGCATAACTTTGTATATTGAGCGGAGTATAGGGAACAAAAATATAAGAAAGATACTTCAAACTTTCTAATTCAAAATTGTAAAACACTTGTACATGATAAGAAATGATCAATGTGTAAATTTTTTTGAAAAAGAATTCTTCCTCTCTTTAAAATTATTTAAATAACATACATCTCATTGATTTATAAGGATGTTTTAGCGTTATTCAACTTGAATGAGAACCCTGAATACCGTAAGATTTTCTCATTTCAAATCTATTCTAGGTTGAATCAATTAGAATCATTTTCTTACACATTACAAGCGGGGATATCTGTGTGAATAAAACGATACAAGAAAAGATTAAAATGCTTTTTACGAACCGTCTCAAGTGCCAAGGGCTATCCTAACAGGAGAGCAAGAAAAATGCATGATTATGCAGATTCATTCCTTTCTGAGAAATTCAATCCCTCCAAGAACCTGAAATCTTGTACAATCTTCATTATTTAAAAAGTATTTCTTGAGATACTTAAGTCATCAAACCAAATTCAAGGGGAAAATAAAATGAGAATTGGTTTTTATCCCACAGACACAACGGATACAGCAATTAACCATCTTTCCTTCCTATCCTAGACTTAAATACTTTGTGTGCTACATTAAAATAATTCTAAATAACGAATAAGAGGGAACTAGATTTAAATTAATGCGACGTCTCTTCTATACTTTATTTTTTTCTGTGATTTTGAGTTTATCCAGCGCTGTTGCTCTAGCGCAGCCTTTTATTTCTGTTGATGTTACAACGAGGCGAATCTTAAAACATAATCAAGCTTTTGAGCGTTGGTATCCTGCTTCCTTGACAAAATTAATGACCGCTTATGTTATTTTTCGTGCCATGAGCCGAGGGGAAGTTTCACCAAACAAACATATCACCATCAGCGAATACGCCGCAAAAGCTCCCTCATATCGTTCAGGCTATAAAGCTGGTTCTGTACTCACACTTGATACAGCCTTAAGTATCACCATGGTTAAATCTACCAATGATTTAGCCATTGCCATGAGTGAAGCTGTTGCGGGTTCACAGAAAGATTTTGTACGTAAAATGAATAGCGAAGCTAAACGTTTAGGCATGTTTGGCACCCATTTTGCGAACGCAAGTGGTTTACCAGATCCTCAAAACTACTCCACGGCACGCGATATTGCTCTTTTAGCCGTTCAAATACGTCGAGAATTTCCACAATATGCTCATTATTTTTCTATTCCAGCCATTGATTTTGGTAATAATCGAAAAATCCAACATAACTCAAACAACCTCATTGGCCGTTTTTATGGGATAGACGGTATGAAAACAGGCTTTATTTGTGCCTCTGGTTTTAATCTTGTTGCCTCAGCCACCCGCAATAAACGTACAATTATTGCTGTCATTCTAGGTGCTAACAACATAAGTGAAAGAGAAGAAAAAGCTGCACAACTTCTTGAAATAGGATTTTTGCACCAAGGAAGCCCCCAATTAACACTAGCAACATTAAAACCTTATGGGAGCAACATAACACAAGCCAACAATATGAGACAACAAACATGCACACCTGAAGCCATAAAAATGCATGCAAATTCATATGATGATCAAGGAAATATTATTCTCACCTCACCTTTTATCACTGCTCCACCTTCTTTTTCTCATCCTTTATCAGTACACCTCATTCGTACGCCACAAACACCTAAAATGACAGTAAAACCACTAAGAAAACCCTATATTCCGTATAAAAGGCACGCAAACCATTCTATAAAAAGCCATAAATCATAATCTACATTAATTATAATACTTTGATTTATAATGATAATTAATTATTTTGTACCTTATGTCAAAACCACAAGTATTGTAAGATTCTCTCATTTCAAATCTGTATTTATTGAATCAATAAAACCAGTCTCTTGCGCGCCACAAGGTGGATGAACATGTAGATAAAATAATTAAAACAAGGAATAAAAATCCTTCCTATAAGTCCTTTCAAGAACCAAAAATTATCATAACATTGACGCTAAAAGTGTATAATATACCCACGTGCACCTACCTTTATAAGCGTAAAGATAGTGGTACAATGGATCTCATGAGGGATTAACCATTACATCCCTCACGGACATCATTATAAATTGGTTAGACATACTGAGATATATTTTTTAAAAACAAAACTATGATTGATGATTAACATGAAAATAAAGCGCATCCCTCTCACGCTTATTACGGGTTTTTTAGGCTCTGGCAAAACAACTTTGCTCAACCGTATGCTACAAGACCCTCTTCTAACAGAATGTGCTGTTATCATCAATGAATTCGGCGAAATCAGTATTGACCACCTTCTGGTTGAAAAAACGACAGAAGGAATTATTGAGCTTGCCAATGGTTGCTTATGCTGTAATTTACGCAGTGATCTCATCGACACATTAATTGATTTAATAAATCGCGTTCAGGCAGGACAGATCAAACAACTCCATCATATTATCATTGAAACCACAGGGATGGCTGATCCCGCCCCTATTTTACAAATACTTTTAAGCCACCCATTGTTTATTCAAACATTGTCCATAAATGCTGTTCTTGCAACATTTGATACATTAAGTCCACTTTCCATATGTAAGCGCTATCCTGAAATATATAAACAATTAATATTTGCTGATAAAATCATTCTCACCAAAACAGATCTTAGAGACCCACAAACGCTTTCAGATGCACTCCTTAGCACACTTAAAACAATGAATCCTACAGCACAAATCATTGACGCCCATTCTAAAGATTTCTGTTCAAATCTATTAATAAATAACACATTATGGGATGAAAAAGTAGAAAATACAAAACTTAAACAAAATCTTACGACTACCCCACATGATCATACCCCCCATAAAACCATTCGTACCTTTTCACTAAACTGTGAGGGTCCTGTTGATTACGCCACAATTGAAGCTTTTTTAGATCTCCTACAAGAGCGTTATGGTACAAAATTATTACGTATTAAAGCAATTATCGCATTGCGTGATGACCCTTATCGCCCACTTGTATTACATGGCGTACAAACATTTTTTCATCCTCCCATAAGATTACCAGCATGGCCAAAAGGAATAAAACAAACACGTTTCGTCATCATTGCCGATGGTGTTGAAAAAGACGCAATACAAAAGCTTCTCAATGCTTTTTTTAATAAACCAGCAATAGATACTGCAGACAAAACAGCTCTCTTAGAAAATCCTCTAGTCATTCCAGGAATAAAATTTTAATTTTTTCTCCCCTTCAATGATATAACATTAAATTCATTAGCACCACCATCTTTATGCTTTTAAAGGAGCAAACCGGCACCATTACACACTTTGCTAATTCCCAATGTTGAAACAAGCCCTTGGTATTTTAGACGGTTTGTAAAAAGCATTTTAGTCTTTCTTGCACAGTTTCACCCACGCGGTTATCCCCGCTTGTAACGTGCAAGCAAATGGTTTTTATTTATTCAACATGGAACAGCTTTGAAATGAGAGAATCTTACGGTATTCAGGGTTCTAATTTAACTTGAATAACACTAAATTATCATTATAAATAAAATTGTTATGATAAAAAATTTAATATCCATCAATCTGCAAACGGATTGTTTTCTCTCTAAATGCGCTTCATCTGCAAACCACTTCATGTGATTCATTTCACAGACAGATTGACCAAATTCTTGGTTCTAAAATATTCTGCTCAACTCTATATTTATTCAAGCTAATTGAAATCAAAATCCCTGTTAAGAAAAAAACCAAAATCAGACAGAGGCAATATCGCATTTTAAAATATGTGAATGTATCTTATATAACAGCACGACAAGACAATATTTTACAGCATAAAAGAATAAAACTCTTTGAAAGAAATAAAAAGAGAGGTGCATTTTATGTTAACTTACTCTTCACTAAAAATGAAGATTGACACCAGTGCCGATGTGCAAACAATCCAACTTCTTTGAGAAAATTCCTCTTGGCTTCCCACTTCATATGATTTACTTACATTAAGGCTCTATGAAAAAACTCTGCACTTTAAGACTATTGACCACTCACTTAAACACCTTGTGTGCAAAGTTTTTGCATATCCTGTATCGCCATTATTAAGTGATAGTGTTTACGGTGCTGTAAGATACAATAACACTTACTGCATTAGAGAAACTGAATTTTTATCAATATCGCGATTAAAAACGTAACGTTTTTCATAAACCTCAACAGTTGGAGGTTGACGATTTTTTTCAAAAAAATCATAACCTTTCTTAAGCATAACCCAGAATTGATAATGAGGATTCTTGCTATGACGTGACATATTATCCTCGGTCATGCGGAAAGGAAAAGCCTGCAACTGAAACTCTCTTTGTCCTCCTTTAAAAGCATCCCGTGCAAACGCATAAATCTGAGCCATGTTCTTATCACTCATAGAATAACAACCTGCGGAAAAGCAAGAACCATGCACCATAAGATTGCTTCCTGTGCGACCATTTTCCTGATCATAAAGGTTAGGAAATCCTATATTAAAAGAGAGATAATATTTTGAATAAGGATTCATTTGGTTTGCGCTAATAGTATAAAAACCCTCTGGTGTCTGAAGATCCCCTTCTTTATATTTAGGTCCAAGCTTACCAGACCATTTGCAAATGCCATAGCGAGCAACCAAGATAAAAGGTCCTGAACGAGATTGCTTCCAAACTTCAGCAAGATTTTCTTCCTTAAAAAACCGCATCATAATCGGTGCATAGGGATCTATATCATACAGAACCATTCTATTTTTGATTTCTTGCGGCAACGGCTGTTCAACTTTAGCGCGAATAGAGGCTGGTAATCTTCCTTCACATGCTGCCAATAGTCCCATTACAAACAACACACACACAGCAAGGAATCTGCTAAATGTCATCGAATAAAACTCCAATCCAACACCCCTCACAAAAAATAACCTATGTTAGAGACCGACCAATTTGAAGGTATTTTTCCCTTCGCTCTTGTTTAAGCACTTGACCATCTTTTCCAGCCATAGCTTTTAAAGCTTCTGAAATAACATCACCCGTTGCATCAATGACAATCTCTTTGCCACGATGCGCTCCCCCTAAAGGTTCCGAAATAATGCCATCAATAATCTTTAAGCGATACAAATCTTGAGCGGTAATACGCATATTCATTGCAGCATCTTTTGCACGAGCTGGATCACGCCATAAGATAGAAGCTGCTCCTTCTGGTGAAATAACAGAGTAAATTGCGTGCTCCAACATATAAACTTTGTTGGCAGCCGCGATTGCTATCGCCCCTCCAGAACCGCCTTCTCCAATAACAACGGAAACCACAGGAACTTTCAAACGCAAAGTTGTAGCTGTTGATTGAGCAATTGCTTCCGCTTGCCCACGTTCTTCAGCGCTTACCCCAGGATAAGCACCTGCTGTATCAATAAAAGTGAGGAGTGGCAAACCAAAGCGGTCAGCCATTTCCATAATACGTACAGCTTTACGATAGCCTTCTGGACGCGCAGAACCAAAATTATAGCGCAAACGTGTTTGCGTATCGTGACCTTTCTCTTGACCAATATAAGCAACGGCCTCACCTTTAAAGCGTGCAAACCCCGCTTGAATAGCCTCATCTTCAGCAAACTTTCGATCTCCGGCCAAAGGCGTAACATCACTCAATAGGCGTTTAGAATAGTCCATAAAATGGGGACGATCCGGATGACGAGCGACTTGTGTTTTTTGCCACGGCGATAATTTTTTATAAATATCGCGCAACGCTGTTTGGGAACGCGTTTCAAGACGAGCAATCTCGTCACTCATATCAAGACTGCCTTTTTCCTGAGAAATTTTTTTTAATTCAAGAATTTTCCCATCAAGATCAGCAACTGGTTTTTCAAAATCAAGATAATTATACATTTGTGTCAACTCATTCAGTGTCACTTATACACTTATAATTTGCTTTATAAAGTCTTTTTCAAAAACATCACCTTTTCTTTAACGAGCCTTTTGCTCATCGGCAAGTGGATGATGCTCATTGACTAAACGATAAAGTCCCTCTTCCAACACATGGGTATAAATCTGAGTGGTAGCAATATCAGAATGACCTAACAAATGTTGAACGGCACGCAAATCAGCACCATTTTGCAAAAGATGACTAGCAAAAGCATGACGCAACACATGGGGAGAAAAGCTATCACTTCCTATCCCTGCTCTTCTAGCGAGATTTTTCAACTCTCGTGCAACGACTTGACGAGCAATATATCCTGTCTCGGAATGCGCAGGAAAAAGATAAGAACTCGTAGCGTCCTTTCCCTGATCACGCAAATTTAACCACTGTGAAAGAACTTGGCATGCTTTTTTTGATAACAGCACCATTCGTTCTTTTTTGCCCTTACCACGAACCAAAACGCTGTATTCATTCCTTCGAACAGACTGAACCGGCAGACTCACCAACTCACTAATACGTAACCCTGTTGCATAAAGCATTTCAATCAATAGCTGAAGACGCAGTGCACGGAAATAACCTTTGGACCCATAGTCTGCTTGATTGACTTCTAACTCCGCAAAATCAAGCAATTTTATCACTGCATCTTCACTCATGATTTTGGGCAAAGGACGCCTCTGACGAGGTGCATCAATATCATGAGAGGGATCATCTGCTCTCAACCCTTCAGCATAAAGGAATTGATAAAACTGACGCAAAGTTGATAAACGGCGCGCTTGCGACGATGCCGCAAAACCAAAAGTATGCATAAGTGACAAAAGAGTAATTAAATCTTCTTTTTGTGCTGAAAAAAGCGAAACAGAGTGTGAAGACAATTCGTCTTGTGCCCACTGCAAATCATGCTGATAAGCCGCAAGCGTATGAGACGAAGCCCCTCTCTCCGCACTCATCATCTCAAGAAAATGATCTATCACAGCACCACTTTTCATTTCATTGATTCGCTTCCGTAGAAAGATTCCATGAATCCAAGGGAACATCAATGTACATATCCACAGTTACTGGTTCAACCCAAACCACAAGAGCACCCATTATAATGAAAAGAACAGAAAGCAAAATGAAAAGAATCATCAAAAATCTAGTCAATGTTGGCATAAGACAATAACCTACCCAAAAATATTCTATCTCGTATTATGCCTCACAAAGATTAACAGGAATTGACTTTAAGATGGATAAATGCCGAAATAAAGTTATGAAAAGCAATCGACAAAAACGCGTCCCCATAACACAAATAAAGAATCAGCTCTTATCGTCCCTTGATAAAAGAGCACTTGTCCTTGTTGGTCTTATGGGGGCAGGCAAATCAGTGATCGGAAAACGCGTCGCCACCATGCTTCGTTTACCTTTTTATGATTCTGACCAAGAAATTGAAAAAGCTGCACAAATGACAATCACGGAACTCTTTGAAATTTATGGTGAATCCGAATTTCGTGCTCTTGAACAGCGTGTTATTCTAAACCTCATGAAAAAAAGTCCCCTTGTTTTAGCAACAGGTGGTGGTGCCTACATAAATGAAAATATCCGAAAAGCCATTCACCAAAATGGTATATCCATATGGCTAAAAGTCGATCTTGATATCCTCATGCAACGTGTCTCAAAGCACCCAACACGTCCCCTGCTTCAAACAGCCAATCCTAAAGAAACCATGCAAAAACTCATGGAACAGCGTTATCCTATCTATGCAAAGGCAAACTTAACAATTAACAGTCATAAAGAAAGCCGTCATACCGTAGCACAAAATGTTATACGATCCGTACAGCACTACCTATACACAGAAATTAACAATAGGGATAACCAGCATGCAAACCAAAACCGTCACTGTTAAACTGGACAAACACTGTTACGATATCATCATTGGTCCGGGTCTGATTACACAAGCTGCTTCACAAATTAAACATGCTCTTAATAAAAAAGATCCTCATCAAACGCGCTTGGCACTTGTTACAGATACAAATGTTGCTTCCCTTCATTTGGAGATATTGCAAGCAGAATTAACAAAAAATAAAATTCATACTGTCCCTATTATTGTAGAAGCAGGAGAACAATCAAAATCATTTTCAACCCTGCAAGTTGTCATCGATCAAATTCTTGCTGCGCGTTTAGAAAGAGGCGACTGTGTTATTGCTTTTGGCGGTGGTGTCATTGGTGATCTAGCAGGATTTGCGGCAAGTATAATCCGCCGTGGCATGAACTTCATTCAAATGCCCACAACGCTTCTTGCACAAATTGATTCTTCTGTTGGTGGAAAAACGGGAATCAATAGCCAATATGGCAAAAATCTTATTGGTGCCTTTTATCAACCACAATGCGTTATTGCTGACACGTGTCTTCTTGATACCCTGCCACCGCGCGAATTTCGCGCTGGCTACGCAGAAATAGTAAAATACGGTCTCATTAACCAACCTGACTTTTTTGAGTGGCTTGAAAAAAATGGGCAGAAAATTTTCTCTAATGGCCCTATGCGAACAGAGGCCATTGTTCGCTCATGCCAATTTAAAGCTGCCATTGTAGCACGTGACGAACATGAGAAAGGAGAGCGCGCACTCTTAAATCTCGGCCATACATTTGGACACATGCTTGAAACAGCAACCGCTTATGACTCCAACCGTTTAATCCATGGCGAAAGTGTAGCAATTGGGATGATTCTAGCTCATCAATTCTCTGCTCAATTAAATTTAATAAGCACCACGCTTACACAACGCATTGAAGCGCACTTCAAATCTATAGGATTGCCTACACAATTAAAGGATATCCCAGGATGTCTACCAGATGCTGAAACTTTAATGACTCTCATTGCCCAAGATAAAAAAGTTTCGCAAAACAATTTGACTTTCATCTTAACACGCGGACTTGGCCAATCATTTATTGCAAAAAATGTTTCACCAGATGCCGTTTTATCCTTTTTGGAACAAAAATTAACAGAAATTCGTTAATTCATATTGAATATAATTGATTCGTTTTTATACTTCTATTAAAGATTAACATGATGATGTCTGCGTAGCTCAGTAGGATAGAGCACAGGATTCCTAAAGAAATTGGGCACTTTGAGAAGAAATCCTCAAAGTGAATCTGCTCAAATTCGGGGAAAGCTTCATGGGCGACTATATGCCAATCCCGAGCCAAGTCTCTTTTCAAATGAGAGAAAGGTGTAGAGACTGAACGGGCAGCACCTAAAGAGCAAAAGCTTCAAGGTGAAGAGACAGTCCAGACCACAAACAGCCGATAAGGCTGGCGGTGAAAATCGAAGTGGTATGAATCCTGGGGTCGCAGGTTCGAATCCTGCCGTAGACACCATCGTATCAGTCAAATTATTCTTTGTGCACAATATTAGGAATATAGGGAAGCATCATGAAAAAAACTTTACACATTTTAGGATTTTTCACCGCTTTAAGTTTATCACTCTTCAGCTCAAACAATAGCTTAGCTGGTTCTTTAATCATTGAAGTACCAGACAATCCAGAGCCCAAAACAGAGACCATTACCTATCAGTGTGAAACTGGAGCAGGTAAAGAGCGCATTGAGGCAGTCTATCTTAATGCTGATAATATTTCGTTGGTTGATTTCAAATGGAATGGTGACCGTGTCATTGCTGCTAATGTCATCGCGGCAACAGGAGCAAAATTTGCAGGAGCTCAGTATATCTGGTGGGAGAAGAACAAAGAAGTCACGCTTTATGACCTTGCTCAGGATCCAGAAGAAAAAAAACCTATCCTCTGTAAAGATGAGTCAACATTATTATTTTAAATAACACGGGAAATATTATGAAAAAAATTTCTTTTACTAAACAATTTTTCATTACTTTAAGTGTGCTCCTCCTCGGTTCAATTAATGCATTAGCAAGTTCTTTAGTCATTGAAGTACCAGATGATCCAGAACCAACAACAGAGACCGTCTCCTATCAATGCGATATGGGAACAAGCAAAGAGTATGTTGAAGCAACTTATTATAATGCTGGCAATATTGCGCTTGTTGATTTAAAATGGAACGGTAAGCGCATCGTTGGTTCTAATGTAATTGCCGCTTCTGGAGGAAAATATGTGGGTGGACAATACATTTGGTGGATAACTAAAAATGAAGCCATATTTTACGATCTTATTAATGATCCAAAAGAAGAAAAGCCCATCCACTGTGTAGAAGAAAAAAGCACAAAATAAGGAAGATTCTTACATTTCAAGAACCGCGCTGGCTCTCATCTCGTGATGTTCCTTCTGATGTGGGTAGCTTTTCCTCCGTTTGGTGTAATAAAAGAGCCAGCGGTTTTTCTGATTGTTTTTCTGAATGATGTCGATAAGCTGCTGTATGTGAAAGCAACATAGAAGCTACCGGTGCTGTTAAAAACAAAAAAAACATCAGCAACACTTCATGAAAAACAAAATAATGGTCCACAAATATTGAATAAAGAAATGAAGAAATAAGAATACTACCAACGCCCCAACTCGTACATACTGAAAGCATATGCAAACGCTTATAAAAATTGGAAAAACGCACCAAACCTATCGTTGCGATCAATGTCAATCCAGACCCTAATATTAAGAAAACTGTGATAGCAATAGCAACCACAAGCGATATATCATCTTTCATTCAATAATCTCCCCCCGCATAAGAAATTTCGCCAAAGCGATGCTTGAGACAGATCCCAACAATCCAATAATGAGAGCTGCGACAAAATAAGTGGTTGTTCCTGAACGAATATCGAATGTAAGAAACAAAAGAATAGTGGTTATATAAAGGGCATCCAAACCAACAATTCTATCCTGCGCCCGTGGACCACGAATCAACCGAAACAGCGCGAAAATCACCGCTAAACTTAAAAAAAACTGTGAAAAGAAAAGCCCCCAATAAAGAATCACCATACTCATAAAAAAATCTCCAAAAGCAATTGCTCATACCGTTGTTTGATCAACTGTTTGTAATCATATCCATTTTTTAAATTTAAGACATGAAGCAAAAGTTCACCCTTTTTACTATTATAGGCAACCCAAGCAGTTCCAGGGGTTGCCGAAAGGATGCATGCTAAAATAGCCAAAGCAGTGCGATTATGAAGCAGAAGAGGTACTACAATAAAACCAGATTTCTGCACTCGAGACCTTTTTGTTAAAACAAACCAAGCCACCGAAACATTTGAGAATATAGAATCTATAAATACTCGAAAAACGAGACGAAAAACCGCACTCCAGCTTTTAATAACAACCTTCTCCGGCTCCAGAAGCCGTATCATCCAACCACAAAACAAAGCGGTTAAAATCCCTAAAAGCAATTGCCCTAAACTAAAACCATTTAAAATAAGCCACATAAGGACAATGACACCACTGAAAAAAGGGGAAGGACAAAAACAATTCATTTACTTATCTCCCTATTTTCGAGAGAAAAATCCGTTAAAACGCTCCCAATATAGTTTTGAGGTTCATACAAAGTCTTAGCAGTTTCAGACATATAATGACTAACAGGACTGGCTACAATTGTTATAAGAAAACACAAAGCAAGGAGAACGGCAATAGGCGCAAATTCTATCACTTGCACACGAGGAATACGCCCTTCAAGAGAAACCCAAAAAGTTCGGATACCCGTTCGTGTCAATGCAATCAAAGCCGCAAAACCAGAGAGAGTGACAAAAATTACAAAAAGCCAATCTTGGTAAACCGGAAGAGAAGCAGAAAAATCCTCTCTACTGTGGTTTAAAATTGCCATGAACATCATAAATTTAGCAACAAAACCAGAAAAAGGCGGCAATCCAATAATCAAAATGGCACAGATACCAAAACAAGCTCCAAGAATTGCCAAGGTTACTGGAAAATAGATGCCAACTTCATCTTCTTCCTCCTCTTCATCGTCACCATACACCTCCATTGTGACAGCAAGAACATTAGCAGCCACATCTTGACAGCGTTCAACTAACTCTACCAAAAGAAAAAAAGCTCCCAGTGCTAAAGTTGAAGAAACAATATAAAAAAGTGCGCCTGCTGTCAGTGCTGTATTGCCTATCCCGATCGCAGCCAACAATGTACCAGAAGAGACAAGAACGCTATAAGCTGCCAAACGCACCAAAACTTGGCTCGCCAATACCCCAATAAAACCAACAATCATAGTGGCAAGCCCACCATAAAACAAAACCGTATGACCAAAATGGTTAAAATATTCACTTTCAGGACCAAACCATAGCAACGTTAAACGTAAAATAATATAAATACCAACCTTGCTCAAAAGTGCAAAAGAAGCTCCAACAGGCGCTGCTGCTGCACTGTAAGTTGGCACCAACCAAAAATTAAGCGGCCACATACCCGCTTTAAGCAAAAAAGCAATACCTAAAAGTGCAACACCTATTTCGAACAAAACAATATCTGTAGAAGATATATATTTTATTTTAACAGCCAAATCGGCCATATTAAGAGTACCAACGACTCCATAAATGAGCGCTATACCAACTAAAAAAAATAATGAAGCAACAAGATTAACCACAACATAATGCAATCCTGCGCGCACGCGTGTCTGACCAGAACCATGCAAAGCAAGCCCATAGGAAGCCGTTAACATAACTTCAAAAAACACAAATAAATTAAATAAATCGCCAGTCAAAAAAGCACCATTTATCCCCACCATAAAAAATTGCATTAGTGACTGAAAATGAGAACCAGCTTTGTACCAATGAGCCCGCGCAAAAACCAACACGCTAGTCACCAACAAGCTGGAAAGTAAAAGCATCATAGCGCTTAAGCGATCAAGGACTAAAACAATTCCAAAAGAAGACGGCCAATTACCAAGTCGATAAACATCGCAAGCCGGTGCTATTTCAAGAGTACGTATAATCAATAAAATGGCAGTAACGACCAACAGTCCCGCAGAAGAAAGACTGATGAATGATTTAAGTCTTGCACGACGTTCATCATAAAAAAGAAGAAGTGCTCCAGTGATTAACGGCAAAAGAATAGGCAAAATAAGGAGATGATGCACTCCTATTTCCATTATTGCACCTCACGTCCATCAACGTGATCAGAACCCGTTAAACCACGTGAAACCAACAAGATAACTAAAAATAAAGCTGTTGTTGCAAAACCAATCACAATCGCAGTTAAAACCAAGGCTTGTGGAAGAGGATCGACATAATTAGCTGGATTAATAACAGTGGTAGGATCAACAATTGGAGCAGCATTACTACGCGGTCTACTCATTGAAAATATAAAAAGATTAACACCATAGGAGATCAAGGACAAACCAAGAATGACTTGAAAAGTACGTGGACGCAAAACAAGCCAAATACCTGATCCGACAAAAACACCGATACCCAAAGAAAGAACAATTTCCATTAATTTTCCTTCTCTTTTAAAATAGGTTTCTTACCGATTCGGTAACTCCTAATTGACTGGTGTGCAAGTGCAATTAAAATGAGAACAGTTGCTCCTAACACAAGAGAAAGCACACCAAAATCAAACAAAAAAGCAGATGCCATGGGAACTTTCCCAATTAACGGAAGATGAATATATCGAAAAAAGGATGTTAAAAAAGGATATCCAAAAAACCAAGAGCCCATCCCCGTTACGACTGACAATAATAAACCAAAGCCTATCCAACGCAAAGGTAAAACTCTCAAATGCGTTTCCACCCACCGAATATCGCGTGCAAGATATTGTAAAATAAATCCTATAGCCAAAGTAATACCACCGACAAATCCACCTCCTGGCAGATCATGCCCTCGCATGAATAAATAAATAGCAAAAGCGATAATAATTGGAAAGAGCCAACCCATAATAACAGCAGGAACAGCTAAATAATTCAATACTGTATCTCCCACATTTCGATTAGGCTGTGCTATATCAAAGGCTTTCTGGATACGTTGTTGAAAAGGCGCATCAATACTCTCAGGCGCAGGACGAAAACGTCGTAAGAGTGCAAAAACAGTAAGGGAAACAACACCCAAAACCACAATTTCTCCCATGGTATCAAAACCACGGAAATCAACCAATAACACATTCACAACATTGCGACCACCAGCATCTGAGTAAGCATGCGTTAGAAAAAAATCAGAAATCGTTGTACCTTGGGGACGTGTCATCACTGCAAAAGAAAGCCATGCTACACCAGCACCTCCTACAAGGGATATGATGAAATCACGGAAACGACGCAAGCGAACCCAAAAATGAACAGCAGCTGGCCCAGGGTCATGCAAACGTTTAGGCAACCACCGTAAACCAAGCAATAATAAAACGACTGTAACAACCTCAACAACCAATTGTGTTATTGCTAAATCAGGAGCAGAAAGCCATAAAAAGGTTGCACAAGTCATCAAACCAGCTCCCCCTAAAAGCATAAGTGAAGCAAGACGATGAAACTTTGCTCGCCAAGCAACTAAAAGCGCACATAATCCGCCAACCAGCCAAAGAGCGAGAAAAGGAATATCAAGTGGAAAAAGCGGTAATGTCCCCACTGGAATGAAACCATCGCACCAAAGTAAAAGACCAACAAAGGCAAAACAGACCCAAAAAATCCAATGCAATTGGATCTGCAAACGGCGTGTTGACAAAGCAGACTCCACCGCACGGGCCCATTTCCAAGAAATAATTACGAGAATGCGTTCAAAAATACGCGGTCCTTTTAAGTGACGGAAAAAAGGAGCCCCATCATCACAGGATAAAAAATAACGATGCCCAACAGCATAGAGCAATCCGCCCCCTAATAATGCAACAAAGCTCATCACTAATGGAGTGTTAAACCCATGCCAAACAGCCAAACTATAAGGAATTGTCATTGGTCCTAAAACAGACACGACCGCATTATCTAAAATAGGTCCTATTGTTAAATTAGGAAAAATACCAACCGCTAAACAAATAAACACCAAAAGCTCCATTGGTAAACGCATGAAATGCGGTGGTTCATGGGGAGTCTTGGGTAAATTGTCAGGCTTTGGTCCTAAAAAAACGCCATGAATAAAGCGTATAGAATAGGTCACACTAAACAGACTAGCTAGCGTTGCCACATAAGGCGCAATCCAATCGAGCCATGATTCCATATGCGTTTCAACAGCTTCAGCAAAAAACATCTCTTTCGATAAAAAACCATTCAACAAAGGAACCCCAGCCATCGCTGCACTCGCAACTAAAGCAAGAGTTGCTGTGATAGGCATAGAACGATAAAGCCCTGACAGTTTACGCATATCACGTGTTCCCGTCTCGTGATCAATAATGCCAGCAGCCATAAATAAAGAAGCTTTAAAAGTAGCATGATTGGCCATATGAAAGATCGCCGCAACACATGCAAGTGGACTACCAAGACTTAAAAGTGTTGTAATTAATCCAAGATGACTAATAGTCGAGTAAGCAAGCAGTCCTTTCAAGTCTTGCTGAAACATGGAAAAATAGGCACCTAGAAGAAGAGTTGAGAGTCCTGAAAAGCCAACCAGCCAAAACCAAGATTCTGTTCCAGAGAGCACAGGCCATAAACGAACAAGCAAAAACAATCCCGCTTTTACCATTGTTGCCGAATGCAAATAAGCCGATACGGGAGTTGGAGCAGCCATCGCGTTAGGTAGCCAAAAATGAAAGGGAAATTGCGCGCTTTTTGTTAACCCTCCCAATAAAATACAAATAAGGATAGGACTATAAAGAGAACTTGACCGGATCATATCTCCAGACTGTAGCACCTTATCCAAATCAAAACTGCCAACAGTATACCCAATCAATAAAACTCCAATAAAAAGAGCAAAGCCGCCAAAACCTGTGATCGTTAGAGCCATACGCGCACCCTCACGCGCACTTGCATTATGGTACCAATAGCCGATCAGCAAAAAAGAAAAAATACTGGTAAGTTCCCAGAAAACAACCAAAAAGACGAGATTACCTGATAAAACTATTCCTATCATTGATCCCATAAAGGCCAAAAAAAAGGAAAAAAAACGCGGTACAGAATCCGCTGGATCTATGTAATAACGTGAATAAATGACAACAAGCAGCCCAATCCCTGTAATAAGCAAGCAAAAAAGCCACGACAAACCATCTATGCGGAGAATCAAATCGCTTCCCCATTCTGGAAGCCAAGAAATATCTAAACGCACTATGTGGTTTCCGCGAACTTCCGGATAAAGCATTATTGCAAAAATAAGACAGAAAAGTGCGACAACCCCAGCAAACCACGCTTCATTATTTTTTGCTGTCGAACGAAAAAAGCCAATGACAGCACTTCCACCAAAGGGAAGCAAAACGAGCAATACCAACATTGCTTCCCGTGTTGTCATTCTTTAAACTCCATTTTACCTTAATATTTTGTCATCGACAAAACAAAAACTTATATTCTCACCCCCATTCCACACTTAATGATAATAAGATTTAATAAAACTTAAAAGCATTTAAAATTTTTAAAAAAACAATGCTTGCATGAAAATACTGCGCACCACACAAGTCTTCTCTTTATTGTAAGAACAATAACGCTCACGACAAGAAGCAATTAAAATTTTATTTAATTTCTATCCTTTAAAAAAGCGTGATAAACACTGCCTACGCCCCCCATGAAAAGGCTGAAAACTATTATCATTTTTATTATAAGAGCGATAACGCGCAAGGCAAGATTCAATATGTTGTTTAAACATCCATGGCTCTTTTTTTTCTAATTTTTCCGAAGAAGACGTTAAAAACACTTTTTTAGCATCTGGTACAACTTTTAATGATGCGCCTTTTGTGCTTAAGTGCGGTGATGTAATAAATGCCACTTCAGGATACCACCAATTATCACTGTATTTACGATAACCACGCCGATAATGACGATAACCTTTAAAACCATTAAGTTCTCTACGCCCCGTAAAAATCAAAGGCACCGAAATATCTTGGAGAGAAGTCTGAGTAACCAGTTTGGCTTTAGCATCACTCCTATTTTGCCCCCAATTAACAAGAGTGGTTGTTATAATGAAAAAACTGCTAACAAATACAAAAGCTAAAGCATAATATAATTTTTTTTTCATACTCATAACAAAAAACTCAACATAATAAACAACAGTAATTACAGAAAGCCTTTCTCTTGCTGGACAGAAACAGATTCTTTTCTTAAGATTCTTTTTTCTTGAGACATTCTGTTACTCTTTGTACTAAACGTTGATCTTGGCAATAAGATCCTACAAAAAAGAATGAATAAATGATGATAAAAACCCCCTACTATCTTATAGACAAATCGAAACTCATCAAAAACATGCAAACAATTTCTCGTTTACGGGAAATGTCCGGAGCTAAAATTTTACTTGCTTTGAAATGTTTTGCCACATGGAGTGTTTTTGATTTAATGTCTGAGTTCATGGATGGAACCACATCATCATCCCTTTATGAACTGCGTTTAGGAAGAGAAAAATTTGGCAAAGAAACCCATGCTTATTCAGTGGCTTGGGCAGATGATGAAATTGATGAAGCCTGTAGTTATGCAGATAAAATCATCTTTAATTCCATCCAACAGCTTCAACGCTTTTCTGATGCAACAAAAACCATTCAAAGAGGTTTAAGGTTAAACCCAGGAATGAGCGCATCAAATTTTGATCTTGCCAACCCCTCTCGCCCTTTTAGCCGCTTAGGAGAAACAAACCAAAGCGCTATCAAAGAAGTTCTGCCTCTTATCAACGGATTGATGATCCATAACAATTGTGAAAATGCTGACTTTAATCTTTTTAACCAAATGCTTGGGTATATGGAAGAAAAATTTGCAGAACTTTTTTCTGCTGTTGACTGGATAAGCCTTGGCGGCGGAATCCATTTTACGGCTGAAAATTATCCTCTAGAAGCTTTCGCAAAACGCTTAAAACAATTTTCTAAAACTCATGGTGTCACTCTTTTTCTAGAACCAGGAGAAGCTGCTATTACCAAAAGCACCACTTTAGAAGTCAGTGTTCTTGACACATTGTATAATGAAAAGAATCTAGCCATCGTTGATAGCTCAATTGAAGCACATATGCTTGATCTTCTCATTTATCGTGAGAATGCCAAATTAGAACCCAATCAAGGTCCACACGAAATTATGATTTGTGGAAAGTCTTGTCTTGCCGGCGATATTTTTGGAACATTTCAATTTCAAAAACCTCTTAAAATAGGCGATAGACTGTCTTTTCAGGATGCAGCAGGTTATACAATGGTCAAGAAAAACTGGTTTAATGGCGTTACAATGCCTGCTATTGTTCTCAAAGAGTGCGATGGTACATTAACACTTCAACGCCAATTCAGCTATAACGACTATCAGGAAAGCCTTTCATAAAGATAAACCATAAAAAACGTCATACAACAGTATTAAAAAGGAGATGGACCTACAATGAAAAAAAATGTTCTCATTATTGGTGCCGGAGGTGTTGCACAAGTTGTTGCGCATAAATGCGCTCAAAACAACGATATTCTTGGTGAAATTCATATTGCTTCACGAACACTCAAAAAATGTGAGGCCATCATTGCTTCTATTAAAGAAAAAAACACAATGAAAGAACAGGGTGTTTTCAAAAGCCATTCGCTCAATGCCATGAATGTAGAAGAAACTATAAAGCTCATCCAAAAGACCAAATGCGAAATTGTCATTAATGTTGGTTCTGCCTTTCTTAATATGTCTGTTCTTTCAGCTTGTATTGAAACCAAATGCGCTTATATCGATACCGCAATTCATGAAGACCCATTGAAAATTTGTGAAACACCTCCTTGGTATGGCAATTATGAATGGCCTCGACGTCAAGAATGTGAAAAAGCTGGTATAACCGCTATTTTAGGAGCAGGTTTTGACCCAGGTGTAGTGAATTCTTATGCTGCATTAGCGCGCGATGATTATTTTGATAAAATCACAGATATTGATATTATTGATATTAATGCCGGAAATCATGGGCGTTGGTTTGCTACAAATTTTGATCCAGAAATTAACTTCCGTGAATTTACAGGACAAGTATGGTCATGGCAAAATAAAAAATGGACTTCCAATAAAATGTTTGAAATCAGCCATGAATGGGATCTTCCCGTTGTGGGAAAACAAAAAGCCTATATGACAGGACATGATGAAATTCATTCACTTTCCAAAAATCTTGATGTAGAGAATGTCCGTTTCTGGATGGGATTTAGTGATCGTTATATCACTGTTTTTACGGTTCTAAAAAACCTCGGACTCTTATCCGAACAACCAATTAAAACGGCAGAAGGTCAAGAAGTTGTGCCCTTGAAAGTCGTAAAGGCCGTCTTACCCGACCCTTCCTCTCTTGCCCAAAACTACACAGGAAAAACCTGTATTGGGGGTCTTATTAAAGGCGAAAAAGATGGAAACCCGAGAGAAATTTTTATCTATAACATAGCCGATCACAAACAAGCTTTTCATGAAACTGGAGCACAAGGCATTTCCTATACAGCTGGCGTACCAGCAGCCGCAACAGCCCTTCTTATTGCCACAGGCGAATGGGATGTTAAAACTATGGTCAATGTAGAGGAATTACCACCCCACCCTTTCCTTAAATATCTTGATCATATGGGGCTTCCCACTTTTATAAGAGAACAACAAGAGGATAAAAAATTACAATTTTAATACTTATAGAAAGCATATGCTTAATTTTTTAAGTTATCACAAAACTGCTCAATGAAAACAAACTTAATATTCTCGTGTAATTATGGTTTTCAAAAAAATTTTAGCTATTCGTTATATTTTGGCAACATTGCGATTTCTTAACAACCTTAAAGAAGAGACATATCATCTTTTTAAGACATAGCAAGCAATGATCAAGATAAACAGAGAAGCAAAAACTAATTTAATCACACTGTATGACTTGTCTTATCATCAAAAAGATAGTGTCATAAACAAAAGATATAAAAATACTGCTCTTTTAAAGAAGAGCGGTATTTTTTAGAATATTCAATCCCTTCCCTCTTCATATATAACGTTACGCTGAATACTATAAGATTATCTTAATCACAAACTCTCTCACATTGAAGCAATTAAAATCTTTTGTCTGCACATCACAAACAAAGCAAGCGTATGAGTAAAAAATGACAAATTTCTCTTATGAAAACGCTCAAATAATAAAGAGCTTTAGCAATATTGAAAACTGAAAAAGTGTATTATAATGTCAGTGTGTACTTTTACTAAACATAAAGATGATGGTGCACAATAGGTCTTGTAACAGTTTGAATGAATTTCATATATTTCAAGAGGAACTTTACAGTTATACCATTCACGAGCCACCATCGCGAAGTAGATTTGAGCATTTTGAGAGATGTTTGCTTAACACAAAACACGCAGATAAGCTCGGAATCCTATCTTAAATATTTTATAACAGTATAAAAACTACCCCATATATAAAACTTTACATAGACTAAACACCACTGCTCTAAACGATAGTGCACAACAGGATAATCAATCAAAACTGCACAACAGATATCTAAAAAAGTAATTATCGAAAAGCATACAACAAATGGAACATTCCAATACTATTGGTTATATTCCTTTTTTTGTTGCATGCTTCACTAATATTTTCTGCCCCCCCGTGCCTTTTAAAATGTACTTTTTAAAAGCTTTTTAAATATGAAGTGGTTTAGCAAATGTTGCCAAAGCTGCCTCACGCACGGCTTCTGATAAGGTAGGATGTGCATGGCAACAACGTCCCAGATCTTCTGATGAACCACCAAATTCCATTAAAACTGCAATTTCATGGATCATTTCACCAGCACCAAATCCAAGAATATGTCCTCCTAATACCCTATCTGTTTTTTTATCAGAAAGGATTTTAACGAACCCATCACTCTTTTGCATTGCACGTGCACGACCATTGGCCATAAAAGGAAATTTGCCAACATTATATTCAATACCAGCAGTTTTTAGCTCTTCTTCTGTTCTTCCTACACTCGCAATTTCCGGCTGTGTATAAACAACACTAGGAATAACATCAAAATTAACATGCCCTTTTTGACCTGCCAAAATCTCTGCCACAGCAATGCCTTCTTCCTCTGCTTTATGTGCTAACATTGGCCCTTTTACGACATCACCAATTGCATAAATTCCTGGAACATTCGTCTGCCAATGGGCATCAATTGCAATAAATCCGCGTTCATCTAACTGAACACCAGCCTCTTGTAAGCCAAGCCCCTCTGTATAAGGAGAACGTCCAGTAGCAATAAGCACAACATCAGCCTCTAAAGTTTCAGCCTCACCACCTTTGACAGATTCAAAGCTCACCTGAGCAGTTAAGCCAGATTGTGTAACAGCTGTCACCTTTGCACCCGTTTTATATTCAATCCCCTGTTTTTCCATTAATTTCTGAAATTGCCGTGAAACTTCACCATCCATTGAGCCCAAAACTTTATTAAGATACTCAATAATGGTCACTTTAGCACCCAAACGGCTCCAAACTGATCCAAGTTCTGAACCAATGACACCAGCACCCACTACAATCATATGCGCTGGTACTTTTTCAAGTGAAAGGGCTCCCGTAGAAGAAACAATAGTCTTTTCATCAATTTCAACATTCACCCCTGGAATTCCTGAATTCTCTGAACCGGTAGCAATAATAATATTTTTTGTTTCAATTGTTTGTTTATTACCATCTCTGGCAACAACTTCCACATGACCCGCACTCAAAATTTTGGCTGTCCCAAAAAAAGTATCAACTTTATTTTTTTTCATCAAAAAAGAAACACCACTGGTATTGGCTGTCACCACAGCTTTCTTATGAACCATCATTTGTTCAAGATTAAGCTTAGATTTACCAATAGAAATACCAAGCGTTTCAAAACCATGCTGGGTTTCAGCAAACACTTCTGAAGCATGCAACAACGCTTTAGAAGGAATACAACCAACGTTGAGACATGTTCCTCCTAATGTTGTACGCTTTTCAATAATTGCTACTTTAAGTCCCAGTTGCGCCGCCTTTATTGCTGCTACATAACCACCTGGACCCGCTCCGATCACAGCCACATCATAAGACATCCGTTTCTCCTTTCATCCTGAAAACTGTATTTTACAAATCAAGAACAAGGCGTTCCGGATCTTCTAAGCTTTCCTTAACACGCACAAGGAAAGTTACAGCCTCTTGCCCATCCACAATACGGTGATCATAAGAAAGCGCTAAATACATCATGGGGCGGATCACAACTTGGCCCTCAACAACCATTGCTCGCTCTTTAATCGCGTGCATTCCCAAAATACCAGATTGTGGTGCATTCAAAATCGGTGTTGACATCAACGATCCATACACACCACCATTGGTAATGGTAAAAGTTCCACCTTGCATATCAGAAACGGCTAATTTTCCATCACGCGCAAGACGCCCCAAACGACCAATCTCTTTTTCAATCTCTGCCAATGACATTTGATCTGCATCTCGCACCACTGGAACAACAAGCCCTTTATCCGTTCCAACAGCAATTCCAACATTGACATAGTTTTTGTAAACAATATCTGTCCCATCAATCTCGGCATTAACAGCAGGAAGTTCTTTTAATGCATGACAAACAGCCTTGGTAAAAAAACCCATAAAACCAAGCTTAACGCCATGTTTCTTTTCAAAAAGATCCTTATAACGCTTGCGCAAATCCATCACCGCTGACATATCAACCTCATTAAATGTGGTTAACATTGCTGCTACATTTTGTGCATCTTTAAGACGGCGAGCAATTGTTTGACGCAATTTCGTCATACGAACCCGCTCTTCACGTGTTTCTTGGACAGGAGTTGTCGAAGAACTCGTCGCAGAAGAAGAGGGTGTAGGGGCATTTGTACTTTGTTTTAATCCACCAAGAACATCTTCTTTAAGAATTTGTCCACGTTTTCCAGAACCTGAAATATCGCTTTTTGCAACATTATTTTCAGCCATCAATTTTGCTGCTGAAGGAGAAGGAGGCATTGCACTACTCAAAGCAGGTTTCTCCGATTCAGATGAAGGCGCTGGAACAAGTGTAGCAGAAGGTGAAAATGATTGGGAGACACCAGCTTCTCCAGCTTTCACCACTCCTAAAAGAGCATTTACTTCAACCGTATCGCCTTCTTTTGCAATGATTTCAGATAATTTTCCAGCAACAGGAGAAGGAACTTCAACGGTTACCTTATCAGTTTCTAATTCAACCAAAGGCTCATCCATAGCGACAGCTTCGCCAAGTTTTTTAAACCATTTACCAACCGTTGCTTCGGTAACCGATTCGCCCAAAGTAGGAACACGAATTTCAGTAGTCATAATATTTTTCCATACATCAGAGTAGTAATAAATTAAGAACCTAACGCGTCTTTAAGAAACGCAGCCAGTTGTTCAAGGTGTTTCACCATTAACCCAGAGGCCGGTGACGCACTCGCAGGACGACCTGCATAACGAGCACGTGAATATTGCGCATTAATATGCGTCAAAACCCATTCCAAATAAGGCTCAATAAATGACCAAGCCCCCATGTTTTTTGGTTCCTCTTGGCACCAAAAAACTTCCGCCTGCAAAAAGCGCGACAACACATTCACCAAAACTTTTGCAGGGAAAGGATAAAGCTGTTCAATACGAAGGAGGTAAACATCATCGATACCCTTTTTTTCACGTTCTTCATAAAGGTCGTAATAAACCTTACCAGTACAAAGAACGACACGGCGAATCTTATTATCTTTTTGCAACTTAATGACAGAATCTTTGAGACATTCTGCATCATCAAGCAACACACGACAGAAACTTGTTTCTGTCCCCATTTCATTGAGAAGAGAAACAGCTCGCTTATGACGTAAAAGTGATTTCGGTGTCATCAAAATCAATGGCTTCCGGAAATCACGCTTAATTTGTCGACGCAAAATATGAAAATAATTTGCAGGGGTTGTACAATTAGCAACCTGCATATTATCTTCCGCACAAAGTTGAAGAAACCGTTCTAAACGTGCAGAAGAATGCTCCGGCCCTTGCCCTTCAAAACCATGAGGCAATAAACACACAAGACCAGACATACGAAGCCACTTACGCTCTGCGGATGAAATAAATTGATCAAAAATGACCTGTGCACCATTAGAGAAATCACCAAATTGTGCTTCCCAAAGTGTTAACCCTCGTGGTTCAGCAAGAGAATATCCATATTCAAAACCAAGAACAGCTTCTTCAGAAAGCATAGAATTAACAACGTCATAAAGCGCTTGCCCTTTTTGTAAATGATTCAAAGGAATATAACGCGCTTCATTCTCTTGATCATAAAGAACTGAATGACGTTGTGAAAAAGTTCCACGTTCAACATCTTCACCTGAAAGACGAACCGGCGCTCCTTCCAAACAAAGTGAACCAAAAGCTAAAGCTTCAGCGGTTGCCCAATCAACCCCCTCACCGGTTTCAAAAATTTTAGCACGATTATTTAAAAAACGTTGAATGGTTTTGTGAACGTGAAAATTCGCCGGAATTTCAACAATTTTCTGACCAATTTCCTTTAAAGTTTTTAATTCAACACCGGTTGTTCTAGAATGCTGCTCATCAGAACTACTAAAAGCTTTGAGTCCCGTCCAGCTCCCATCAAGCCAATCAGCCTTATTAGGTTTATAAGAAGCACTTGCTTCAAGTTCACCTTCAAGTTTATCGCGCCATAATTTTTTTTGTTGCTCAATCTCTTCCGAAGTAATCATTCCTTCTGCTACCAATTGATCACTATAGAGTTGAAGAGTTGTTTTATGATTACGAATTGCTTTATACATAAGCGGCTGTGTAAAGGAAGGTTCATCACCTTCATTATGTCCATAACGGCGATAACAAAACATATCAATAACCACCGGTTTATGGAAAATTTGACGAAACTCTGTTGCTATTTTGGCAACAAAAACAACAGCCTCAGGATCATCACCATTCACATGGAAAATTGGTGCGTCAATCATTTTTGCAACATCTGATGGGTAAGGCGAAGAACGTGAAAAACGTGGAGATGTTGTAAACCCAATCTGATTATTGATAATAACATGAAGTGAACCTGCAACACGATAACCTTTAAGACCTGAAAGACCAAAAGTTTCTTGGATAACGCCTTGTCCTGCAAAAGCGGCATCACCATGAATAAGCAATGGCATCACTTTTGAACGCTCACTTAATGGGAGTAAATCAGTATGCGCAGGTCCCATAAGTTGATCTTGTTTAGCACGTGCTTTCCCCATAACAACCGGATCAACAATCTCAAGATGAGATGGATTAGCCAACAGCGATAAGTGAACTTTTTTACCATCAAAGTCCAGATCAGCGGTAGTTCCCAAATGATATTTAACATCACCGGATCCCTCCACATCATCAGGCTTATAAGATCCCCCTTTGAATTCATGAAAAATAGCTCTATGCGGTTTGGCAAGAACTTGTGAAAGAACATTTAAACGACCACGATGTGCCATTCCTAAAATAACTTCCTGCACCCCCAAAGCACTACCACATTTGATAATCTGTTCAAGAGCGGGAATCAGCGCCTCACCACCATCGAGTCCAAAACGCTTTGTACCTTTATATTTAGTGTCTAAAAACTGTTCGAATCCCTCCGCCTGAATAAGCTTATTCAGAATAGCTTTCTTGTCTTGTTGTGTGAAAGAATTTTTTTTATCTCGCCCTTCAATACGTTCTTGAAGCCATACTTTCTGAATCGGATCAGAAACATGCATATATTCCACACCGATTGTTGAACAATAGGTACGATTGAGAATCTCAAGCATTTGCGGAATAGTTGCATATTCCAACCCTAAAACATTATCAATAAAAATGGGACGCTCGTAATCAGCTGGAGTAAAACCATAAGCTTCTGGAGAAAGTTCCTTATAATCTTCTTGTTTTTCGGCCAATTGAAGAGGGTCAAGCTGCGCATGAAGATGTCCCCGTTCTCGAAACGCACGAATCATCATAATTGCATGAACGGAATCACGTGTTGCACGAATAATATCTTGTTTACTGGAAGTTTTTCCCTTTTGTGCAGCACCTGTTATTGCTTTTTCCTTTAATTTATCGCCAAGATATTTTTCAAGAGAAGACCAATCACCATCAAGAGCAGAAACCAATTCACCCTCTGCTTTTAATGGCCAATGATCACGCTGCCATGTTGCTCCTTCAGCATTTTTAAGAACATCTTCTTTATTATCATGAAGTCCTTCAAAAAAAGCACGCCACTGTGAATCAACACTGGTAGGATCTTTTTCATATTGAGCATAAAGTTGATCTATATAATCCGCATTCCCACCATAAAGAAATGATGTCTGTGCAAAAAGGCTATTTATTTCGTCCTGCCTTGCCATATACCTCTCCGGAACATCTATTCCGTCTCCTTATATCTCTTTTGACCTTTAAATGCTTACAAACAAGCAGTAATTTGAACATTCAAAAAAGTTTTACCTTTTTATACTCAAGTTTTTTCACCTGAATCTAAGAACCTTTTCTTATTCAGGTGAAACTTTCTTTTAGCCTTTCAAAACTGACATCAAAGTCTTACCTATCTGTGATGGCGAAGAAGACACACGAATCCCAGCTGATTCCATTGCCGCAATTTTATCTTCTGCTCCACCTTTACCACCAGAAATAACAGCACCAGCATGTCCCATTGTACGTCCTGGAGGAGCCGTACGGCCAGCAATAAAGCCAATAACTGGCTTTTTACGACCTTTTCTTGCTTCATCTTGCAAAAACTGTGCTGCTTCTTCTTCAGCAGAACCACCAATCTCACCAATCATAACAATAGACTCGGTTTCATCATCCGCTAAAAACATTTCCAACACATCAATAAATTCAGTGCCCTTAACAGGATCGCCACCAATCCCTATAGCAGTCGTTTGTCCGAGACCTTCCTGACTCGTTTGAAAAACGGCTTCATAAGTTAAAGTTCCCGACCTCGAGACAACCCCAACAGAACCTTTTCTAAAAATAGAACCAGGCATAATACCAATTTTACATTCATTTGGTGTAAGAATACCGGGACAATTAGGACCAATAAGACGAGACTTTGAGTTTTCTAATCGCGCCTTCACTTTAACCATATCCATAACGGGAATACCTTCCGTAATACAGATAATTAAACAAATTTCAGCTTCAATAGCCTCTATAATAGCTGCCGCAGCCCCTGCAGGAGGAACATAAATAACGGAAGCATCCGCGCCTGTTTTTTCTTTTGCTTCTGCAACATTAGCGAAAATAGGAAGAGTTTCGCCTTTTGAACCTTCCCATGTTTCTCCACCCTTTTTAGGATTAACGCCACCAACCATTTGCGTACCATGATAAGCAAGCGCCTGTTCTGTATGAAATGTTCCTGTTTTTCCTGTAAGCCCTTGAACTAGAACTTTTGTCTCTTTATTCACAAGAATTGACATAGCTTAAGCTCCCTTCACGGCTGCAACAATTTTTTGGGCAGCATCATCTAAATCATCAGCAGGAATAACATTCAAACCACTCTCATTGATAATTGCTTTACCTTGCTCAACATTAGTACCTTCAAGACGAACAACCAAGGGAACCTTTAAACCAACCTCACGAACAGCAGCAACCACACCTTCAGCAATGACATCACAACGCATAATACCACCAAAAATGTTAACCAAAATGCCCTTAACATTTGGATCGGCCGTAATAATCTTAAAAGCAGCTGTCACCTTTTCTTTTGATGCTCCACCACCAACATCCAAAAAATTCGCTGGCTCTGCTCCATAAAGCTTAATGATATCCATTGTTGCCATAGCAAGCCCAGCACCATTAACCATGCAACCAATCGTACCCTCAAGAGCAACATAAGCAAGATCATGCTTTGATGCTTCTATTTCCTTTGGATCTTCCTCTGAAAGATCGCGCAATTCTAAAATATCTGGATGACGAAACAGAGCATTATTATCAAAAGAAACTTTCGCATCAAGAACACGCAAGTGACCATCTTTCATCACAATAAGCGGATTGATTTCTAAAAGGCTCATATCTTTTTCACAAAATGCCTTATAGAAAATCGGAAAAAGCTTTTCACCATCTTCTCGCGCACTACTTTGTAGTTTCAACGCATCACAAAGTCTTGCACAATCAGCAGAAGTAACACCCTCTACAGCATCAATGGGAAGCGTGAATATTTTTTCTGGTGTCTCTTCAGCAACCGTTTCAATATCCATTCCACCTTCTGTTGAAACAACAAAAGCAATTCGACCAACGCTACGATCAACCAAAAGTGAAAGATAAAGCTCCCGTTCAATATCGGCACCATCTTCAATATAAAGGCGGTTGACCTGCTTACCCTCTGGACCAGTTTGTTTGGTTACCAAAGTTTTTCCAAGCATTTCTTGAACATTTGCAACAACTTCTTCAACAGATTGTGCAAGCCGAACACCACCCTTTGCATCAGGACCAAGTTCTTTAAACTTACCCTTACCACGACCACCAGCGTGTATCTGACTTTTAACCACATAGAGAGGTCCGGGCAATTTTTCCGCCCATTTTTCAGCTTGCTCTACAGAATAAACAGCAACACCATTTGCAATTGGTGCTCCATATTCATGAAGCAGACGTTTGGCCTGATACTCATGGATATTCATGCATTTGTCCTTTTCTTTTATGGATCTTATTAATCCTAAAGTTTTAATATTCTATACTTATTTTAATGAATTAAACCTTGTTCAATTTACTTGAGACTAGGTACAAGAGCAATACAAGCTTCACAAAGCTTTTTAACCGCATTTACTGAATGATCAAAAGCACCTCTTTCTTCCTTATCAAGATCAATTTCAATGACTCGTTCAACACCACCTGCACCAAGTACAACAGGAACACCAACGTAGGTATCATTAACCCCATATTCTCCTGAAAGATAAGCTGCAACAGGCACAACACGCTTAGTGTCCTTTAGATAAGCCTCAGCCATAGAAACAGCAGAAGCTGCTGGTGCATAATAAGCAGAACCTGTTTTTAACAAACCAACAATTTCTGCACCGCCATCACGGGTACGCTGGATAATTTGATCAATTCTTTCCTGTGTTGTCCAGCCCATCTTTACAAGATCAGGCAAAGAAATACCACCAACCGTTGAATAACGCACGAGAGGAACCATTGTATCACCGTGGCCCCCTAAAACAAACGCTGTCACATCTTTAATAGAGACCTTAAATTCCTCAGATAAGAAATGACGAAAACGCGCTGAATCAAGAACACCAGCCATCCCAACCACTTTATGTGTAGGGAGACCTGAAAATTTCTGCAATGCCCACACCATCGCATCAAGGGGATTGGTAATACAAATAACAAACGCTGAAGAAGCGTATTTTTTAATTCCAGCTCCAACTTGTTCCATAACCTTTAAATTAATGCCCAAAAGTTCATCACGGCTCATACCAGGTTTTCGCGCAACGCCTGCTGTTACAATAACAACATCAGCACCTTCAATTGCTTCATAAGCATTAGCACCTTTTAGACTGATATCAAAACCATCAACGGGAGAAGATTCGGCTATATCTAGAGCCTTACCTTGTGGCACACCTTCTGTAATATCAAATAAGACCACATCAGCAAGCTCTTTAAGCCCAATAATATGTGCTAAAGTACCACCAATCATACCTGAACCAATGAGAGCTATTTTTTTCCGTGCCATTTTATTTTTTCCTAACTTTTAGATAATTCAGCGCACACCCAATCAACGTCCGTATACTGAATATTTTGACTTCAACCATATTCAAACAATATCATAAAAAGGAGTAAAGAAATGAAATTTACAAATTTATCTCCTTACAGAAACAACAACCCTCCGCTGAAACAACTATTAGAAAATTATCACGATGTATCGATAAAGTGAATTTAAAAAAAATACAACAGAATTATTATATTTCTTTAATTTCAAAAAGTTATTGTTTTGACAGTTTACGTAAAGGTAAAAGTATAATCAATGCTTCTTCTTCAAAAGAAAATGTTCTTCCCAAAGTTTTAAATAATCGTAGCTTTGCATTTCGAAAAGACGTGATTGTGTTCTTTGAAATTCAAATGTTTCCGTAATCTGCGCATGCCCTTTATACAAATCCCCTATCCCTGCGGCTGCCGACATAAACAACCGTATATGCCGCTCATAAAGAATATCAATAAGCAAAATAAACCGTTTTGTTTCATTGCGACATGTATCATCCATGACCGGTACATTATCAATAAAAATCGTATGATAATGCTCTCCTAATAACAAATATTCAGCCGCGGCCAAAGGCTTTGCACATAAATCCCCATAATCAAAACGAGCACATCCTGCACCAAAGCGCGGAATAGGAATAAAGCGCCCTTTTATAGAAAGCTCATCAGACATCTCCTTATGTCCTTGCAATACAAGTGCCCATGCTTGATCCATATATTCATTTGCTTGGACCCCCAACGGCGATACATACATCTGTTGTAGATTTGATTTTTCAAGGCGATAATCTGTTTTTGCATCAAGATTAACAACACGAACATATGCTTTCAAAACTTGAATAAAAGGCAAAAAGAGCTCACGATTCAAACCGTTACAATAAAGGTTATCCGGCGCCACATTTGAAGTCGCAATAAAGAAAATTCCTTTATCAAACAGAGCAGAAATAAGCCGCCCCAATACCATAGCATCAGCAATATCCGTTACACTAAACTCATCAAAACAAAGTACTTTTGCTTCTCGTACAAGATCTTCAGCAACAGCTAAAATAGGATTATCTTGTTTAAATTTTGTACACCCAGATGCTTGACGATAAGAATTAATACGCTCATGCACATCAGCCATAAAATCATTAAAATGGGCACGCTTTTTATGACCTTTAGGCAAACAAGAAAAGAACAAATCCATCAGCATGGTTTTGCCCCGTCCTACTTCACCATAAATATACAGTCCCTGAAAAAAACCTGTTTCATCTCCTTGTTTTACAACGCAAGAAATATTTTGTTTTTTCCTTTTAAATATTCTGTTAAAGAAAGAGCAAAATATCCAAGGCAAAGGATGAGAGATATTTTGTTCCGCAATTTTTTTTAATAAATGATCAAAATATTCTGTTATAGCTAATTGAGCGGGATCAAAACAAACCTCTCCTTTAGCGACGAGCTCCTTATAACGTGTTGAAACGAGAATCATCCAAAAAACCTTTTTCAAACCGATCTCAATGAAAAATACAAATACTTTTCAAGAATCTGTCCGTCTAGTTTAGTTTATCATAAACGATCAAAAATGATTTAACGACTTAAAATAACGGGATGATCATCAAGTGTACGTCCCTCAAAACGATCAACATTTGAAGAATAAAGAACGAGGATAACACGTCCAGAGTTATTATAAAAATATAATCTTTTTCCTTTAACAGCCCACGATCTCACTTGGGAAGCAATTCCTGGACAGTGTAAAGGACCAGCACGGTACCCTTGTCCAAACTTTGTTTGTGGAGTTGCAATCCGGCAAACTTTTCCTCCCATAGAAAGATTCCATACCCCAGCAACACTTGCAGGAAATAAATCAGTGGCATTACTTGGCAATTCGAGACTAGCCATTCGTCCATCGCTCTGAGAATCTCCTTTTTCATACATCGGAGCGTTTGCATCTTCAGATATCGACGAAGAAGTAGACGACAGATCAGACGCTTCTAATATTGTCATTTGTTGAGATGGATAAAAAACTTCTAATGCGTTACCATCGTCATTACCATCAAACCGTGTTGTTGAACATCCCCCTAAAAACATTACAGTTGATAGTGCAACGAAAAACGAAACTTTTGAAAACGCCATGTCTGTACTCTCTCCCACGACAATAAATAAGTTCACAAAAAAATTAAGCGAATATTTGTTATAGTTACAAAGATAAATTAACAAATTAAAAAAAACAGGTTAAAATCACTTATTTTAAAAGAAATAATTTATGTACCCAATTTTATATTTATTAAACACTAGAAATTTATAATATTTTCAGCCATATATCTTTTTACAAGTAACATTAGAAATAGAGAAGTTTCATGAAAACGCCATTTAGCAAAATGGACGGTCTTGGAAATCAAATTATTGTTGTTGATATGCGTGAAAGCACATACGCTCTTACACCACAAGCAATCCTTGCTTTGTCGGCAGATCCTGAAATGCATTTTGATCAAATCATGGCTATCCACACACCAACTCAGAAAAAAACCGACTTCCGCATAGAAATATGGAATGCCGACGGATCAATAGCTAAAGCTTGTGGCAATGGTACCCGCTGTGTCATCGCATGGCTTAAAGATCACAATTTTGGTGAAAAATTTCATTTAGAAACTCCCGCTGGAATTATTGAAGGAAAATACCAAACCGATGATCTCATTTCTGTTGATATGGGATGCCCAAATTTCAATGCAAAAGAGATGCCTGTTTCACGTGAAATAGTTGATACCAATCACGTAGAAATTATGGCTGGTCCCCTAAAAGACGCTTGTCTCATATCCATTGGCAATCTCCATGCTATCTTTTTTGTTGAAAATGATATTCAACATATTCCATTAGAAAAATATGGGCCAAAACTTGAACATGATCCCCTGTTTCCCGAACGGTGCAATATTTCCATTGCTTGCATAACGTCAAAGAAAAGTCTAAATTTACGTACATGGGAGCGAGGGGCAGGATTAACACAAGCATGTGGGAGTGCTGCTTGTGCAAGTGCAGTGGCTGCTTATCGTCGTGGACTTACAGAGCGCCATGTTGATGTAAATTTACCAAAGGGAACACTTAATATTTTTTACCGAGAAGACGATCATATTATCATGACAGGACCAATTAAATATCACTTTAGTGGTTTTTTAAGCCCTTTAACAGGGTGCTACAAAAAGGATCACTCCTGATGGCAATAGAAATTGTAACTTTTGGTTGTCGACTTAATAGCTACGAATCGGAAATCATTCGCAAAGAAAGTACTTCTTCAGGGCTAGATCAACTTAAAGATGGTGCTATTATCTTTAATACCTGTGCTGTCACTGCCGAAGCCGTACGACAAGCAAAACAAGCTATCCGCAAAGCAAGGCGTGAAAATCCTCATGCGCATATCATTGTAACAGGGTGTGCAGCCCAAACAGAAGCACAAAATTTTGCCTCAATGACAGAGGTAGATCTTGTTTTAGGAAACGAAGATAAACTTCACGCTCATTCTTATCGTCAACTTCCTGATTTTGGTATTAATCATTCTGAAAAGGTGCATATCAATGACATTATGGAAGTACAAAAAATTGCTCCACATATGGTCAGTGCAATGCAAGAGCGCACCCGCGCTTTTGTACAGGTACAAAACGGATGCGATCACCGCTGTACATTTTGCATTATTCCTTATGGACGAGGACCATCTCGTTCAGTTCCCATGGGTGCTGTCATAGAACAAATTAAAAAGCTGATAGGTGGGGGTATCCAAGAAGTGGTCCTTACAGGTGTTGACCTTACAAGTTATGGCCACGATCTTCCTGGAAAAGCTACTCTAGGAAAATTAACTTCAGCTATTTTGCATCATGTCCCTGACTTAGCCCGATTACGCCTCTCATCTATTGACTCTATTGAAGCAGACGAAGAACTCATAAATCTTTTAGCTTATGAAACAAGAATCATGCCCTATTTGCATTTATCTTTGCAAGCAGGTGATAATATGATTTTAAAACGGATGAAACGGCGTCATCTGCGCGAACATGCCATTCAATTTTGCCAAGAGTTGCGTGCCAAACGTTCTACAATGGTTTATGGTGCCGACTTAATTGCTGGTTTTCCTACAGAAACAGAAGAGATGTTTCAAAATAGTCTTTCCTTAATCAAAGATTGTAATTTAACCCATCTCCATGTCTTTCCCTTTAGTCCAAGAGAAGGAACACCTGCCGCACGTATGCCACAAATCAACCGTAAAATAATTAAGCTGCGTGCTGAAAAATTGCGTAAAGTAGGTGATATGGCTTACAAAAAGCATCTTGCTCATTTACAAAACAGTCTACAAACAATTCTCGTTGAAAAAGATGAAATCGGACGAACAGAAGATTATACTCTTGTACAAGTTAAAGGTGCAAAAGCAGGAACAATTGTTCAAGCCCTTATCGTTGATCATGATGGCGATAAATTGATTGCTGTCCCTCCAAAATTAAACGCTGCTTGAGCAGGAGAATTCTTATGACTAAATCTTTTATAAAAAAAATATTCTCTTTTAACAAATCTCAAGAGCAAGAAATTGAACAACAGATTTCTATTCCTGATAAAAGCGATATAATAGAAGAAAATAAAGACAAAAATGAAAAGACAAAAAATAATCAAATCTCTATAAACACAGAAAAAGAAGAACAAACAAAAAATCCAGAGTCAATACTTACAAAATATGATGAAAAATCTCCATTTCTAGAATCCCATTCTGATAAAATTCCCTTTTCTGGTAAAATTATTGTCACAGACAACATCCGTGAAAAAAAGAATGAAGAAATTTTATCTGAACCTTCTGTTGAACAAAAAAAAACAGCGTGGTTTGGGCGCCTTAAAAAAGGCCTATCCCTTTCTTCACAACGCCTAAGCGGATCAATTGGCGATCTCTTTGTTAAAAGAAAACTTGATGAAGATACATTGCAAGAGCTCGAAGATATTCTTATCCAAGCTGACATAGGTGTAGAGACGGCAACACGCATCACAAATACTTTAGCTTCCAGTCGTTACGGAAAAAACCTCTCCCCAGATGATATTCATACTATTGTAGCTGATGAGGTCAAAAAAGTTCTGGAACCTGTTGCAATACCATTAGAACTTGATCTCAGCCATAAACCTCATGTTATTTTGCTGGTAGGTGTAAATGGCACTGGAAAAACGACAACTATTGGAAAACTTTCAGCCAAATTAACAGAAGGGGGATTAAAAGTTATGCTGGCAGCAGGTGATACTTTCCGAGCCGCTGCTATTGAGCAACTACACATTTGGGGTGAACGTACCAATTCTCCTGTTATTTCGACAAAATTGGGTGCAGATGCCGCCAGCTTAGCATTTGATGCTTATGAAAAAGCAAAAAAAACAAACAGTGATGTATTAATTATTGATACAGCAGGGCGTTTACAAAATAAATCTGAATTAATGGATGAGTTGGCAAAAATTATTCGTGTTTTAAAAAAACACACCCCCCAAGCACCCCACACAATCCTTCAAACTCTTGATGCAACAACCGGACAAAATGCACTCAACCAAGTGGACATTTTCCGTGATATTGCTGGTGTTAATGGTTTAGTTATGACAAAGCTAGATGGGACTGCACGAGGAGGAATTCTTGTCGCTATCGCAGCAAAATATAAATTACCCGTTTATTTTATCGGTATAGGAGAAGATATTGAAGACCTTCAACCCTTTTCTGCTTCTGACTTTGCCGAAACTATTGCAGGAAAACACGCATGAAACAGCCTTTATCTAATCTTAATTTACACAATAATTCTGAAAAAAAGATGAATAACAATAAAAAAAATTCTCTCTCACCAACACTTAAGTTTCTTTTGGAAATGGGTCCATTGGTTGCCTTCTTTTTTGCCAATTATAAGGGAGAATGGCTGATAAAAAACATTGGATTTTTTCAAAATTTTAGTAAGCCTATTTTCCCTGCAACAGCTATTTTTATGGTGGCTATTATTATTTCCCTAAGCTTATCATGGATCCTTGCAAGACAAATTCCTATTATGCCTCTTATTTCAGGAATATTTGTTTTAGTTTTTGGCTTTCTAACTCTCTGGCTTCATAATGAAACTTTCATAAAAATGAAACCAACAATCATTAATAGCTTATTTGCTTTTATACTTTTTGGTGGGATGTTTTTTAAAAAACCACTTTTACGTTATGCTCTTGATTCTACCTTAAAACTTGATGATTTAGGTTGGCAAAAACTTACCTATCGTTGGGCGTTTTTTTTCATTTTTCTTGCCATTTTGAATGAAATAATTTGGCGTAATTTTAGCGATAATTTCTGGACAAGTTTCAAAGTATTTGGCGTCATGCCTATAACAGTCCTTTTCATGCTTACCCAAATGCCTATAATTATAAAACATTCAAAAGGACTTTTTACAGAAGAGGACAAATCTGATTCTTAAAAAAATCATCACTACCGATTATTTTATAGATTCATCGCCAAACACTGTTCGGGAGAAAAAATATGTTGATTGAACAGTTTATTTGTCGAGAAAACAATTTCGGTGTACTCCTTCATGATGAAAAAAGTGGTATGACAGCTGCAATAGATGCTCCTGAAGGCAAAGCGATTCACAACGCCTTAAAGCGCCACAATTGGACACTTAACACTATTTTTGTAACTCATCATCATCACGACCATGTAGAAGCCCTATCAGAATTAAAACAAGTTTACAACACTACGGTTATCGGACCAGAAGCAGAAAAAGAAAAGATTGATCATCTTGATAAAACACTTCAACCTGATGAAAGTTTTTCTTTTGGCTCACACCTTCTTTTAGCTCTTTCAACACCTGGTCATACTCTAGGCGCATTATCTTACTATTTTCCTGAAAATAATTTACTCTTTGCTGGAGATACACTTTTTTCATTGGGCTGTGGACGTCTTTTTGAAGGAACACCAGCACAAATGCTGAATTCTTTAAAAAAACTTCGTAAACTTCCTGATGAAACACTTCTCTATTGTGGACACGAATATACAAAAAATAACGCTCTTTTCGCACTAACAATTGACCCACATAATAAAAAACTCCACCAAAGAATAGAGGAAGTTTTTTTGCTACGTGCAAAAAACGCTATGACTTTACCAGTAACCTTAGGGCAAGAAAAAGCCACCAATCCCTTTCTCCGCTGGGATGATAGTGTATTGCGAAGAAACCTTGTAATGGAAGAAGAAACAGATGAAGAAGTTTTTGCTGAAATTCGAAGAAGAAAGGATAATTTTTAACCATGCTTAAGTTCGTATTACGTTTGTTCCTCCTTTTTCTTTTCGTGATACATATTCAACTAACAAGGGCAGAGGAAAAGGAAACAGATAATTCTTCTCTTATATCATCTCTCATTGCAAATTATCCCTTAACAGAAGATTTTCTTTTAAAGCTGGAAAAAATTGAAAAAGAATGTAAAAACTTACTTCCAGAAACAAAAAATAATCTTATAACTTATGATTCTAGTATCCACTCTAGTATTGAAAATTACACTACCTATATTTCTAGTAAACCAAAACTTGTAAATATTTTAAAAGAAAATAATATAACACCGAAAGATTTTGCTTCAGGAACCTTAGCTCTTAAAGAAATATCAACGCTTCTCATATTTGTACCTGAAAAGGAATATTCTACTGAGAAAAATACTATATTTCTAAACAATCTTGAATTTGTTAAAAAACATTTTTTTAAAGCGACAATTCTTTTAGATAGCTGCGAAAAACTCATTTTGAGCAACTAATCAGCTATGACACATTAAAAATATCATCCCATTAATCTAATAAAAAAGTCCGTGCATTAAAAATCACCGTGTTTTTATCATTCCTAATAATTGTGTTTATTTCGACTATATTTAACAAATGTTTTTATAAAAATAAAGAATAACAGACGAAAAAATATTTATTGAAATTCAAAAAAGAAAGGATAATTTTTAGTCATGTTTAAACTTCTTTTGTGCTTTTTCTTCATTTTTCCTTTTGCATCATACGCTCAAGAAAAAAAACAAGAAATAGATGATCTTTCTTTTATACCGCCTTTCATTGCAAATTATCCCTTAACAGAAGATCTTCTTTTAAAGCTGGAAAAAATCAAAATAGAATGTAAAAATTTATCTTCAGAACCAGAACAAATAAATAAAAAAAGTGACTTCAATACTTATAATGATAATATTGAAAAATACGCTGCCTATATTTCTAATAATCCAAAACTTGTGAATATTTTAAAAGAAAATAATATAACACCGAAAGAGTTTGTTATTGCTCACCTAGCACTTCAAGCGACATTGTATGTACTTACTGATGAAGAAAATTCTACTTATGAAAAAAACTTTTTACCTTCAAGCAATATAGAATTTGCTAAAGAGCATATGTATAGAATAATAAAAATTTTAAAAGATAACTGTTAAAAAAATCTTTTTAGAACAATTGATTAACTTTGTAAACGCCGACAAATTTCATCTAATTGTTCTAATGAAGAGTAATGTATTTTTAAATCTCCACCTTTTTTACCATGTCGAATAATAACTTTCATTCCTATCACATCTGCAAGTAATTTTTCTAAAGATTTTGTTTCAGCATCTTTCTCCGTATTGGTACGCTTTTTAGTTTTAGGATTAGCTTGCTCATATGCAAGTATTTCTGTTTGACGTACTGAAAGCCCTTCACGAATAATTTTCTCAGCTAAATTTTGTGGATCATCAACGGTTATAAGACAACGTGCATGACCTGCAGAAAGTTGTCCATCAGTTAAGAATTGTTGTACTTTTTCTGGAAGTTTTAACAAACGAAGCGTATTTGCAACATGACTACGACTTTTTCCTATAACTTGCGCTAAATCTACTTGCGTATAATCATGTTCATTTAGAAGCATCTCATATCCCTTTGCTTCTTCGATAGGATTAAGATCTGCACGTTGAACATTTTCAATAATTGCCAATTCCAAAGCCGTTTTATCGTCCACATCACGAATAATAACGGGTAATTGACTTAAATTTGCACGTTGTGCTGCACGCCAGCGCCGTTCACCCGCAATCAATTCAAACCGATGAGGATGATCTCTTAAAGGCCTCACAATAACCGGTTGAACCACACCGTGTTGACGAATTGATTGTGTCAAATTATCAAGCTCTGTTTCAGTAAAATGACGCCGAGGATTGTGAGGATTACATGAAATAGATTCAATAGAAATAAATTGCTCAGAAAGACTACCGGATTCATTTAATTTATCAAAGCTTGATGAACGTGCAATATTGTTGTTTAAATTGATATCTCCAATCAATGCCGCTAATCCACGTCCTAGTCTTTTTTTTGATAGATCATCGTTCATAATTTTGCTCTTTGAGTTTTCTTACAAAAAATTTTACATTTTTAAGCAGCAGCACGTGCTTGTTTTTCACGTTGAATCATTTCTGATGCTAGACGCAAATAAGCTTGGCTCCCAGCACATTTAAGATCATAAAGCAATACAGGTTTGCCAAAAGAAGGCGCTTCTGATACTCTTACATTTCGTGGAATAACAGTACGATAAACTTTATCTCCCATAAAAGAACGAACATCTTCAACAACTTGATTTGAAAGGTTATTACGTCCATCATACATTGTTAAAACAATACCTTGGATCTCTAAAGATGGATTAAGTACGGATCGCACTTGTTTTACTGTTTCAAGTAATTGACTTAAACCTTCAAGTGCTAAAAATTCACACTGCATAGGCACTAAAACAGAATCCGCAGCCCCCATAGCATTAAGTGTTAAAAGATTAAGGGAGGGAGGACAATCAATTAAAATATAATTGAATTTTTTTTCCATTTCCGGATCATCATAGAGAGCTTTACGTAAGCGTTGTATGCGATCTTTTGATGAAGAAATTTCCATTTCCACACCTAAGAGATCAAGTGTAGAAGGAACTATATAAAGATTGGGTACGGCTGTTTTTAAAGCCGCCTGTGTAATTGAAACGCCCGAAACCAAAACATCATAAGAAGATAAAGGACGGCTATTACGATCAATCCCTAAACCTGTACTAGCATTACCTTGTGGATCAACATCCATAATAAGGACATTTTCACCAATAGCCGCTAAAGCTGTAGCAAGATTAATTGCTGTGGTTGTTTTTCCGACTCCACCCTTTTGGTTTGCAATAGCGATAATTCGTGTTTCGCTCATTTTGCTCTACCCTCTATATGATCGAATATGAGAAATTTCCAAAATAACAGAATTTTCATCAACTTTACTTTTATGTTTTAACAGATCAAAGTGCCAATTGGCAGAGGCATTTTTTATTTCTGTAGCGTAATCCCGACCTTTTTGCAAAAGAGCTATTGTTTTTTCTGTTAATAAAGGAAAAATGAGTTGTAAAAGAGTATCAAGCGGCGCTAATCCCCGTGCTGTTATAATATCAGATATGGGAATTTTTTGATATATATCTTCAATTCTAGCGTGATAAACCGTTGCTGGAAGATTAAGTTGAGCAATAACTGTTCGCAAAAAAGCAACTTTTTTCCCATTACTTTCAACAAGATTAATATGTCCTGATTTTTTTTCTTTCAAAAAGATAGCAATCACAATTGCAGGAAAACCTCCTCCTGATCCTAAATCACACCAATGTAAAGAATGAGCATACAAAGGAAAAATTTGTGCTGAATCTAGAATATGTCGTGTCCATAGATCTGGTATAGTTGTAGCAGATATCAAATTAATATGTGCATTCCACTGAAGTATTAAAGACTCAAACTGAATTAAATTTTCCATCGTTTCACGTGAAACAGAAGGAACAATATTTAATAATTGTTGATATTTTTTTTCTGTAGAAAAATTCATTAAGCTGTTTTAGCCTTTTCACGTCGTTGACGTTGAATATGTGTAATAATAAGCGATAACGCGGCAGGTGTCATGCCATCAATTTTTTGTGCATCAGCAATTGAACGCGGCGACACTTCTTGAATTTTTGATTTAAGTTCATTTGAAAGACCTGAAATTGCCTGAACATCGAGAGAAGAAGGAATTTCTAAACGCTCATCTCTCTGAAGAGAGGCAATATCTTGTGCTTGTTTATCTAAATAAACCGCATATTGTGCTTCAATTTCTAAAGATTCTGCTGTTTTAGAATCAATTGTTTTTAATTGTGGCCAAAAATCTGAAAGACGCTCTAAGGTCATATGAGGATAAGCAAGAAAATCATAAGCCGAACGCCGAATTCCATCATGATTAACATGTAATCCATGAGCAGAAGCTTCATTGGGTGTTAAAAAAAGATTTTGACATATTGATCGTGCTTGATCAAGCCGTTGTTGTTTTTTCTGATAACATTCCCAACGTATTTTACTCACAATACCCCATTTTTGTGCCAAAGGTGTTAAACGCGTATCAGCATTATCAGATCGTAAAGATAAACGAAATTCAGCACGTGATGTAAACATCCTATAAGGTTCACAAACACCACGTGAAACCAAATCATCAATCATAACACCAATATAAGCAGTAGAACGACTTATAAGTATTTCATCTAATTTACCTACTTTACGTGCAGCATTTAATCCAGCTAAAAGTCCTTGTGCTGCTGCTTCTTCATATCCTGTTGTACCATTAATTTGGCCTGCTAAGAACAAACCCGGTAAAGAACGTAATTCTAAGTTTCTCGTTAATTGTTGTGGATTAACAAAATCATATTCAATAGCATAACCAGGTTGCAAAACTATAGCATTTTCCAATCCTTCAATGGTTTTCAATAGAGAAATTTGTACATCTTCAGGAAGAGAAGTAGAAAGACCATTTGGATAAACAGTATCATCATTTAATCCCTCTGGTTCCAGAAAGATCTGATGTCCATCACGTTCTCCAAATTTAACAATTTTATCTTCAACAGAAGGACAATAACGTGGTCCTAACCCTTCAATATTTCCAGAATATAAAGCAGAGCGATAAATATTCTCGCGAATAATTTGATGTGTTTTCTCATTTGTACGTGTTATTGCACATTCAATTTGTGGTTGTTCAATTTTCTCTGTTAAAAGAGAAAAGGGTATGGGATTTTCATCTGCTTGTTGTTTTTGGAGAGCTTCCCAAGCAATTGTTTTTTTACTCAAACGAGCAGGGGTTCCTGTTTTTAATCGTCCAAGTTTTATATGATATTTTTTCAAATGTTCAGCAAGTTTTACACTTGACTGATCTCCCATACGACCAGCAGCCCATGTTTTATTACCAATATGAATAAAGCCATTTAAAAACGTACCTGTTGTTAAAACAACAGCACCAGAAAAAATTGTTCCTTGTTTTTTTAAAATAACACCTGATACACAATTATCTTTAACAACCAGATCAATAACTTCATCCTCAATAAGAGTAAGATTTTCTTGTTCTTTTAATAATTTTTGAATTGCTTTTTTATAAAGTTGTCTATCTGCCTGTGTCCGTGGTCCTCTTACTGCCGGTCCTTTACGTCTATTAAGTAGTCTAAACTGAATTCCAGCAGCATCCGCTGCTCTTCCCATAAGACCATCTAACGCATCTATTTCACGAACTAGATGCCCTTTTCCAAGTCCACCAATAGCAGGATTACACGACATTGTTCCCAGTGCTGATATTTTATGTGTAACAAGCGCTGTTTTGGCTCCTACACGTGCTGAAGCTGAAGCCGCTTCACAGCCAGCATGACCACCACCAACAATAACAACATCATATGATTGCATTTAATTCATTCCGTAGAAAATATTCTAAGGTTTCACGTGAAACAGGATATAAATTACATAATCTTTATAATCTGTCTATGAAACAATCAATGTTTCACGTGAATCATTATTTACCAACACAAAATTCTGAAAAAATAATATCAAGCAAATCTTCAACATCAATATCTCCTGTAATTTTCCCAAGAAAATCACTTGCACAACGGAGATGTTCTGCACGTAAACTGAGATCAAGGGAATGATAATTAAGAGAAAATTCAATCTCTTTAACAGCCTCCTTTAATAATTGAAGTTGCCTTTTACGTGCTGGAACAATATTTCCAATTTCAGAAGCACGATGATGACAAAATAATTCAAGTTCTTTTATAAAATAATCAAAATTTAAACCAGTTAATGCGGAAAATTGTATAGACCAACGCTGATCATTTTTTTCATAAAGATCAAGCTTATTGCCAACACACCATATTTCAGCCGATGTTTCTGGTAAATCAACTTGCTTAGGATTTCCTATATCATAAACCAAAATAACCAAATCAGCTTCCCTAACATGCTGTTTAGCAATTTCTATTCCCATCTGTTCTATTTTATTTTCTGTTTTTCTAAAACCAGCAGTATCGGTTAAAAAAACAGGTAAACCACCAAGAATAATTCTCATTTCTAAAGCATCACGGGTTGTTCCTGCTTCTTCCGTTACAATAGCAACAGATCTTCCTGAAAGACGATTCATAATGCTTGATTTTCCAGAATTTGGAGCACCAGCAATAACAATTTTTAATCCATCACGTAAAATACTCGCACGTTCTCCTTTAGTAATATATTCCCGAATAGAAGTACAAAGATCCTGAACATCTTTCCAAACTTTATCAGATATTGCGTTGGGAATATCTGCTTCATCAACAAAATCAAGTTCTGCCTCAATAAAAGCACGCGCCTTCATAAGCTTATGACGCCAATCACGATAAAGCGTCGTTAAATGTCCACTTGTACCCATAACAGCTAAACGCCGTTGGCTTTCCGTTTCTGCTTCTATTAAATCAGCAAGACCTTCTGCTTGAACAAGATCTAATTTTCCTTCCATAAAAGCACGACGTGAAAATTCACCTGCTTCTGCAATACGGCATCCAGAAAATGTCGACAATTCATCGAGAAAACGATTAACGACTGCTTTTCCTCCATGTAAATGGAATTCTGCACAATCTTCCCCCGTAAAACTATGAGGAGCAGGAAAAAAAACAGTTAAACCAGAATCTAAAAAACTACCATCACGAGCAGTAAGATTTCCATAATGCATAAAACGTGCTTTAGGTAAACGACCACAAAGCGTTTTAACTATATCCACAACATGAGGACCAGAAAGCCGAATGACTGCAACCCCTGAAGGTAACAATCCACTCGAAACAGCAAAGATTGTATCCACAGGTTTTATCCTAATAAAAACTTTAATGACTTTACGTATTCATTGAATCAAAAAATTCACTATTATTTTTTGTTTGCTTTAATTTATCAATCAAAAATTCAATTGCATCTGTTACATTCATAGATGCTAAAATACGACGAAGAACAAAAATTTTGTGTAAATCTTGTCGTTCTACCAGCAGTTCTTCCTTACGCGTTCCTGACTTTAAAATATCCATAGCAGGGAAAATACGTTTATCAGCAACTTTTCGATCAAGAACAATTTCCGAATTACCTGTTCCTTTAAATTCTTCAAAAATAACCTCATCCATACGACTTCCTGTATCAATCAAAGCCGTTGCAATAATGGTTAAAGATCCGCCTTCTTCAATATTACGTGCTGCACCAAAAAAACGCTTTGGACGCTGGAGGGCATTTGCATCCACACCACCTGTTAAAACTTTACCCGAAGAAGGAACAACTGTATTATATGCACGCCCAAGACGTGTAATAGAATCGAGAAGAATAACAACATCACGCCCATATTCAACGAGACGTTTGGCTTTTTCAATAACCATTTCTGCCACTTGTACGTGACGTATTGCAGGTTCATCAAAAGTAGAAGAAACCACTTCTCCTTTTACTGAACGCTGCATATCAGTAACTTCTTCTGGTCGTTCATCAATTAAAAGAACAATGAGATAACATTCAGGATGATTAGTGGTAATAGAATGAGCAATATTTTGAAGTAAAACTGTTTTTCCCGTCCGAGGAGGAGCTACAATTAATCCTCTTTGTCCTTTTCCCAATGGAGATATCAAATCAATCACACGTGATGACATATCTTTCTCTGTAGGATCTTGTATTTCCATTTGGAAACGTTCATTTGAATAAAGAGGAGTAAGATTATCAAAGTGGATTTTATAACGAATCTTTTCAGGTTTTTCGAAATTAATTGTATTAATTTTAAGGAGAGCAAAATAACGTTCTCCCTCTTTTGGACTGCGTATGGGGCCTTCAATTGTATCGCCTGTTTTTAAAGAAAACGACTGTATTTGTGCAGGTGAAAGATAAATATCATCAGGACCAGGAAGATAATTAGCATCAGCAGATCTCAAAAATCCAAATCCGTCTTGTAAAACTTCAACAACACCTTCTCCTATAATTTCAACGTCTTGTAGAGCAAGTTTTTTCAAGATAGCAAACATTAATTCTTGTTTGCGCATAAGGGAGGCATTTTCAACTTCTAATGTTTCAGCAAAAGAAACAAGCTCAACGGGATTTTTGCTTTTAAGTTCTTGTAGTTTCATTTTTTGCATGAAATATGCTCTTTGTGATTAAGGAGAAGATTGTTCTAAATAATTTATGGAAATTTATGAGTGAAATATTACTAAGAAAAAATATTCTACACTCAATTTTTTTAATCTGCAAGTACCATTTATATGAAATTTGTTCCTGTAATATTAAGTAATTATATGAAAAACTTGAAAAAATATAAAATTCAAATAGTATTTAATTATTTTAATAACAAAAATGTGAGTTAGTATTATAGCATTAATGAAATGCTATTCAAAAGTATTTTTTACAGAAATTTATATTAATAAATTTATATTAAAGAAAGGATTATTCTTATTTATAACTGTGTTTAGTGTGGATTATTATTTATCCTCAATTTTATCCACAAAAGGAACTGAAAAAAGAATAAAAATATCACTATATTAAAGATATTATCCCCTCTTTTTTTATAAGAGGGATTAAATTATCACAAGCATTTAATTTGTGCATAAAAAAGGAGAATTTTTCATAAATTTTAGTTTTATAAAAAACGACGAGGATATATACACATGTCTTAACAAGGAGTTAAAATTTTTGTGACAAAAGAAAAAAAATTCTTTCATTTACACATGCTTTCTGATGCAACAGGAGAAACATTAATTTCTGTTGGAAGAGCTGTAGCATCGCAATATGCAATGATTCAGGCAACAGAGCATATCTATCCTATGATTCGTAATAGAATACAGTTACAGAAAGCTCTTGATGAAATACAACAAGAGCCAGGTATTGTTCTTTACACAATGATTGATGAAGAATTTAAACTTCTCCTTCAAAAAAGGTGTAAAAAAATAAAAGTTCCCTGTATTGATATATTGCATCCTGTTTTAAATGCTTTTCAGTCTTACCTTGGAATGCCAACACATTTACGTGCGAGCGCACAACATGATCTTAATGCAGATTATTTTCGCCGTATTGAGGCACTGGATTTTACAATAGAGCATGATGATGGACAGTCTTCCAGTAGCTTATCCGAAGCAGATGTGATCCTTGTGGGAATTTCAAGAACCTCTAAAACGCCAACAAGTATCTATTTAGCAAATCGCGGAATAAAGACGGCTAATATTCCTCTTATTCCTAATATTGATTTGCCAGAATCCCTTTTAGAGGCAAAAAATTCTTTAATTATTGGTTTAATTGCTTCAGCTGAAAGAATCTCACATATCCGCCAAAATCGAGATTTGGGAGAAAGTTTTGCTCTTGATAATTATACAAATCGTATCAACATAGCTGAAGAATTAATCTATGCAAAACGCATTTGCGAACGTTTTGGTTGGCCTATTATTGATGTCACAAGACGTTCTATTGAAGAAACTGCTGCTGCAATATTTGAACTGTTATCACGATTTCGTGAAGGAAATGAGAGAAAATTCTCATGAACGCAGATACTTTAATATTAGCATCTCTTAGTTTTTATCGTGCAAAATTATTAAAAAAAGCAGGTTTAAATTTTTTCATTGAAGGAGCTTCTTTTGATGAAAGAGAAGTAGAAAAAAAAGCAAAAGAAAAAACACCTAAAGAACTCAGCTGTTTTCTTGCGAGCGCAAAAGCAAAAAATGTTTCAGATCGTTTTCCTGATGCTTTCGTTATTGGTTGTGATCAAGTTCTTGATTTGGAAGGTCAAGTTTTTCACAAAGCAACAAATATTAAAGAAGCACATCAACGTTTATGTGAATTATCAGGAAAAACCCATTCTCTTCATAGTGCGGTAGCTTTATTTAAAAATGGTCAAAAAATTTGGGTTGAAGCTTTTAGTGCACATATGTCCGTCCGTTTACTCTCATCAGAATTTATTGAACGTTATTTAGCACGCGTAGGAAAAGATGTTTTAAACAGCGTGGGAGTATATCAAATTGAAGGAGAAGGAATTCATCTCTTTGAAAAAATTGAAGGAGATTTTTTTACCATTGTTGGTTTACCTTTGCTGCCTCTACTCATAAAACTGCGCCACTTAGGAATTATTGATGGTTGACTTAACAATAAAAAAAACAAATTATCCGCGTGCTTTTGTTGTTGGTTCTCCAATTCATCATTCAAAATCGCCAAAAATTCACAATTTTTGGCTTAAACAATATGGTTTACAAGGAGAATATATTGCACAAGAAGTAACATCTGAAGAATTCAGTCATTTTATTGCGTCTTTACAAAAAATAGGCTTTTGTGGAGGAAATGTTACTTTGCCTTATAAACAGGAAGCTTTTCGTTTAGCAGATTATAAAGATGAGAGAGCAACAATGATTGGTGCTGTTAATACACTTTGGTATGAAGGAGATAAGCTTTGTGCCACGAATAGTGATGCCTATGGTTTTAGCGCTAATCTTGATGATTTTGCATCTGATTGGGGAGGGGAAACAGCTCTTGTTTTTGGAGCAGGTGGTGCCGCACGCGCTATCATATATGCCTTAAAAAAACGTGGATTTGAACAGATTTATTTAATTAACCGTACAAAACAACGTGCTGATAATTTAGCTCAGCATTTTGGAAAAATCATTAAAGTTTACGATTGGCATAAAATCCATGAAATACTTCATCAAGCTGATTTGATTGTTAATACAACCTCTATTGGCATAAAAAGTCCAGAAGAAAAAAGTGATTCTTTTTTTTGCGATTTTCATAAAGTAAAAAAAACGGCATTAGTAACAGATATTATTTATACACCATTGATAACTCCTTTTTTACAACAGGCAAAGGCTTGTCATCTCAAGACGGTTGATGGGCTTGGGATGCTTCTACATCAGGCTGTTATAGGGTTTGAACAGTGGTTTGGAATAAGACCACAGGTGACAAAAGCGTTACGGACAGCTATTTTAGAGGATATGAGTGAAAAAAAAGAATGAAGATCATAGGATTAACAGGATCAATTGCTATGGGAAAATCAACAGTTGCTGATTTTTTCAAGCAAGCGGGTATTTCTGTTTTTAGTGCTGATAAAGCAGTACAACAGCTTTATAAAAGTGAGCCAGCTTTGTCATTCATAGAGCGTATTTTTCCTGGTGTGGTTGAAAACGGAGAAGTTAACCGTTTGAAACTTTCTGAAATTTTGATTGATGATAAGGAAAAATTACAAACATTAGAAAAAATAATTCATCCTTTGGTGCAAGAAAAAGAAAGGGAATTTATTGATATAGCGCGTGAACAAGGGAAAAAATTAGTTATTCTTGATATTCCTCTTCTGTTTGAAAAAAATAGTGAAAGTCGTGTGGATAGCGTTATTGTTGTTTCTGCTCCACCAGAAATACAAAAAGAACGTGTAATGATTCGCCAAGGTATGAATGAGAAAAAATTTGCCTTTATCAACGCTCAACAAATGCCAGATGAAAAAAAACGAGAACGTGCTGATTTTATTATTGATACAGGGAAAGATTTAGAGAATACACGTCAACAGGTTTTTGATGTGATAAAAAAATTGCTAAAGAATTAAAATTATGCGTGAAATTATTTTTGATACAGAAACAACAGGTTTAGATAAAGAGAAAGATCGCATAATCGAAATTGGTTGTGTAGAAATGGTTGATCGTTATCTCACAGGACGCCAATTTCATGTTTATTTAAACCCTGAAGGCGTTATTATTCCTGATGAAGTTGTAGCAATTCACGGATTAACCAATGAACGCTTGAAAAACGAGAAAAGTTTTAGTGATATTGTTGATGAATTTTTGGAATTTATCAAAGACGCGACAATGATTGCGCATAATGCGAGTTTTGATATTGGTTTTATTAATGCAGAATTAAAACGCGTCAACAAACCGCTTATCAGTGTTGATAATATTCTTGATACATTGGCTATGGCGCGGCGTAAATTTCCTATGGGTCCTAATTCTCTTGATATTTTATGCAAACGTTTTGGAATTGATAACAGCCATCGTGTTCTTCATGGTGCTTTGCTTGATGCAGAGATTCTAGCCGATGTTTATATTGAGCTCATCGGTGGAAAGCAAGGTGTATTGGGTTTTGATAACAGAAGGGATGTTGATGAACATATCCAAAACGATAAAGATACATCTTATGCCGTTAAAATTCGCCCACAGGCTTTACTTTCAAGATTGAGTACGCAAGAAAAAAAGTTACACGCTGATTTTATCTACAAAATGGGTGAAAAAGCTCTGTGGAAAAATTTCAAAATTCATGAATAACATCATTTTTTATCTAAAAGAGTCACGATTGAAATTAAAAAATATCGATGTCAAAAAAAACGGTCGTTGTGGGGAGGGGAACACCACAACGACCCTGTCGCTACATCGTACCTCAGCTATCATAGGAGGAGCAAAATGAAAGCTATTAATCCTGTAACAGCAAAGAAAAGCTCTAGGTACTTAATATAAAGTGCAACGACTTCACGTCTTATGAAGAGAAAAAATGGCTTTTTAGAGGCAAAGTGAAAAAATATATAAGGGTAATTTGTTTTTTTAGCTGAAATGGAGAAAAAATTGTCATGAAAGCAACAGATCATCTTTTTTTGGTTGACGGATCAGGCTATATTTTTCGTGCTTATTATGCTTTGCCGCCTTTAAAACGTAAAAAGGATGGACTTCCTGTAGGAGCAGTAGCTGGTTTTTGCAATATGTTATGGAAATTACTTTGTGATGCTCGTAATACAGCTACGGGTGTTGTTCCAACACATTTTGCTGTTATTTTTGATTATTCATCTGATACTTTTCGGAAACAAATTTATCCTGAATATAAAGCGAATCGCGTTGAACCTCCTGAAGATCTAATTTCTCAATTCGCGCTAATACGCCAAGCAACGAAGGCTTTTAATTTGCCTTGTATTGAAAAGGAAGGCTTTGAAGCGGATGATTTAATTGCTACCTATGCAAAGTTGGCAACAAAGGTTGGGGCAAAAACAACTATTATTTCTTCTGATAAGGATCTTATGCAACTCGTAAATACGCATGTATCTTTGTATGATGGAATGAAAGATAAGCATATAGGTATCTCAGAAGTTATAGAAAAATGGGGTGTTGCGCCTGAAAAAATGATTGATTTACAAGCATTAATTGGAGATTCAACAGATAATGTACCGGGTATTCCAGGCATTGGTCCAAAAACTGCAGCTCAGTTGTTAAATGAATTTGGTTCTCTTGATCTTTTATTGCAACGCGTAACAGAAATTAAACAAACAAAACGGCGTGAAAACATTCAAGCTTATAGAGAACAAGTTAAAATATCTCGTGAACTTGTCAGGCTTAAAACAGATGTTCCTATAGATAATGATTTAGATGATTTTATTTTGGAGCCACAAGATGGTCCACGTTTAATTGCTTTTTTGAAAGCAATGGAGTTTTCAACATTAACGCGTCGCGTGGCAGAGGCAACAACATGCGATGCAGCTGTTATTGACGCACTTGATATAGATGTTGAATGGGAAAAACTAAGCCCCAGGAATGATTCTGATATCAGGCATGATTCTGATATCAAGAATACTGAGCGCGCATCCCTTCATAATTTTTCTGAAAATTCTCCACAAGTTTTTGCACAAGAACGTAAAGATCAAGCGCTGACTCAAAAAATTACAAGAGATGCTTATACAACAATTCTTGATGAGGAAATTTTAAAAGACTGGTTATCACAAGCACAAGAGCGGGGTTTTTTCGCTTTTGATACTAAAACAACATCTCTTGATCCGATGCAAGCAAAGCTTGTTGGTTTTTCACTCGCATTACAGCCGGAAAAAGCAGCTTATATACCTCTTGAACATTTTGATGAAGGAGAAGAGGACCTTTTGAGGGGCGGGCGCATTGCTTCACAGATTGGGGCTCGAAAAGCTTTAGCACTTTTAAAACCGATATTAGAAGATTCAGCGGTGTTAAAAATTGGTCATAATATAAAATATGATTGGTTGGTGATGAAGCAATACGACATTATGATAAGCTCTTTTGACGACACCATGCTTTTATCATATGCTTTTGATGCTGGAATGTTAACCCATAATATGGATGATTTGTCTGAACGTTGGCTTAAGCATAAACCAATTGCCTATAAAGATTTAACGCATAACGGGAAAAAAATTACTTCTTTTGCACAAGTAGATTTAAAACAAGCAACCCTTTATGCGGCGGAAGATGCTGATATAAAGCTACGTCTTTGGCAAGTATTGAAACCACAACTTGTTGCTCGTGGAATGACAAAAATTTATGAGCGTCTTGATCGACCTCTTGTAGAAGTTCTTGCAAGAATGGAAGAACGGGGGATTCTTATTGATAGGCAGATTTTATTGCGTCTTTCAGGAGAGTTGGCACAAGCTGCTTTGATTCTAGAAGAGGAAATTTACAAACAAGCTGATGAAAAGTTTAATCTTGCTTCGCCAAAGCAATTAGGGGATATCCTTTTTGGCAAAATGGGATTGCCTGGAGGCGCTAAAACAAAGGGTGGACAATGGTCAACTTCTGCACAGACCTTAGAAGAGTTGGCTGCTGAAGGTCATATTTTACCGCGTAAAATTATTGAGTGGCGTCAACTTTCAAAGCTAAAATCTACCTATACAGATGCCTTGCCTTCTTATATTTTTTCAAAAACAGGGCGAGTTCACACGAATTATTCTTTGGCAATAACATCAACAGGTCGGTTATCATCATCAGAGCCAAATTTGCAAAATATTCCAGTGCGAACTGCTGAAGGACGTAAAATTCGAACAGCTTTTATTGCTCCCAAAGGACATGTGTTACTTTCTGCTGATTATAGTCAGATTGAGTTGCGCATTCTTGCACATATTGCGGATATAAAAGCATTAAAAGAAGCTTTTGCTAAAGGGCATGATATTCACGCTATAACGGCATCACAAATGTTTGGTGTTGCGATAGAAGGAATGCATTCAGATATACGACGGCGTGCAAAAGCGATTAATTTTGGTATTATTTATGGTATTTCAGCTTTTGGATTAGCCAATCAGTTGGGAATTTCACGCCAAGAAGCGGGTCGTTATATTCAACTGTATTTTGAAAGATTTCCAGGAATTAAAGATTATATGGAGAAGACCAAAATCTTTGCACGTGAAAATGGTTATGTAGAAACAATTTTTGGACGTCGTATCCATTATCCAGAAATAAAAGCAAAGAATGTAAAAATTCGTTCTCTTAATGAGCGGGCAGCTATCAATGCTCCAATTCAAGGTTCTGCAGCCGATATTATTCGCCGCGCTATGATACATATGGAAGATGCTTTAAAAGCAGAAAAACTATCAGCAAAAATGTTGCTGCAAGTTCATGATGAACTGATTTTTGAAGTACCAGAAGAAGAAAGTAAAAAAACCATGACTGTTGTTAAAAATGTTATGGAAAATGCTACAATACCGGTTCTATCTTTATCTGTCCCGCTTGAAGTAAAAGTTATGACGGCTCAAAATTGGGATGAGGCACATTAATTTTTTTATTTATTTTTAAGAATATTGATTGCGTTGGAAAGATTAAGATAGGCTTTGATAGGCAAATGATCTGAAGCAATGCGTGCAAGTGGTGAATAATGATTTTCAATACTTGTTACCAATTGGTGGGGAAAAGAAAAAACTCTATCAAGGGCTAACAAAGGAAAACGAGAGGGAAAGCTTGGTACAACTTCAAAAGTGCTATCAAAATAGGGAAAAAAATGATTTAAAGATGAGCCTTTTCCCATTCGCCATTCATTAAAATCTCCTATGAGGAGTGTAGGCATAAGGGGGCGTTTTTGGAAAATTTCAAGGAGCATTTTTGTTTGTTGTTTACGAGAGTAACGTAATAAGCCAAAATGAGCCGCAATAATACGAATAGGTCCTGCTGCCATTTCCAACTCTACAATTACAGCCCCACGTGGTTCAATACTAGGAAGAGTGACTTGTAAAGTATCACGTACATATCCCTTTCGCAAAAAAAGAGCATTCCCATGCCAACCATGGCCATGAGGTGACATAGTATTAAGAGGTACAGGAATCAAACCGGTTTCAGCTTTTAATAGCTGAAGATTAATCAAACCGATGCGTTCCCCAAAACGTTTATCTGCTTCTTGAAGAGCAAGGATATCAACTTGTAATTCAGTAATAACACGGACAATTCTTGTAGGATTAAAAACTTTATCAACACCTACACATTTATGCACATTATAGGAAGCAACGGTCAGATCATAATTACTATTTTGATTGACGATGTTTGATTGATGATGAGAGCGGCTGTGAATTGTATTTAAAAAGGAGCTATGGAGTTTTTGTTGGATAAAACCGGTAAACCAAGGGAATTTTTGCTTATAAGGGATTTTTGTCATTTTGCGAAAAGAATAGTTTCTAAGAAGCAGAAGGTAAAGATTTACACTAAAAACAAAAGAACCTTGTTTCTTTTAGAAACAAGGTTCTTTAATTAAGTAATGATTTTTGCAATCAATCACGATTTGAGCCAAGAAACTGTAGCAAGAAGACAAACATATTGATGAAATCAAGATAAAGATTCAGCGCGCCCATAATAACTTTACGTCCTCTGGTATCGCTTTCATCTCCTTCATAATACATCAACTTAATGCTCTGGGTATCGTAGGCTGTTAAACCAGCAAAGATAAAAACACCAATCACAGAGATAGCAAACTGCAAAGCGCTTGATCCAAGAAAAATGTTCACAATCATGGAAAGCAACAAGCCGATCAATCCAATGAATAAGAATGAACCGATTGCTGTGAGATCACGCTTTGTTGTGTATCCATAAAGTGAAAGAGCTCCAAAAGTTGCGGCGGAAATGACAAAGGTTTGCACAACACTTTCTGTCGTATAGCGCAAAACGATTGAAGACAGTGAAAGACCAACCAGAGCAGCATAACCAAAAAAGAGACTACGAGCAGCATTTGTGCTCAATGTATTAATTTTAAAACTGAGAAATAAGACTGCTATGAGTGGTGCAAACATAACAATATAAGAGAATGGCGATGTATAAAATGTTACTCCAAATGGTGTTAGATAAACACTGCTATTGATTTGAGCTGCTGCTTGGCTCATATCTGTTGTCGTTGCTAATGATACAATTGCATAAGCGGCAGCAGCTGTAATAAGCAAACCAATGGCCATTGCATTGTAGACACCCAACATATAGTCGCGTAATCCCTGATCAATTGATGCATCGGCATGAGAAGCAGGTGCCGAACGTAAATCTTTAAAATTAGCCATAATATAAAATCCTTTAGCATATGTTCTGTCAGATATAGGGCTTTAAAGGTGTCTCTGTCATTACACAGATAAGCTTGGTATAAGCCTTAATTGGGCAAATACAAAAACCCTTAAGAATCACTGACAGAATTCCAGCATATATGCTCTTATTATGGAGATTTATTTAAAAATTACAAGAGATTTATATGAAGAAGGAACCTTACAAATTGGTAAGGAAATAGTTCATTTTAATAAAAAATATTTCCATTTTTTGCCATATTTTTGCAAGATAAAAAGACGACACTTAAAAACTTTTCTATTTTCACAAAAACTATGTAATACAATCCCTTATAAAATATTCACTATTTTTGCGTTTATGAGAAGAGCGGCAAGTATCATCACACTATTTTCAACCTCTAATATTGCATCTGTTTTGCACGGTTATAAGAGCTATTGAATTGGATTTTTATATAATATATCGATGTATAATGATAAATTGTCTTTTTGAATGCTAAATGATACTCCGAATATCGCAAGATTCTCTGGTTGAAAATCTGTTCATATTAAATCAATCAAGATTATTGACTTGCTTGTGTCTTGCAAGAGACATGGTTTTAATGGATTCAACATGAACAGATTCCAAATAAAAGAGATTTAGGATAGTAAGGGCTTTTATTCAATATGAAAAACGGTAATTTATATTTATAATCAATATGTTGCTTTAACAAGACACTATTGAAAATAGTTGAAAAAATGTTTTTTATTAAACAATATATAAAATAAAAAAGGAGAGTTTTTAAACGAAGCACTTAAGAAAGGCTCTGTAAAATCGATATCTGTAAAAACTAAAAAACATACGAAAAGCAATTGTTCTAATCAAATAAACAGAACTTCAAATGCTGTGAAATGTCTCCTCAAAAATTGTGATGTAGGACACATGGATAAAAAATATTGATTCTATTTGAGTTCATTTCTTTTGCACTAACTAAGTGTAGAAATGTAAAGTTGAAAAGAAAGTAAGATCTTATAGTCCTATGAAGAGAAACACGTGAAATGACGAGCAACAAGAATTGATTAAGAGAAATCAATGCGTAATCAGACTTGTGATGGTCAATAATCTCTGTTTTCTAAGGCACTGAACATATCAGTGAGAAGATGTACTATTGGAATGACGCCTTGCTTTCATCCAAGTACGCAATTCTTCAATAAGGATGGCAATAACACCGAGAGTGATAAAACTATCTGCAAGGTTGAAAATAGCAAAATAAAAAATATCATCAATATGAAAAAGTATATAATCAGTGACATGATGAAAGCGAATACGATCAATGAGATTGCCGATGGCTCCCCCAATAATAAGAATAAGGCCAAAGCGCATTAAAGACTTATTATATTCAGTATTTTTCCATAACCATAGAAGAAAGATAATCACAATGATCGTGATGGCGATGATTCCCCACTGAGAAAAGGAAGAAAAAAACGAAAATGCAATGCCAGAATTGCGCACATGATAAAGGGAAAGAAAAGGAATAAGCGAAATTTCTGTTCCTAAAGGCATATTGTGCATAACCCAGTATTTGACAGCTTGATCAAGTACTACTGTAAAAGCCAAGCCCAAGAGAAGAAAAGGGAGTGATTTACGAATCATGTTTTTCCTCACATGGTTCCAGTATTAAATAGGGGCGACGGATTTCATAAAGCATAACAGCTGTTGCTACAGCTAGATTAAGCGAGTCTGCTCGTCCGCTTTGTGGAATACGCGTAAGTTTATCACACCGATTCGTAAGAAGATCTGATAATCCCTGTTTTTCATTCCCCATTAAAAGAATAATAGGGCCATTTTTGAAGTCAAGTGTGCGATAATCCATAGAACCTTTGAGGTGTGTTCCAACAATCATACCTTTAAAGTGAGAAGACCAGTTTAAAAAGCCGTTTTCATCAAAACGATAAAGTGGTACAGAAAAAATAGATCCCATGGTTGCACGGACTGTTTCAGGCGAGAAAGGGTCTGTTGTCTCGCCAATTAAAATAACACCTTTAGCACCTACAGCATCAGCGGTTCGAATAATGGTACCAAGGTTTCCAGGATCACGTACACGATCAAGCGCGATGTAAACATCTTTAATCTGCCCTTTTATCATTTCAAAAGAGTGCCATTTTTGCTTGAAAATACCAATAACTGTTTGTGGATTATCGCGTCGGGTAAGTGATTCCATAACCTTTTGTGAGGCTTTAATAACAAAACCACCGTTGGCTACAGCACGTGCGGCAGTATTTTCGATAGTAGCATTACCGATTTCACTTTTAGAAAAAATAAGCGTCTGTATTGTCCAGCCAAGATTGAGAGCATCAATGACCAATTTCAATCCTTCTGCCATGAAAAGACCTTCTCTATTACGGTTTTTCTTTTGGCTAAGTGCTTTAAGATTTTTTATGATGGGGTTGCTAAGAGAGGTAATTTCTTTCACTCTACCAGTTTTGGGTCTACACATATTCAAGCAATCCAACGGCTAAAAAGAGAAGTAGAAAGAGCACGTCCTGCAACTTCTTCACGCAAAATAAGTTCTCCTGATTCGACCGTACCACCAAGATTTACAAATGCATCACGCATTAAAGCATGAAGTGCAAAGAAGGAAGCACGAATAGAATAAGCTGTAAGGACAACAGAGAGCGGTTTATCAGAGAGAAGTTTACGACAATTTGTGATCATGGCGGGTAAATGATCAAACAGTTGCCAAATTTCACCATGGGGTCCACGCCCATAAGCAGGGGGATCAAGAAGAATCATATCATAGCTTTTCTTACGACGCAGTTCACGCTCGACAAATTTCATAGCATCATCGCAAATCCAGCGAATAGAATGATCTGGTAATCCTGCTCTTTCTTGATTAGCTTTTGCCCACGCAATGGCTTTTTTAGAAGCATCAACATGGGTAACATTCGCACCCGCTCGTGCTCCAATCAAAGAGGCAATACCTGTATAGCCAAAAAGATTCAACAATTTTATAGGGCGTTCGGCTTTAACAATTTGTTCTTCCATAGAGCGCCAATGGGCATCTTGTTCAGGAAAAACCCCCACATGACGAAAGGAAGTAAAACGGCCTAGAAAAGACAATCCATTCCAAGCAAGAGCCCATGTTTCATCAAGTGGCTTTTTAGGAAAATGCCAACGCCCAACCCCTTCTTCATCAAGGTTTCCTGTGAAAATAGCATCAACATCAGCCCATTGTTTTTGTGGTAAAGCCGGTTTCCATAGTGCTTGACCTTCTGGTCGAATAATGCGGTAAGCTCCATAACGTTCTAATTTTTGTCCATGACCAGAATCAATGAGAGCATAGTTTTCGCTTATACCCGTTTCTAAAATAAGGGGCAGCTTTTCCTGCGGATATCTATTGTTATGGGAGAATTGAAAGCATTGTGCGGGCATGTTTTGTATCACGGTATATGAGGTATAAAAATATATTATAAAGCTCTTAAATGTTTCGTAAAAGTGCAAAAAAGCTAAAGTCAATTAAAACATGTATAAAAAAGAAAAAGAGCACTTTTAACTCTGTACTGAATATAGAATACAGAGAGAAAAGATTTCATTTAAATACCATTACACCAGATTTGTGATAGATGTTTTCAATTTTTCAATCTCGGCTTTACTTTTTTTGAGAGCTTTTTTGTATTTGTGATAGGAAAACCAACTGATCAGATTTCCTAATAAAATACCAAAACCAAAGAAAATAAAGAGCCATATAAAGAGGGGAGCATGATAAGTAAAACTTTCAGGATTTGCTCGAAAAGGATCAAGGGTTAACGGAACCATTTGACGATTAGCCACGATAAAAACAATCAAAACCGCTGCGAGAATCACACCGATACTTGTTAAAAGAATACGTTTAATTATCATAAGTTTCTCACTGATTAAGACGGTCGCGTAAATCCTTGCCAGTTTTAAAAAAAGGAATCCACTTTTCTTCAACAGAAACGGCTTCACCTGTTCGTGGGTTACGTCCATTACGGGCTGAACGGCTTTTTACAGAAAAAGCTCCAAATCCACGAAGTTCAACGCGATTGCCATTTGCAAGTGCTGTTGCAATTTCCTCAAAAATAGCGTTTACAATATTCTCCACATCCCGTTGAAAAAGATGCGGGTTATGACGAGCGATAATTTGTACAAGCTCTGATTTTACCACAATAGCCTCACTTTCACACAAAAAAATTTTGTAATTGTGCACTCCATGCATATTACAATATATAAACGGATAAAAGCAAAATAAAATCAAGAAAAAACAAATTGCAAGAAACAAAATTTGAAAATACCTTCTATAAAGGGTATACAGATTAAAAATGCGCAGGATTTAAGAGATCAGGAGAGTATGTCCGTACACAATCATTATAAAGCCTTTTCAACGCAATCATCTTTTGGAGATGTTTTAAAAAAAGCATCCCGTCATTCGCGTCGCATTAGCATATTAAAAATTTTTTTACCTCTCTTAGCGTTGATTTCAGCGCTGGTTTTTTGCTGGTTTACGTTTTTCTTGGTTCCCGTTACTTCTGATTCTATGCCTTTGAATAATGGAGAAAGTGGCGTGATGAATTTGACGATGCTCAATCCAAAATTAGAAGGGTATACGCGTGCTCATGAACCTTATTGGCTTAAAGCAGAAAAGGCATTTCAAGATCATACCCACGCTGGAATGATTGGGTTGCAAAACATTACAGCTAGAGCATTTATGGGCCAACAACGACAGGTTTTTCTCGTCGCACAAGGGGGGGTTTACGATAACATTAATGGTTTTTTACAGTTGGATAAGCCATTCACGATTACGACGAATGATGGGATGATGGTACAATTTATGTCAGCTAGTATTAACTTATCCGAGGGACAGTTAAAAACAGATCAACGTGTTAATATTCAGCAAGCCGGTTTGAATCTTGCCGCAAACGCCTTACAAATTCGAGAAAAAGGAAAAAACATATATTTCCATGGTGGTGTGCATTTAGTGCTTCAAAAGCAATAACGCAATATCAATACAAATCTTTAAAGGATATTTATAAAGAGAAGTATGTGTATATACAAACAGAAGAATTGAAATAATGAAATCGTACAAAAGATGGATAGGTGTGATGTTAGCTTTTAGCATGGGAATGTTAGGAGAAGGAGCAGTTTTAGGATATGCTGAAGTGGCTCATTTTGGAATAAGTCTATCAAGCGACAAAGAACCGGTAGAACTTCATGCAGATTCTTTGGAAATACGTGATAAAGAAGGGATAGCGCTTTTTAAGGGTGATGTTTCAGTGGTACAAGGTGAACGTCTTTTAAAAACGGCAAAATTAGTTGTTTACTACGATAAAGCATATAAAGAAATTGATAAAAACAAGGAAGATACAAAGGCATCATCTGTTTCTTTATTTGGTTCGTCGAGTATACAAAAAATGGAAGCTTTAGGAAAAGTTTATATAAAAATTGCTACGCAAGTTGCTACGGGTGATAAAGGCGTTTTTGATGGAAAGTCAAAAATGATGAGTTTGACAGGGAATCATGTTGTGTTAACTGATGGTGATAATGTGGCAACGGGGTGCAAACTAACGGCAAATATGGAAAGCGGAAAGGCTTTTTTAGAAGGTTGTGAGACGCCTAAGAAAAAAGGTCGTGTTTCTATTATTTTAAAACAAAATCAAAAGAATGGCCATTAAGATTTCATGTTTGGAATCAAAAGAAAAAAACAGACTGATAGGTATAATCTTGAAAGTGAAGCTTCAAAAAATCCCTTAAAAGGGACCTTGATTGCCAGTAATTTGATTAAAGTTTATCGAGGAAGACGAACTGTTAATGGTGTTTCTTTTGGCATTCGTACAGGAGAAGCCGTTGGCATTTTAGGGCCCAATGGGGCAGGTAAAACAACTTGTTTTTATATGGTGACAGGGCTTATAAAATCTGATGGAGGATCCATTAAAATTGATGGATTTGATATTACGCATCTTCCGATGTATCGACGTGCGCGTTTAGGTATTGGATATCTTCCACAGGAAGCGTCTATTTTTCGTGGTCTTTCAGTAGAAAATAACATTAAAGCTGTTTTAGAGGTCGTTGAAAAAGATCGCCTTAAACAACGTGAAGAGTTAGATAGCCTTTTACATGAATTTAAAATTGATCATTTACGTAAAATGTCTGCACTTTCGTTATCTGGAGGTGAACGTCGGAGACTTGAAATTGCGCGCGCTTTAGCTTCTCGTCCCCATTTTATGTTACTTGATGAACCATTTGCAGGAATTGATCCTATCGCTATTTTCGATATTCAACAACTTATTCGTCATTTAACGAGGCGTGGCATTGGTGTTTTAATAACGGATCATAATGTGCGTGAGACATTAGGGCTTGTCGATCGCGCTTATATTATTCATACAGGGCGGGTGTTAGTTCACGGTTGTCCTAACGATATTATCAACAACGTTGATGTACGCAGAATTTATTTGGGAAATCAGTTTTCTCTTTGATTTTACAGCTTTCACGAGTTTCCATTTAAGTTTAACCAAACATTATTACTGAAAATTTCCTTATTTATGCCAAAACTTCTTTATGACTATAACCTTAATGTTGTTATTGAGTGGTGAAAAAGGCTTCATCATTAGAGGTTAGTTTGTTGTTTTATAAGTTTAGCTTACTCATAATTGTATCATAGAAAAGATATCACTAGATTAACGTGATAATGAGTGATAAACGAAGCTCTCAATAAATGCGTGTGTTATTGAAAGGTAAGAGATATTTATCATATTTTTCTCTGTCGAATCAAATAATATATCGATGATGCTGTTTTAGGTATTTTGATGGGAGCACCGGTTTATATATTGCGGTTATTCAATAGGAGTTGTCGTATTTTATTGGTTTATATCGCCTATTTGAAAACAGGAGCTTGGCTACAGATATCAGGCTAAATCTATAAATCTTTTAAAATAATCATTAAATTTCTAAAAATCTTTATATTCTTGTTATAAGTCGATGTTCAAGCTATACAGTAATTTTCAAAGTAAAGGTCCATTTTGCTCAGTATGCTTTTCATCTTAATTTAAGGGCTCATTTTTAAAGAAAGAAAAACTTTGATGGCGGATTATACATCAAACTCTTATGACAAGTTTAATAAATTTATGAATAATGGCCTTTTCTAGAGTCGTAAGGAAATTAACTTTATGAACAACTTCATTTCTTTGGTTTCTCATGCCGTTAATGATGATCCGAATACTATTTATTATTGTTTTAGAAGTGATATGAGATGTATTGAGCCATCACCTATTATAAATTGAAAAGTAAAAACACATGCGATGTTGCGAAAAGTGAAAGAACATTAAGTATCTATAGCGTTTATAGGTTTATTGATGAGCATTTTAGCGTGTAAGAGGAAAATTAAAGTATGAATTTGAGTGAGTTAATAGCACCGGAAGCGATCATTCCGGCTCTTAAGGCTAATTCGAAAAAACAGGTTCTGCAAATTTTAGCCGAAAAAGCTTCTAAGCTAACAGGTCTTAGTGAGCATGTAATTTTTGATGTTGTTTTACAACGCGAGAAGCTTGGTTCAACGGGTTTGGGTGGAGGTATTGCGATTCCTCATGGAAAATTACCTGATATTAATCGGATCATTGGTATATTTGCACGTCTTGAAAGTCCTGTTGATTTTGAAGCTCTTGACGATGAACCTATAGATCTCGTTTTTCTCCTTTTAGCACCTGAAAATGCTGGTGCAGATCACTTAAAAGCTTTATCACAGATCGCACGTGTTTTGCGTCACACTGATGTTGTACAAAAGTTGCGCAGTACGCATAATGCCAATGCGCTTTATGCTTTATTGATTCAAACTTCAGAATCAAATGCAGCTTAAAAGTTATTATGAGCGTATAAATTGCGAGGTATGCACTACAGAGCGTAGGAAATAATATAACTTGCATCTTAAGACTAATAACAAAAGGTTATGTCATGAGATTTAAGAAAATTACTTCTAATTGAACCTTCTTTTTAAAGAGCAACCAACAAAAACGAAGGGCTTTTCCTTTCTTGTTCTCGTATATTAAAGCATCTAATTATTATGTTCGTGGATTCTTTTATCCTATTATACTGTAAAAACACTATCATTTGAGATATGGTGAGATAAATTCTGTAAGTCTTCTTAATATATTAAGTGCTTTTAGAGTGCGTGGTAAATATTTTTAAACAGGACTTGTCTGTAGAGCCTTTAGTTAAGTGAATCACATGAGTGGGAAGAAAAGAGGAGATCGCTCGACAAGAATCCAAACTTTTTCAGTCCAGATTGGATTAAGAATCTTCGTCCTTTGAAAGCGGGAAAGAAATCAACAGAAAAGTTTATTTGTGCATTGAATTTTTTTGTAAGTTGAGTTTGAGTGTTTAGGGATAATATTTTAATGCTCAAGAAGAAATAAGAGATATATTGTATCTTCAGTATAGCAAGATATTGATTTTAAATATAATTCACTATTTCGCATGTTAGATGAGAGATCCGAATATTGTAAAATTCTCTCATTCCAAACTTGTTTATGTTGAATCAATCAAAACCATTTCCTTGCACGTTGTAAACGAAATTAGCGTGTGGATAAAAACTGTACAAGAAAGGGGTAAAAATGCTTCCTATGAATCGTCTCAAGTATCGAGAGTTGTAGCAAAACATTGGGAGCTGGAAAATAGTGTTATGGTGCCAGCTTTCTTCTTCACAAGTGGAGAGATCAACTATTTTATAGGTATGATTTAGATGTCTGCTGTTGTATAGAGCTCATGCTAAAGAACAATTTTGTACGGTAAGAATGAAAATTATACCTTTAGGTTAGGTGAAAGAGTTTTTATGCATAGGAAGATTTATTTAAGTGTCTTTAATTGATTAAAATATTGTTTAAAAAACGGTAATGTTAGAACTGCTATAGAAAAAAGTTTTATATTTCTTTTTATAAATTACTTAGAAATAAGATAAGGAGACTTTCCCAAAGAATTCTTAAGAAGTTTTTTATAACAGAAAGAAAAATATCGTCTAATACATTAAAATAATACGATTAAGCTATTATAAGCTACTAAAATCATTTTAGAAATTAATAATTGGAGATGAAATATATAGGGAAATAAGATAAAAAGAAACAAAATTGTATGTGATTATTGAGATAGAATCTAAACTCTTTATGTTTTATTATTAATATCTTGATAATATTTTATTATTTTTACAAGGTCTTTTGAAGATTGAGAAAAAGTGTTATCGGGACGATATTGAATACGAAATATGAATGCACTATAATGAATAAAAGATGGAGTATTTTGCGAACATAAATGTATTGAATGCATAAAGTCGAGAAGTGATATTCGTAAGGCGATTAAGCTTTTTTGCGGGGAGTCTGGGGTGTATTTTCAAAATTTTGCATCAGATTGCTTGTGATATAAAGAGTATGGTTTATTTCTTAACAGAGTGATGGTATATTTTCATCTCGTTTTGAAGTTCTATAGCTTAAAGAAATCGTTTTTTATACAAAAATGAAATAAGTAGCGTAAAATGAAGATATTATTTTTTAATGTGGTTATTGAATAAGAAGTTTATGTTTTGGTAACGATTAAAAGGTCACAATGAAACGTAGAAATCTATTTTGATTAGTGTGAAAATATTTCGCTTATTGAAGGAATTAGGACAATAACACATGAATATCGAGGAGTTTTTGTTGAATTTTTCCAATGAAGAAAATCTTGTTAGAGACTAAAGAAGTGAGCTAAATGAAGATGTTTGAAAAGACTGTTATTGCTGCATCTGTAATGGTTCTTGTTACAGCGGGAGTGGCATATGCACAAACGCCAAGCCGTTTAAATCAATTTGAAGCGTGGGGAGCCTATTCTTATAAATCGCCCAAAAATACGATTTGCTATGTGTTATCGGTACCTTTGAAGGCTCTTCCAACGACAGTTAATCATGGTGATAATTTTTTCTTGGTTACCAAGCGTTCTCATTCACCTATTTCGTTTGAACCGCAGTTTATGGCTGGTTATACCCTTCAAGAAGGGTCGAGAGTGACAGTGACCATTGGAGGTAAGGACTTTGATTTTTTCACGAAAGATTCCTCAGCTTGGCTGGCGTCATCAGAGCTAGAAAAGCAGCTTGTTTCTGCTATGCGTGCTGGAAGCAATATGACAGTGCAAGCGATATCAAAACGAGGAACGCATACCACTTATACTTATTCCTTAAAAGGGGTCACTGCTGCATTAAATGCAGCTCAAAAGTGCCATTAAGGTTTCGATAACTCTAAAATAGTGATGTGAATTGGAAAGCAATGGCCATTTCCTATGACCTTAGACCAGTTGGTTCATGTTTTGCACGAAAAACAGATAATGTGGTCGTGAAGGAGAGTTCTAAGCTCTCTTTAATTGGTTTGTCGCAAGATGAAATGATGCAAGCTTTAAAGACAGTTGGTGTACCAGAGCATCAAACGCGTATGCGTGTGCGTCAGCTTTGGCATTGGCTTTATGTGCGTGGTGTTTCAAATTTTGATGATATGCTGAATATTTCTAAAGCAATGCAAGAAACACTTAAGTGTCATTTCTCCATTGCGCGCCCAGAAATTGTTGGAGAACAAATATCAAAAGATGGTACGCGTAAATGGCTCTTACGTTTTCCTGCACGTGGAGCTGGAAGGCCTGTTGAAATTGAAACGGTTTATATCCCTGAAGAAGGGCGTGGTACTTTATGTCTTTCATCGCAAGTAGGGTGTACGTTAACCTGCTCTTTTTGTCATACGGGAACGCAGATACTTGTTCGTAATCTGACCGCAGAAGAAATTTTGGCACAATTATTGGTTGCACGTGATTGTTTGGGTGATTTTCCTGATAAGAATACCCCTGATGGAGCAATTGTTCCCATTGAAGGACGAAAAATTACCAATATTGTTATGATGGGAATGGGAGAACCTCTTTATAATTTTGAAGCTGTTAAAAAAGCTTTATTGATTGCCTCTGATGGCGATGGACTTTCTTTATCAAAACGTCGAATTACGCTTTCAACTAGTGGAGTTGTTCCTGGAATTATCCGAACTGGAGAAGAAATTGGTGTTATGTTAGCAATTTCACTCCACGCAGTACACGATACACTAAGGGATATGCTTGTTCCCATTAATAAAAAATATCCGCTTGCTTTACTAATGGAGGCTTGCCGTAATTATCCTGGTCTTTCTAATGCAAAGCGAATCACATTTGAATATGTTATGCTGAAAGATATCAATGATAGTTTAGATGATGCTAAGCGATTGATTCAGTTATTGAAAGGGATTCCTTCTAAGATTAATTTAATCCCTTTTAATCCGTGGCCAGGGAGTAATTATCAGTGTTCTGATTGGGAGAAAATCGAGCGTTTTGCTGATGTTGTTAATCAAGCGGGCTATGCTTCTCCTATTCGGATACCGCGTGGACGCGATATTTTAGCTGCATGTGGACAGCTTAAATCAGCTTCAGAGCGCTTACGTAAATCTGAACGTTTACGACTTGAAAATGCCATTGGTCATTAGGTAACGCAATTTTCAGCGATATCGAGGCCTATACTTTTTTGTTTGTAATTTAATATCCAAACTTCATGCGATGGCATATGTGAGACAGAGATTAAGATGGATAAGTGCTAGATGAACAGTTTCAGCGTTTATATGCTAAATGGGGTAAGAGATTGTCTATAGTCTGTTTACATAATCTCTGAAATAAGAAGGAAACCTAATTTAGAGGGAATATGAGGTCTTAAGGATTATAACTAATTTCTACCTTATTATCATACTCGTTAATTCGGTTTTATGTCTTTTAAAAGCATCTACGGTAATATCTTTTAAAAAGTGGAGATTGTGCAGTGCTTCATGCTTTTGTTTATTATTTTTTTTAATAAGATCACGCTTCACAAGCAAAACAGAGGATCTAAAATATAAATACCATTGAGTTATCCATTGATATGTTTTTTAAGTATCTCTTAGTGCACTCTTCATATCACGATAATGCTTGTGAGGAGTATAACAAAAAGCTTCTGTGAATGTATTGTACTCCTCCACCTTTATGTTTAATAAAGGTGTAAATTGGTACCACCATTCTATTTTTCAGCTCCCAATGTTGTAACAGCTTTTAGTACTTGAGATGGTTTATAAGAGGTGTTTTTATTCTTTTCTTAGATAGTTTTTATCCATACGAAAACTCCAGCTTCTTTTGTGATGTACAAAGGAAAGGTATTGTTTTATTCAAAATAAACAGGTTTGAAATGAAAAAATCTTATAATATTTGTTTTTTTATTTAAATTAAAAGCGATACATTACACCTTATAAATCAATTTGTAACGATAAGAAGATGGAGGGCAAAGCTGGTAAAAATACCTGCAATAAGCCAGTCAAGAAAGCGAATATAAAGAGGGTTCTTTTTGAGAGTTTTGGTAAGTTTATGCGCTGTAAAAACGATTGCAATTGTAATGGGGAAAGAAATAGGAATATAAGAGAGTCCTAAAAAGAGTAGCTTTTGTGTTGCCATAGGATCATTCGCATTGATAAATTGTGGTAAGAATGTTGCGTTAAAGAGTATGACTTTAGGATTGAGAAGATTAATTCCAATACCAGCAAGATAGTTACGTTTAGCGCTTTGAGATTTAGAAGATGTCTGTTCAAAGGAAAAAGTGGGGTTTCTCCGTAAAGCTTGAAAGGAAAACCATAAAAGATAAAAGGCACCAACAATTTTCAGAAGAACAAAAGTATGTGGGGCAGCAAAAATAAGCGCTGATAAGCCAAGTGCTACAGCCGTAACCTGAATGGCAAATCCTGTTGCACTACCCAAGGCGCACATAATTCCAGCTTTTTTGCTTTGTGTAATGGTTCGTCCTACAGAAAGCATCATATCTGGTCCTGGAATAATTGCTAAAATCAACGATGCTAAAGCAAATTGTACAACAATAGACCACTCCGGTAGAAATGACACGTAAATCTCCTTTTATTTTTAAGCAGTGTTCACTATTTATACTTTGAGGCGCCTTTATTTACGCTTTTTGCGTCTTTTTAATGTTGCTTAAAAAGAATTTATTTTTATATTTCTTGCATCGTTTTGATTTTTGGGTAGAAATAAAAAAGTAGCTCATATAGAACGTTAAAATGAAAAAGTGGCAAAATATTAGAAAAGTTGTTTTGGCTTATTCAGGTGGATTGGATACGTCAATTATTCTCAAATGGTTACAAAGTGCGCTAGGTGTTGAAGTTGTAACTTTTACAGCAGATTTGGGGCAGGGAGAAGAGCTAGAACTTGCTCGTCGTAAAGCTGAAATGCTAGGTGTTAAAGAGATCTACATTGAAGATTTGCGCGAAGAATTTGTGCGTGATTTTGTGTTTCCGATGTTTCGAGCCAATACCGTTTATGAGGGGACTTATCTTTTAGGAACATCAATTGCACGTCCACTTATTTCAAAACGCCTTATTGAAATTGCTGAGGAAACAGGGGCAGATGCCATTGCTCATGGAGCAACAGGAAAAGGCAATGATCAGGTACGCTTTGAGCTTTCCGCTTATGCGCTTAATCCTGATATAAAGATTATTGCTCCATGGCGTGATTGGGATTTTAAGAGTCGGACAGATCTCTTTGAATTTGCTCGTATTCATCAAATTCCTGTAGAAAAGGATAAGCAAGGTGAAGCGCCTTTTTCAGTGGATGCAAATTTATTGCATTCTTCATCAGAAGGAAAGATTTTGGAAGATCCAGCACTTCCTGCTCCTGAATATGTCCATATGCGTACTCTTTCGCCGGAAGATGCTCCAGATCAAGCAACCAGAATTACTCTTGGCTTTAAAAAAGGCGATGCTGTTTCAATCAATGGAAAAAATTTATCTCCTGCAACTTTACTTGCAGAATTAAATCATTATGGGCGCGATAATGGTATTGGTCGGTTAGATTTGGTAGAAAATCGCTTTGTGGGTATGAAATCGCGGGGTATTTATGAAACACCAGGTGGAACCATTCTTTTGACGGCTCACAGAGCAATAGAATCTTTAACGTTAGATCGTGGTGCAGCGCATTTGAAAGATGAATTGATGCCACGTTATGCAGAACTCATTTATTATGGATTTTGGTTTTCGCCGGAACGTAAGATGTTGCAGGCAGCGATTGATTTATCTCAAGAACATGTTGAAGGTGAAGTCACGTTAAAGCTTTATAAGGGGAATGTAATTATTGAAGGGCGCCAAAGTAAAAAATCACTTTATTCCAGTGAGTTGGTAACTTTCGAGGATGATCAAGGTGTTTATGATCAAAGAGATGCAACTGGTTTTATTAAATTAAATGCCCTACGTTTATGTACATTAGCAAGGCGTCATCAAGTTGATAAAGAAAAGAAATAGAAAGTTACGGTGACAAGTGTAATGTGGATTAATGCTTTTGTATGAAATGCCTAGTTTAAGCATTTTTCTGTTGGTTTTTACCGTTCTTTCGTTCAATACTAGAAGCTTATCTTCTGCGCTAATAAATATAATAAGCAAAACCCATGATAATAATAGCAATGGAGGCTTCGATAATCAAAACAAGTCAATTTTGCTTTATAATATTGAATGTTTTTGATTTTTATCAGAACAAAATATGTTTATAACGAGGGCGGTTTTTGTATAGTGACTTAAGAGTATAAAGAAATTTTCATCTTTTTGCTTGCTATTATTGACGAATAAATTCAAGAACCATACACCCTATTTTAAAAGAGTGTAATTTTTAGGATAAATAATGATGCGTGATCAGTGTGATACCCTCAACCTTACGCCTGAATTAAAAGATGCAGCTTCTCAATCGAGAACTTGGCCATTTGAAGAAGCACGTAAGATTATCAAACGGTATGAAAAAACGGGTTATCCAGACAGTGTGATATTTGAAACAGGTTATGGCCCTTCTGGTTTACCGCATATTGGAACTTTTGGGGAAGTTGCACGTACAACCATGGTGCGTCATGCATTTCATATTCTCACGGAGAATAAAGTAAAAACAAAATTACTTTGTTTTTCTGATGATATGGATGGTTTGCGCAAGGTTCCTGAGAATGTGCCTGATCGCGAGAGGATGGAACATTATCTTGGTCAACCGTTGAGCCGTGTACCCGACCCTTTTGGAGATGATTATCCTTCTTTTGGAGCGGCAAATAATGCGCGGTTACGGGCTTTCCTTGATCGTTTTGGTTTTGATTATGAATTTGCAAGTGCTACGGATTATTACAATTCCGGTCGTTTTGATGAAACACTTTTGAAAATCCTTGCCTGTTATGACAAGGTTATGGCAATTATTTTACCAACATTAGGTGAAGAACGGCAAGCGACCTATTCACTCTTTCTACCGATTTCTCCCTTTTCTGGAAAAGTATTACAGGTACCGATGATTGCGCGTAATGTTGAAAAAGGGACTGTCACTTATATTGAACCTGAAACAGGAGAAACCATAGAAACAGAGGTTACGGGGGGCAAAGTTAAGTGTCAGTGGAAGGTAGATTGGGCAATGCGTTGGACAGCACTTAGCATTGATTATGAAATGGCCGGAAAAGACCTTATCGATTCCACAAATCTTTCTTCTAAAATTTGTAAAGTATTAGGTGGAACCCCCCCAGAAGGATTCAACTATGAGCTCTTTTTAGATGAGAAAGGGCAGAAAATTTCCAAATCCAAGGGAAATGGCTTAACCATTGATGAATGGCTTACTTATGCCCCAACAGAGAGTTTAGGGCTTTATATGTTTTCAAAACCTAAAACAGCAAAAAGGCTTTATTTTGATGTTATTCCTAAAGCTGTAGATGAATATTATGCTCATCTTTCTGCTTATGGTCGTCAAAAATGGCAAGAACGGCTCAGTAATCCTGTATGGCATATTCATAATGGTTGTCCACCGCAGGTTGATTTGCCTGTATCCTTTGCGATGCTTTTAAATTTGGTAAGTGCTTCAAATGCGGAGAATGCAGAAGTTCTTTGGGGTTTTATTTCTCGTTACGCTAAAGAAGCAAATGCACAAACTTATCCAGAACTTGATCAATTGGTGAAGTTTGCCATTAAATATTTTGATGTTTTTGTTAAACCAAACAAGAAATTTCGTATACCAGATGATAGCGAACGAGCAACATTAGCACAAATTGATGAAAAATTAGCTCATTTACCTGAAACTGTTGATGGCAACATATTACAAAATATGCTTCTTGATGTTGCACGATTAACGGAACGCTATCAAGATCATAGCAAAAAAAGCCCTGAAGGTGGGCCTGGTGTTTCTAATGTTTTTTTTCAAATGTTGTATGAAGTCCTTCTTGGACAAGAGCGAGGTCCACGATGGGGATCATTTATAGCGCTTTATGGGATTAATGAAATGCGTGCACTGATTGCTGAAACACTTGCACGTCCTGTGGAGGAATAATGGAACGAAGAGTGCAGGAAGTAAAGCGACGCCGTACATTTGCAATTATTGCTCACCCAGATGCGGGGAAAACAACATTAACAGAAAAGCTTTTATTGTTTGGTGGTGCTATTCAACTTGCAGGAGAAGTAAAAGCCAAAAAAGATCGTATTCAAACCCGTTCTGATTGGATGAATATTGAGCGTGATCGTGGTATTTCCGTTGTGACTTCGGTGATGACGTTTGAATATGAAAATCATATTTTTAATCTCCTAGATACCCCAGGCCATGAAGATTTTTCAGACGATACCTATCGCACACTCACAGCTGTTGATAGTGCTGTTATGGTGTTGGATGGGGCCCGCGGGATTGAGCCTAGAACATTAAAATTGTTTGAAGTGTGTCGGATGCGGGATATTCCTATTGTTACTTTTATCAATAAAATGGATCGTGAGGCACGTGATCCTATAGAGCTTTTAGATGAAATTGAAGAAAAGCTTGCTCTTGATACCGCCCCCATAACATGGCCCATTGGGTCGGGTAAAGATTTTGTCGGGACCTATGACCTTCATCATAACCGTTTTCGCCAAAAAGATGATGAGATAACACAGCGGATCGTTTCAAATCCCAGTGAGGTTGTCCATTTACTCCCTGAATATCAACGTTCCACTTTTATTGAAGGGGTAGAACTTGCTCAAAGTGTTTGCAAGAATTTTGATCTTCAAGCTTTCCGTGAAGGTCATATGACTCCGGTTTATTTTGGTTCAGCTTTACGAAATTTTGGTGTTCGTGATTTGATCAATGCACTTATTGATTTTGGTCAAAGTCCTCGTGATCAAAGTGCAGATCAGCGCAATATCATAGCAACTGAACCTAAAATGACGGGATTTGTTTTTAAAATTCAAGCGAATATGGATCCTAATCATCGTGATCGTATTGCATTTTTTCGGGTATGCTCGGGAACACTTGAACGTGGTATGAAAACAAAGTTGGTCCGAACAGGAAAACCGATGACACTTTCGGCTCCACAATTTTTCTTTGCGCGTTCGCGCCAAATTGCTGATCAAGCCTATGCTGGTGATATCGTAGGAATCCCTAATCATGGAACATTGCGTATCGGCGATACTTTGACTGAAGGAGAAGATATCCTCTTTAAGGGAGTACCAAATTTTGCACCAGAGATTTTGCGTCGTGTTTGTTTGGGCGATCCAATGAAAGCAAAAAAGCTCAAAGAAGCTTTGCAACAAATGGCTGAAGAAGGGGTTGTGCAATTGTTTATTCCTGATGATGGGTCGCCTTCTCTCATTGGTGTTATTGGTGCTTTGCAAATTGATGTTTTAAAAGAGCGATTAAAAATAGAATATTCTTTGCCAGTGAATTTTGAGTTTGCACGCTTTAATTTATGCCGTTGGATTTCAGCGCAGAGCAAAGATGAGTTGCAAAAGTTTCTCAGCAATCACCGCTCTGCTATTGCGTATGATTTAGAAGGTGATCCAGTTTTTTTAGCGGAGAACCATTTTTCATTAAATTATGAAGCAGAAAGAGCTCCTAAGATAAAATTTTCTACTTTTAAAGATTATCAAGTAAGCTTTTAATGTAAAGAAGAATTTTTTATGTAACAATTTGGTTGATAATGATTTTTCATATTGAGTTGGGGATCTGAATATTGTTATTTTTTCTGAAAACAAAAGGAGTATGTAAAGAACACTTTCAGATTGCACTGTATAAAGAATACGGTAAATTTATTTTATAATATTCAATAAGTTATAATATATTTGTAATTGTAACGTCTTTTAAAATTTTGATATATTTTTTCACAATAGCTTAAGACAAGGTCATATATTTCAGTATTTTGAATGTCAGCTAAAAATCTCCTGTATAAATAGAGCTTTTCAGTTTTTTCTTGTATGAAAATTGTATACAGTCAAAATAAAGCAAATAATCAATAAGATGAAATTTGTTATTCCCAATATGAGATCATATGACTTATAAACCACGTGTCTTTTCTATATCTTCTGGAATGGCTTTTTTGCCTCACTTTGTTGAGGCACTGCTCTCCGGTACCCTTATTGATAATTTCGCTCCCAATGGAGACATTCAAACTGCTCTTGCCGATAGCCTTATTTATGTTCCGACACGTCGTGCTGCTCGCGCTTTACGTTTAGCCTTTGTTGAAAGAAGCGATACACAATCAACTTTCTTACCAACCATTCGTGCTCTAGGAGATGTCGATGAAGACAGTTTCCTTTTTGTTGAAAATCATACCAGCACTCTGAATCCACCCATTGGAAAAAGTGAACGCTTACTGCTTTTAGCGCGCCTTATTCGCCCATGGCGTGAAAATTTACCTGCGCATCTGCGTGCCATGTTTGGTACAGAAGGTGTACTTATTCCGGCTCATAGTGCTGATGCAATTTGGCTTGCTCAGGATTTAGCGCATTTGATGGACGAAATTGAAACAGAAGGAGCAGATTGGTCGAAACTTAAAGATATTGCACCTGATATGGTCGCTGAATGGTGGCAAATAACGCTCGACTTTCTGACTATTGTTACGCAAAATTGGCCACAAATCTTGACCGAGAGGCAACGAAGCAATCCCGCGGAATGGCGTAATCAAGCACTCACAATGCATGCAGAGACTTTGCGATGCACGCAGCCTGATAAACCTATCATTGCTGCTGGTGTGTCAGGTTCTATGCCCGCAGTTTCTCATCTTTTAAAGGTTATAGCTTCTCTGCCCAAAGGGGCTGTTGTTCTTCCTGGCCTTGATCTTCATATGGATGAAGAACAATGGAATGCACTAAGCACAAGCAATAAAGAAAAAACAGCTTGTGATTTTTTTGATCCTGCAGAAAATGTTTTTAGCCATCCTCAATATCATTTAAAAAAACTTCTAACTCTCATGGAGTGTCAACGTCATCATGTTTGCGAAATTGGCCAACAAAGTATAACAAAGAAAAAACGAATGGCTCTTTTATCAGAAGCACTCCGACCTGCTTCTACAACAGATAAATGGATACAAATTGTCCGTGATGATTATGAAAATCTTTGTGCAGATTGGTCATTTATTGAAGCTATAAATGAACGTGAAGAAGCTCTCGCTATAGCTGTTACCTTACGCAAAGCTATTGAAAAACCCAAAAAAACTGCAGCCCTTATTACAAATGACCGTAATTTAGCACGCCGTGTTGCCGTGGAATTACAGCGATTTGGAATTGAAGCAAATGATTCAGGCGGAATACCACTTGCACAAACATTGCCTGTAACTCTCTTACGACTTATCTTAGAAAATGTATTGCAACCTGATGATCCCATTGCTTTTCTTTCTCTTCTTAAACATCCCCTTACAACACTCCAACAAAATCGTCATCGTTTACGGGAAATGGCAGAAAATTTTGAACTTTTTGTTCTTCGAGGGAATACAGGGCGCATCAATCTTTGCGAGTGTGATCAATTTCTTGAAAAATGGATTGATACATCCTTTCATAATAGTTCTGAAATCGACACCCTTGATCAGCAGAAATGTGAAGAAGCACGTCTCCTTTGTCATCTTTTGAGGACAGCTGTTGAACCTTTAACATCTCTTATGAAACAAGAGAAAGAATGCACCATCAATGAGGCTGCAATAGCAACTGTTGAGGTTTTTGAAAATTTTGGTCGCAATGAGGATAATTCTCTTGCACATCTTTATCAACACGAAGCAGGACAAGCCCTATCAAAGTTTCTACGTGAATTGGTCAGTGATCAATCAGGATTAACATTTCATCTTTGCGAATGGCCTGCTATGTTTTCTGCCATAATAGCAACTCGTTCCGTCGCACCTTCGCCTGGAGGACATCCACGTTTATTCATCTGGGGTACTTTGGAATCGCGTTTGCAAACGGTTGATACAGTGGTCATCGGCGGTCTTAATGAAGGGTCATGGCCAATATCAACCCGAAATGATGCTTTTTTATCGCGACCGATGAAAATGATGTTAACTCTGGAACCACCAGAGCAGCGTATTGGTCTTTCTGCGCATGATTTTCAATGGGCGATGGGAATGGATAAAGTGGTGATGAGTCGCGCATTGCGCGTTAATCATACGCCTTCCATTCCATCACGCTGGCTACAACGCATGGAAACAGTTGTAGGAAAACAGGTTTGGGAACAAATCCGTGAACGAGGTGAAATACTACGCCATTGGGCAAAGATGCTTGATCATACAAGCATAACTTCTGAGGTGGAACGTCCTTGCCCTTCTCCACCTCTTGATATACGCCCGCGCCATTTTTCAGTCACTGAAATAGAAACATTGCGATATGATCCCTATGCTATTTATGCCAAAAAAATCTTAAGGCTCAAACCACTTAAAGAACTTATTCATGATCCTAGCGCTTCAGAACGTGGAACACTTTATCACGCTATTCTTGCAGCTTTTTGCACACAAATGAAAAATCTAAATGCTGCAAATGCACTCAATGTACTGCTTGCTATTGGGCGTAAAGAGTTTGATAAATTCAACTTTCCACCCGATATTGAAGTAATTTGGTGGAATAGTTTTGAAAATCTTGCTCCACGCTTTATTCAATGGGAACAAAGTTTAGGACTGCGAGAGCGATATTCGGAAGTGGTATCACAAAAAATCCCTATAGGAACAACAGGGGTAACCCTTTCAGGACGTGCTGATCGTCTTGATGTTTTGCCAGATAAAACGGTTGAAATTCTAGATTTCAAAACCGGAACGCCTCCTTTATCAAAACAAGTTCGTGAATTATTATTTCCGCAATTGGCTTTAGAAACAGCTTTACTCATACAAGGGGGCTTCCCAGATTTTCAAGATTTTACACCCTCAAATTTATTTTACATTCCCCTTAACAAAAAAGGTGAAATTAAATCCCAATCAATTCTTTTAAAGAAAAAAGACGGAAAAACTTATCTAAGTGCTGTTGATCTTGCTGAAAATGCATGGGAAAATCTTATCGCACTCATAACTTATTATCAAAATCCACAACAAGGCTATCTCTCACATGCTGTCCCCATGTCAAAACGATATGAAGGTGACTACGACCATTTGGCTCGGTTGTGGGAATGGTCAAGTGGTTTTCATAAAGAAGAGTAATCATGACGTTTTTTTCTATTCCTGAAGCCGCTCTTGATGCACAAGCAACAGCAACACATCCCCAAAAAAACGTGTGGGTTTCTGCAAATGCTGGATCTGGAAAAACCCACGTTTTAAGTGAACGTGTTATCCGTTTGCTTTTAAACGGTACGCCTCCAGCACGTATTTTATGCCTTACTTATACAAGAGCTGCTGCTGCTGTTATGCAATCACGAATTTTTCGCACGCTTTCTAGTTGGAATGAGCTCGATGATGCACAGCTGCAAGAAACCTTAACACGGTTTGAAAAAAAACCTGTTAATGCGCAAAAACTAACTTATGCAAGGCAACTCTTTGCGCGTGCCCTCGAAACGCCTGGTGGCTTAAAAATTCAAACGATTCATGCTTTTTGTGAAGCTCTCTTACATCAATTTATGTTAGAAGCCAATATTGCAGGGCATTTTGAACTTCCCGATGATATCGGTCGAAAAAAATTACAACAAGAATCCCGTCGCGAACTTTTAGCCCGTCGTGATGTACAACCTGCTTTGCAACAGTTACTTCAAGTTATTAGCGAACATACTTTTAATCAATTGCTCTATGAGGCAGTTGAAAAGCAACATAAATTGTCTGATTTTTTATCTTCTCTTTTATCTGAAAATGGAGAAGAAAAATTGCGCGCGCTTTTTAACTTAGCGCCCAATGAAACAAATCAATATCTTCTGGAACAAATTAAACAAACAGCGCGCCTTCCTCTTTATGCTCTTAAGCATTGTGAAACCAATGGTAATCAAAGCTTTAAGGATATGGTGGCAAAACTTTCCCAATTAGAAAAGGTGCATGATCAGACAAATATTCTCAATATTATTTCTGATATTTATTTTACAACAAAAGGTGAGCCGCGTAATTTTTCACATTTATTTCATAAAAAATCAGATGAAATTTGGCCTTTTATTCAACAAATGCTTGAAGATAAACAAAACAAGCTTTCTGTTCTTTTAGAAAAATATCAATGCGCAAAGGTTGCCACCCTCAATATGGCTGCTTTTCAGCTCTGTACTATTTATCTCAAAATTTATAAGAATCTAAAAAAGTCCAATGGCTTCTTAGACTTTGATGACCTTATTGAGCGTACACTTCATTTGTTACAGCGCAAAGGTGCAAGCCAATGGGTGCACTATAAACTTGATCAGGGACTTGATCATATTCTACTTGATGAAGCACAAGACACCAACCCTGAGCAATGGCAAATTATTCAACTGTTGGCACAGGAATTTTTTTCAGGGTATAGCCAACGAACAAACATACGGACTCTTTTTGCTGTTGGAGATGAAAAGCAATCTATTTATTCTTTTCAAGGCGCTGCTCCAGAAAATTTTGCTGCAAATGGACGAATTATTCAAAAAAAAGTGCAGCAAACAAATCAGCAATTTGAAAAAATACAACTGCATTATTCTTTTCGCTCTACAGCAGATGTTCTTAAAAGCGTTGATCTTGTTTTTGAAACACCAGAAAACTATAAAGGACTTTCGGCAGAAAATACAAAAACGGTGCATGAAGCTATCCGTGTTCACAGTCCCGGTGAAGTTGTTATATGGGATGCCATTTCAAAAGAAACGAGTGAGTTTCCTCAAGATTGGCATGCAACTGTTAATCATTTAGATACACCTGAAGTCCGTTTAGCAGAAAAAATTGCTGAAACGATTGCTGACTGGTTACAAAAAGGCGAAATGCTTCCAGCAAAAGGACGCTTAATACGTGCAAGTGATATTATGATCTTGGTCCGTAAACGTGATCAATTTGTCTCAGCTCTTTCTCGTGCTCTTAAACACCGTAATATTCCCGTAGCAGGGGCTGATCGTTTACAGCTTACCAAACATATTAGTATCCGTGATTTAATGGCGCTTGCGCGTTTTGTTTTACAGCCACAAGATGATCTTTCTCTTGCTTGTGTTTTAAAAAGCCCACTTTTTGCTCTTAGTGAAGAGGAACTCTATCAGCTTGCCGCACACCGCACCGGCTCTCTTTGGCAAAGTCTGTGTGCGCATACATCATCGCAGGTATCTTTTAAAGATGCTTTTGAAAAGCTAAACCATTATCGCGCTTTAGTGGATAAAATACCAGTTTTCGAGTTTTATAGCCATATTTTGAATAATGATAAGGGACGGCAAAAAATTCTATCCCGTTTAGGATCTGAAGCAAATGATGTGCTCGATGCTTTTATGGATTATACGCTCACTATTCAAAAAACAGGATTACCAGGATTACAAGCTTTTTTAGAAACATTAAGTGCAAGCGAACCAGAAATTAAACGTGAATTTGAACAAAGTAATGAAGAAATTCGCATTATGACTGTTCATGCTGCAAAAGGACTAGAGGCTGCTGTTGTGTTTTTAGTCGATCCTGGCAGTGCGATTTGGCATCCTCAGCATGCGCCTCACTTGCTTAAAGTTCCTTTAAACAATGCACAATGGAACGGAAAACAAGCCTTTATTTGGCATCCCAATGAAAAGTTTAATACAAAACTCTCTAAACAAGCAATTTCATATTTAAAAGAGCGTGCAGAAGAAGAATATAGGCGTCTTCTTTATGTAGGAATGACACGTGCTGAAGATCGCTTGTTTATTTGTGGGTATAAAGGTCCGAAAACGCCATCTCATACATGGTTACAACTCGTAAAAAAAGCCCTCGAACCGCATGCCCTTGCTATAAAAGATTCTTCGGAAGATATTGCAGCTTGGCGTTATTGCATTACACCTGCTTCTTCTGCTTCTATAAACTCAAAAGTTCCTTCCGCTGAATGCCAAACCTTACCACCTTTGCCTGCTTTTTTCTCCCATAAAATACCAGAAGAACCAGTGCTACCAAAACCGTTAAAACCGTCAGTGGCGAGCCTTTCCATTGAAGCTGATACAGAGCTGTCCTCAAGTCCAAAACAGCTTACCACTTCACCTGTTTTAGGAGCCATGAACACAAACAGAGCTTTTTCCATTGAATATGGTAATCTCGTTCACCGATTGTTACAGTATTTGCCCGATTGTCCCCCACAAAAACGTCGAGATTATGCTCGAAACTATCTCAATATCAAAGCCTCTCATTGGCATGAGAGCCAAAGAGAAGATGCTCTTTGCCATATTTGGAAAATATTAGATCATGTTTACCTCAAGCCCCTTTTCTCTGAGCATTCACGTGCTGAGGTCTCCTTAATGGGTATTGTGAAAATTCGTGGAAAAGAACAAGCAATCTCTGGTCAAATTGACCGTCTCTACATCACGCAAAACAGTGTTATCTTTGCAGATTTTAAAACAGGAACCCCGCCAGAAAATGAAGCTGCTATTGCTTCCCATCATTGGTTGCAAATGGCTCTTTATCGAAAATTATTGCAAGCTATTCATCCCGATAAAGATATACAGGCTCTGCTTATCTACAGTAAAGAAGCCAAAATTTTTAAACTTCCTCCAGAAAAACTTGAGGCATTTCTTAGTGAAGTTGCCTTATAAGCTACTCTTTTCCTTGCAAAGCATTTTTACATTTTATTTACTTTCATAAAATCGCTCAAACAAACACAACGCACAATCTCTGGTGTAAAAAAGTCCTTTAATAATTTATCTTTGCAATAACTTGATATGAATTGTTATTATACCAATCTATAAAAGGTGAATATAAAGGATAAATCAATGACGTGTATAAAAGTTGATAAGGACAATTTCGAAAGTGAAGTTCTAACTTCTTCCACCCCTATTGTGGTTGATTTTTGGGCAGAATGGTGTGGCCCTTGCAAAGTGATTGCTCCAATGTTGGATGAAATTTCAATAGAAATGCAAAATCAAGTTAAAATTGCTAAGGTAAATATTGATGAAAATCCGGAACTGGCTACCCAATACGGAGTACGTTCTATCCCTACATTATTAATGTTTAAAAATGGAAATATTTCATCGAATATGGTTGGCGCTACCTCTAAAGGACGTCTTTCTGAATGGATAAAAGATGGGCTTAGTTAATTCCACATATAATCACTCTAAAGGAGAGAAGTTTTGTCTCTCCTTTTGACTTTTTTAAAATATTCTTTTTTGCATTATATTATAATGAAAAGACAATAAAAATCAAAATTTTAAATGAATTTAAGAATTCGTGCTTTTATGCATGATTCAATTGACCATTTTTATAAAAAATTACTTTGTATGAAGAATATAGGCAATTCTTTCCTTATATGCGTGTTAAAAATACTCGGTGAATGATAATTTCATAAAGGTATTTCTTCTTAGATAAGACTATTGAGATAGATAGTGCTTTCAACACATAAAGGGAGATTTTAAGCAAAAACTTTGCAAATTACTTTTCTAAAGCTCACAACTTTTAAGCAGAAAGAAACAAGCAATTCACTACAGGTTATATAATGCTCTTCTAAAGGGTTATCACTTCAATTTAAAATTCTCTTATACTATTCTCTAAAATAAATTGATGAATTTCTATAAATTAACGGCTGTTCTTTGCAATTTATGTCATTGTGATATAAAAGAGTCAGCATTTCGTTTCATCTTCCATGGTTGGTGCCTCTATGAAGCCTTCTTTATGTTGTTCATCATCTCAGATTTCATAGGTAGTACTGAGGTATTATCAAATTAAAAAATGATGATGTTCATGTTTTTTTAAAATGTACGAATTGTAAAAGACTGTTGCAAACATTCAATGGAATGTTGCGCTGATCTAACTGTTACATGACGCCCATGTTCTTTATAGTGTAAGGTGAGTGCAAAAGTGGCGAGCTCTAAAAGAGCTGTATTTCTTTCTGGCCATTCAACAAGTAAAATATTTTTCTCACGAGCTTCATGAAGCCCTAATTCATCAATTTCTTCTGCCATAGAAAGGCGATAAAGATCAGCATGAATAATTTCAAACTTTGGAAGTTGATAGCTTTGCACAAGAGTAAAAGTAGGGCTTGGAACATCCATAGTGTTATCGTTCGCAAGTGTTTGAATGATTGTACGTGCAATGGTTGATTTTCCAGTTCCAAGATCTCCTTGCAGCGTTACAAGATCTCCTGGCTTTAAAGAAAGAGCTAAATTTTGTGCAAAAAGCTTTGTTGCCTCTTCATTTTCAAGAAAAAAACTAAAATTCATTAAAAGTTCCATGAAATGGATGAAAAATTTTTGTTATCATAAAGGTTAAAATTAAAAAATCGTATCTCCTTTGGAGAGTGGGAAAAAACATTTAACTGTTGTTCCTTTTCCAGAACCGGTAAGAATTTCAACATGTCCACCGTGTAGTTCAACGAAACTTTTTACAAGGGAAAGGCCAAGACCCGCTCCCGCACGCCCACCATGGTGTGAATGGGAAGAAAAACGTTTAAAAATACGATCAAGGACGTCTTCTGGGATGTCAGAGCCCTGATTGTGAACGCTAAAGACAATGTTATCATCTTGTTCATCGACGCAAAATTCAATAGTACTCGCCTCCGTTGCAAAATTAATAGCATTACTCAGTACATTCACAAAAATTTGATGCAAGCGTTTTTCATCAGCAGAAATAGAATTTAAGGAAGGAGAAATTTGTTGTAAAAGCGTAATATGACGTTCATTAAGGCGATCTTCTACACGTGCTACTGCTTGTATCATAGCATCGGCAATGTTAACCGATTTTATGTCCAACTCCATAATGCCTGCATCAAGGGTAGCAAGATCAAGAATATCGTTAACAATATTTAAAAGAGTTCCTGATTCTGAATGAATGTGTTCAAGATATTCTTGTTGACGTTCATTGATAGAGCCGAAAATTTGATCACGTAAAATATCGGAAAATCCAATAATATTGGTGAGAGGTGTGCGTAATTCATAAGAAACATGTTGGACAAATTCATTACGCAAACGATCAGCACTTTCTAATGCTTCATTTTTTTCTTGAAGAGCACGCGCAACATGGACAGTGTCCGTAACATTCACAAAAGTAAGCATCGTTTGTCCATTAGGAAGAGGGACCAGAGTATAGTCAATAATCATATCATTTTTAAGATCTATACGACCTGAAAATGTTTCACGTTTTTCAGCAAAACCGGTAATGAACTTGGTAAATTGATCCCATTCTTGCCCCAAGGTTAAGGCTGAACAATGGCTTTGTAACTGCGTAATATGGGTTCCTTCTACCAGTAAATTATAAGGAAGAGACCACAATTTCGACAAGGCAGGATTCGATAAGCGAAGGCGTCCATCAGTACCAAAAACGACCACACCTTCAGAAAGTTTATCAAGTGTTTCACCTTGTATTTTAATAAGTGTATTATAACGGCGCTCAAGATCAATTTTTTCTGTAAGGTTTTCGTAAAGCCAAGTGACACCTCCTTGTGGATGAGGGTTCGAGACAACACGCACCGTACGTCCATCTGGAAGATTCCAAATTTGTTGGTTCGATTCTGTTTGCCAATAGGCTTTTAAAAGTTCTTCTTTCCATGCGCGCCAATCAGGGTGTTCAGCAATGAGCCCCTTTTCACGTAAACGTTCAAGAAACAATGTATGGCTTGGTTCACTTTCTAAAAAAGAACTCTCCAACGGCCATAAAATTTTGAAAGCATGATTACAGAATTTTAATTTTTGGTTTGTATCAAAAATGGCTACAGCTGTTGAAATTTGGTCAAGTGTTTCACAATGGCTTTGAAGAACATATCTTAATTCATGAGCAAGATTTTCATATGCGCTGTCATCACGTGCAAAAGCTGCCATCCCTTCAGCTGTTGTAATACGTGTGAGATGAAAACGGTGCCGTTCTCCACCAATAACCGTATAAACATGTTCTTGAAAAATTGTTTCTGTTTCATCTGTTTTGCGTTGTGTATTTTCATTGAAAAGATCCCCCACGTCATCACTGTCTTCACGAAAGTCTGTCATTTCTCTAAAGGCGCGATTGATAAAACAAACTTTTCCTTCACAATCTTTTATCCATACGGGCTCTTGAATAAGATCAAGAAGATTACGCTGCATTCTCAGTTCAGTAAGAAGGCGGGCGATATCTTTCTGTAAACGAGAATTTTCTTTCTGTTGTTTTGAGATATCTTGAAAACGAGCAATGGCGACTGTTCCTGCGATGACTCCTGTAACTTGTAGCGGTACATTGTTTGTGGTGGTGATAGAAAGATCAAAAGGGTGACATTTACAACGTAGTTGAGTCAATGCATAATCAAGTTCTCGCAGAGAATTTTCTTCAACCCAGAGCTCAAAACGCTGAAAATCTTTCTGATCGATTCCTATTTTTTGCAATGCAGAAAGAGCACCAACAACACGGGGTAAGGTTGTTGGATTTTCCCAAATAAGAAGGAATTGCTCGGTTTCTTCCAGAAGCCATTCATAATATTTAAGTTTTTCAGAAAAATTTGCCTGAATTATCTTCAAAGGCTTCTGTGCAGTTTTTTTTGCACGCACGGTAACAGCTATACACGAGAGAAGTGAAGCACAAGAAATTCCTCCACACAGCGCTAAAAGCAGCCATGGACCATTCGGCAAAGTGAAGAAAAATGGTAAATAACCTTCCAATGACTGAGCAAAAGCGCATGTTGGAGAAAAAAAGAAAAAAAAGCAAAATATATACGTATAGATTCGGATCTCTTTTTGAGTTTTTTCTTTGGGGTTATAGTCACCAAAGCTGAGCACGGCATCTTTCCCTTTTTTAACCCAAGGAAACGTATTAGTAACGGTAATGGTTTGGTTTATAAGGTCCTTGTGGTGAGACTCCAATATAAGCGGCTTGTTCTTCTGATAAAACACTTAATTTTATTCCTAACCGATCCAGATGTAGACGTGCAACCTTTTCATCAAGATGTTTAGGCAAAACAGTGACTTCATTTGTATAGTGTTCTGAACGGGTAAAAAGTTCAATTTGCGCTAAAACTTGATTAGTAAACGAGGCCGACATGACAAAAGAAGGATGCCCAGTCGCATTCCCGAGGTTTAACAAACGCCCTTCAGAGAGCAAAATGATGCGTTTTCCATCGGGAAAGGTGATCATATCAACTTGTGGTTTAATATTTGTCCATGGCAAATTTCTAAGGGCAGCGACTTGGATTTCGTTATCAAAATGACCAATATTTCCAAGAATACACATATCCTTTACTTGTCGCATATGATCTAAACGAACAACATCTTTATTGCCTGTTGTCGTGATGATAATATCAGCACTGGAAGCAGCATCATCCAAATTAACAACTTCATAGCCATCCATAGCGGCTTGAAGAGCGCAGATAGGATCAATTTCTGTTACTTTAACACGAGCCCCAGCACCAGAAAGAGATGCTGCTGAACCTTTTCCTACATCACCATAACCACAGACAATGGCAGTTTTACCAGCGATCATCACATCTGTTCCACGTCGAATACCATCGACCAATGATTCTTTACATCCATATTTATTATCAAACTTTGATTTAGTGACGCTATCATTAACATTAATAGCAGGAAAAGGTAGAAGTCCTTCTTTTTGTAACTGATAAAGACGGTTTACACCTGTTGTGGTTTCTTCGCTTACACCTTTAATTGCCGCGCGCTGTCGTGTAAAAAAACCTGGCGTTGCATCCATACGCTTTTGTATTTGTTTGAAAAAAATTTCTTCTTCTTCTGTTTTGGGATGCGATAAAATATCTTTATTTTGTTCTGCACGACTTCCCATTAAAATATAGTTTGTGGCGTCAGCTCCATCATCTAAAATAAGATTGGAAGGATTACCATCTGGCCATTGGAAGATTGCATCTATATAAGTCCAATATTCTTCCAATGTTTCACCTTTAATGGCAAATACAGGAATGCCAGTTGCGGCGATAGCTGCTGCTGCATGGTCTTGCGTAGAAAAAATATTGCTAGAGCTCCATCGTATATCGGCGCCAATCGCTTTTAATGTTTCAATTAAAACAGCTGTCTGAATTGTCATGTGCAATGAGCCAGAAATACGCGCTCCGCGCAAAGGTTGACTGGAAGAAAACTCCTTACGACAAGCCATCAAACCAGGCATTTCTGTTTCAGCAATATCAAGTTCTTTACGACCATAAGCAGCAAGTGCAATATCTTTGACAACAAAATCTTGAGCTGCCATTCTTCATTCCTTTAAAATAAGTTTTTCCAAGACGGTAGGAGAAATTAAAAAAAAATGCAAGACAAGAAGAGGACTTCTTTATGTGAAAAAGCTCTTTTAAAATCTCCATAAATTTGTGCAACAAATATGCATTTATGGATCTGAGTAGTGATGTTGCTGACGGAGTAGGAGATCTTCATGATAAGTTTTATTATATAAACAAAATTCTATCCTTTTCACGTAACTTTAAAGCTTTTAAAAGTCTCCAGAGGGAATACCTTTTAAATAATAAAAATGGTGCATTGCTTTACAGTTTTTATATTGATTTTTATGGGATAATATCGAAAGTAGTATACTCGTATTCTACTCACTTATGCGGTTGTTGAAAAAGGAAGAATTACTTTAATCTCATTATTAAGCTTTTTAGCAAAATAATATAAATGTAAAGCCATAGATTATCATGTTTATGGATAGGCAGTTCAGAATCGGTTCTTTAGGATTCCAATGTTGCACCTGCTCTTGGATAAAGACAGTTTATAAGAAGTGCTTTTCTCCTGTTTTCAACGATTTTTATCAAAAGACTATAGATATACGATTAAACATTTTTTGTGATACTGAATAGAGTATTTAAAATGTAAAAACATCACTCTATTGAACACTCTGATTTTAAAACCGCTAACAACGCGCTATGAATTATAAATCAAATAATTAACTCAGTTTTGGAAGAATTTATTCTAGACGAGTAGGTTTTGGGAAAATTGACCATGTGGACGAAATCGCCAGAGATAACTTGGCAAGAATGCTGCCATTGCTCTGGGGGTAATACCCACACCTTCTAGAGTATATCCATTTTCTATAGCTTCTTTAGAGACAATGTTATCCATTTGCAAAAAACGTATCTGATTGGCTGTTACGAGTGTTGGTACAAAAGGCAATTTACCGATTGTTCCCAAAATTCCTCCAATCAATAGACCGACAGAAAGAGGCATAGATAGGATTGTTTTTTTACGGTGAATAATTTTGAGTATATTTTCAAGAGTATTTTGGAGGGTGATAATCTGGGGACCACCAAGATCATAATTTTTTCCCCAAGCAACCTGTCCATCTAAAGCGCGCACGATAAACTCAGCAACGTCACCAACATACACGGGTTGCAATTTGCTTTGTCCACCTCCAAAAAGAGGCATAATTGGTAAAAAACGTGACAAATCTGCTAAGGTGTTAAAGAAACAATCCTCTGGTCCAAAGATAACGGATGGACGGATAATAATTGCTTGAAGATGCTTGTTGTGAATGATTTGTTCACCCATAAACTTAACACGTGCATAAAGACATGAAGCATTCTCGTTAGCCACAAGTGTTGACATATAGATGAGCGGAATACCAGTTTCTGCTGTTAATTCAGCAACATTGTAAACACCATCAATTTGTGTGTTTTTAAAATTCGATTGACTTGCTTGTTTTAAGCTACCAGGCAAAAACACTGCCGCATCAGCTCCAAGCAACGCGCGTGCAACAGAGGCACGATGCTTGATATCTGTTTTAAGCATTTGGGTTTGTCCTACTTCTCCTATTTGGAGCATATAATAAGCTTTTTGTGGACAACGAACAGCGATACGAACGCGATATCCCCGCTTAGTCAAAGTTTCAACGACATGTCGTCCTACAAAACCGGATCCGCCAAAAACAGTAATGAGTTTAGGATGTTGATAAAGTGCACAATCAAGTTGCATGATTAAAAAGTCTATCTTTCAAAGCTTTAAAAATAGCTAATTATCTAGCACGGTGGTGTTTTATTGTCACGCAAAATATCACCCGCAAGATAAAGAGAACCACTAATAAGAACAATAGCCTCTTTATATTCCATTTTAATTTTATGTAAAGCATCTTGTAGGTGCGCTTTTGGGGCAGCAGGGATTCCTACTTTTTGGGCTGATTTAGCTAAGTCTGTTGGAGAGATACTGGCAATATTGTTAAGCAGCGGTATCGTATATACTTTATCGACAAGGTTAGCTAAAGGACGAAAATAACCGACAGCATCTTTGGTATTAAGCATGCCAGCAATCATAATAATGGGGCGATCTGTTTTTTTTCTCCATTGTGTAAGTTCTGCCGCAATAACTTTTCCTGCAGCAGGATTGTGACCACCATCTAACCATAAATCAATATCAGGAGATAGTTGATCAACCAAAAGTCCTTGGGTAAGATGCTGCATTCGTGCGGGCCAATAAATATTTTTCAAAGCGTCATTTATGGTTTGTTCTGAAAGTTGAAAACCCGCTTGATAAACTGCTTCAAGAGATGCACCAGCATTAGCAATTTGGTGGTCTCCAATAAGGTTAGGAAGAGGAAGATCCATGAGACCTTGATGGTTTTGAAAAACCATACGTCCATGTTCTTTATAGCTTTGATAATCTTGATCAAAGAGAGCATAAGATGCTTTATTTTTATCGGCAAGGGGTATTAAAGTAGCAAGAGTTTCTTCATAATTCTGCTTTCCGATGACCACTGGAACGTTTGGTTTTATAATTCCCCCTTTTTGAAAAGCGATTTGAGCAATTGTATTTCCAAGAAAGCTCTCATGATCATAATCAATGGGCATAATAAGCGATACAGCTGGTTTGTTAACGACATTGGTAGCATCAAAACGTCCTCCCAATCCAACTTCTAAAATGACAACATCAGCTGGATGTATACTAAACAACATAAAGGCAGCGGCTGTAAAAATTTCAAAAATAGTAATCGGCTCTTGACGATTTACTTTTATAATTTCACGGATTGTCTCAGCCAATTGGTTTTCTGTAACAAGTTGACCACCTCCTTTTTGACCTAACCGGCAGCGTTCATTCCAGTTGACGAGATGAGGTGAGCTATAAACATGAACGCGGTATCCTGCACTTTCCAAAAGAGCACGGCAAATTGCTGAAGCAGATCCTTTGCCATTTGTTCCAGCGATGTGAATAACAGGGGCAAGTTTTAAATGTGGGTTACCAAGACGCTCTAAAAGGTGAACAATACGCTCTAAAGAAAGATCAAATTTTTTCGGATAATTTCTTAGTAAATCATCCACCACCCTTTGTATTTGACTTTGTTGCATAAACTTAAGCTGCTTTTGTCCTAGAAAGCGATGTTTGAGAGTCTGTTGGGGATGGATCGGAAGGGTTAAAAACAGCAGGGCGTTTCATCATCAAGCGTAAAATACGCGCAATTGTTGTTTTCATTTCTAAACGCGATACAACCATATCAATCATACCATGTTCAAGCAGATATTCACTACTTTGAAAACCTTCTGGTAGGGTTTCGCGTATAGTTTGTTGAATCACACGTGGACCAGCAAAACCAATCATAGCGCCAGGCTCGGCAATGTGAATATCACCAAGCATGGCGTAAGAAGCAGTAACACCACCGGTGGTTGGATTAGTCAGCACAACAATATAGGGAAGCTTTGCTTCTTTCAACATTTCAATCGCTACAGTTGTACGGGGCATTTGCATCAACGAGAGTGTTCCTTCTTGCATTCGTGCACCACCAGAAGCAGCAAAAAGAACCAGCGGACGCCTTTCAGCAATGGCAGTATCAAAAGCTTTGATAATAGCTTCTCCTGAAGCCATACCAAGTGATCCACCCATAAAGGCGAAATCTTGAACAGTTGCAATAATTGGTAAGCCTTCAATCGTACCACGTGCACTTAAAATATTGTCATCAACCCCAAGTTTAGAACGATAATCTTTTAACCGGTCAATATAGCGTTTTTCGTCACGAAATTTTAAAGGATCTGTTACAACTTTTGGATTTTCAAGAGCTGTATAAACACCATCATCAAAAAAATGCATGAGACGATTTTTAGCACTGATACGCATATGATGACCAGAATTGGGAGCTACAAATTGATTAGCTTCCAGATCTTTATGGAAGACCATTTCACCACTGGTAGGATCTTTAATCCATAGATTTTCTGGAATTTCACGGCGCCCCAATATAGAGTTAATTTTAGGACGAACATAATTTGTAATCCAGTTCATCTTTATAACCTTCCTTTAAATATTGTGCATCTTTTGCATGATTTGAAAGAATATAGAACTTAAGCAGTCACATTTACTTTACCGGTTGAACAAAGGAGTCTATTTAATACTTTTATCAGCGTACGTATAGCTTGTTTTTTAATTTTTAATTTTTCCCATATCATAACAATCATACGCATCATGAAGAGTATTCCCTATAATAAATTTCTCATAAGTTTTAAGAACTTACATGTTTGTATTTTTTACTTTGGTGTTAAAATTTACTCCTTGCGATGGTTAACAAACGCCTTATTTTTAATAAAAAATGAATATCCAATTAATCATTCGTATCAACAGTTTTGAAGAAAAGAAACCTTATAGTATAAGGCGCTAACAAGGCTAAAATAATCCATTAAAGATAATGAATACAATAACGCTATATTAGCGAAACGCTAACATCAGAGCAAGATTTTTTTCAAAAGGTTTCTTTAAAGCACACGCTTTTTACAATTAAAATAGAATACGCTCAAAATATCATTATATTACTCATTTACGTGCTTGTTTTACACAGATATCTTTCAATAATTTCCAAAACTCTCTTATGAAGAGTATACACTCTCCATGAATGGTATAAAAGACATTATGCTATCCGTTTTTACTGAAATAGAGGGTACAAAGCGGCACCATCATATTCTTTTTCAGTTTTCAATACGACGATAATGTTTGCATTAAGAGGATTCATATAAAGATATTTCACGCTTTTTTGAAAGTACTTTTATCCGCACACCACCTCCGTTTATGACATATTAACAAACGATTTCAATTGATCCAATATGAATAGGATTAAAATGAGAAACCCTCATAATATTTAGGTTTTTCACTCATGTCATAAAACGATAAATTATCATTATAAATCAATATATTGCCTTAATAAAAAGAAAAGCATAAAATTTTATATTATGCTTTTGGGGGCTTACAAGTTTTGTTTGATTTAAAGTTAAGGAGCATTATTTTTGTGTGATGCGTGCTATGTCTTTTGGGAAAGCGTTTTGTGTAAATGTGTCATAAAGGCGGCGGCAAAAAGCGGTGTTGCTAGATTAATAATAGGAATCGAAACAAAAAGCGCTATCAATAATCCTGCGCCAAAAACCGTTGTGTAATGAGTATGTAAAAAAGCACGGGCATCTTGTTCTGTTCGAAAACGGTAAGCCGCAAACAAGAAATATTCATGACCGAGCAAATAACCATTAATAAGATAAAAAGCAATTAAATTAATACCTGGTATGAAGAATAAAATAAAAGCAATTCCATTACCAAGAAGGCTTAAAATAACAAATTTAAAGGAAATGATAAGAGAACGCTGAAACGGCAAAGCTTGTCCAATAGGCTCGTTTGGGTAATCCTCTTTTTCAATGATTTCAGCAGCAGAGTCAATGAAAAAACCACCAATCATAGCTGAGATCGGTGCAATCAAAAAAGCCAACAAAAGAGCCAAACCAAGATTAAAAATGATAAGCATGCTAAAACCAATCCATCCCGCCCAACTAGGGAGTCCAGGAAGAAATTGAGCAATCCAGGGCCAAAAGTAAGACACAAAAAGTTGGTGCACACATAACCATAAAATGGTGAGAATGAAAAAAGTAACCCCCAATGCTTTCAGTATCATAATACGATATTGCGAGGTCAGAAGACGTTGTAAAGCACGATAAGCAGCAGTAAAAATCATAGATTAATAAACTAAGGAAAGAAGCAAAAAAAACAAGAAATATATTTAAAGTATGTACAGTGTAATTTTTTCTTTCTTTGAATTACAAGATTTTTTTCAAGAACATTATAAAAAACGGTTAAGGTTTCTTTGTTAAAAATAAAGTTTGAATAAATAGAAATTTTGATTTTTAAAAACAAAGAAGAATTTAACAAAGTAGCTGTTGTAGAAGAAATTTTTAGTATTTTTGTACATAGTGTAGATTATTGCGTTTATATGATATATGTAAAAAATTAAGGAATAAGAACTATTTGGTAGAAAAGTTGTTTATTTCTATTTATTCAGTAGAGTTATCTAACTTCGTTTATCTAAATGTTTAATTGTTTTGCACAATTCCTAAAATTCTGTACTTTTCTACTATTTGGCGGCATGCTTTTGCCTCTCGCTTTCAAAAAAATATTGAGTTCAATGGAATAGGGGTAACGTAGTAGCTCCGTAGATATTCTAATTTTGGGCAACAGAATGATTAATATGATAGAAGTGGAAAAAATAAGCTTAGGCGATTGACCGTCAGATCCCATAGAAAAGAGCAGTTTTTTGAGAAGAAGCAAAGAAAGGGAGAAACCACGGATGCTTAAAAATGATGAAATTTTTAATTTTAAAAGCCATAAGTGCAATGAAGTAAGCATTCATTGAAGCACTTTTCATACAAGTGGTGCACTGTATCAAATAATTTTTAGATAATAACACCACTAATTTATCGAAGAGAATTGATCATTTTCAACTTGAATAAGAATCCCAAATATAGAAATATTCTTTAATTTCAAAGACTCTATTCAACATCAAAAAATTATTTACGTACACATTATAGGCGAGACCAATGTATGGATACAAAGCTTTCGATAAAGGAATAAAAATGCTTCTCATGAAACATCACAATGTGAGGATATCATGGATCAAATTCTAGTTTTTGTGGTCTTAGTATTCTGGAGAGAGGACATACACATTTAATCTTAAAGACCGATCACTGAGGAAAATAATAAAGGCTTCAGTTTCATAAACTTATAGACAGTGGTGCAGTGAATTTTGTCTACACTCTTTATAAGCGTCAGTGTGAGATATGCTTCAAATTGCATTGAGATGTTATAATATCATTGATTTATACATTATTTTTCATAGCGAATAAGAGCTCAAAATAAAGTTGTCATACTTTCTCATTAGCTGCTCTCATCATGAAACAATCAAAATCATTTATTTGCATATCATAAATATGACCAATATGGGATAAAAACATTGAAGAAAGAAAATGCTTTTTATAAATTTTATCCATTACAAGAGCTTTGTCAAAATTGATGGTAGCCAAAGTGAATGATAGCTTGTTTTTTATAAGCTGGCGAGACAGTGGTGCAATAGATTCTACTTTTATGAAGGCTAGGGTGAGATAGGATTTTAAAAAAACATTTCCCAACGCTCATCATACCCATTTCGCAACAGCGTTTGTGAATGGTATATGGGTAAAGCTCTCGTGAATAATATAAAACTTATAGGGCATCACTAACTTTACGCTTAATAAAAAGAGCACGCTGGCACCATCATCCTCAGTGTTGTCCGAGACAAGCCCTTGGTTCTTGAGACGGTCCATTATAAGCGCTTTTAGTTCTTTCTTAAACGTTTTGTATTCATACAGTTATCCTTGTTTAAAACGTGCAAGAAAATGATTTTTATTGATTCAATATGAGAGAGATTGGAAATAAGAGAATCTTACGATGTCTGGGATTCTAATTTAATATGAACAATGCTAGGTTATCATTATAAATCAAAAATATTATATACTAATTGAGATGGATAGACACCTATTGTCAGTTCTATTTTATAAGGTGTTTTAATATCAACGCGTTTGAAGAGTTCTTATTTGCAAAGGGGTATATTTTTCTCATGAGGAGTAGATGTTTGGGGGGCAAAAAATGATACAATCACGTTTGCTAATTTTTGCGCTACGTGTTGTTTACTCATATGAGGCCATTGTTCAACTTTTTTTCTACTTACGAGATAAACTTGATTTGTATCAGCACCCATGACACTTGTACCATCTACTTGAAGAGAAATATCATTAGCAAGAATGAAATCAGCTCCTTTTTCAACACATTTTTTTTGCGCATTGGCAATGATATCACATGTTTCAGCAGCAAAACCAATGACCAATGAGGGGCGGTTTGGAGCGTGTCCAATCGTTGCTAAAATGTCAGGATTTTCGACTATATCAAGGGATGGTGGTATTTTATGAGCATTCTTTTTAATTTTGTGTAAAGACTGCGTTTGACTGCGCCAGTCACAAACAGCGGCAACAAAGATGGCACCATCAGCAGGCAATGCGGTTTGAACGGCTTTTAACATCTGTTGTGCTGTTTCAACATGAATTGTTTTTACTTCTTGTGGGTTTGCAAGATGAACAGGTCCACAAATAAGTGTTACTTTTGCACCCAAATGTGCAAGAGCGGTTGCGATGGCATGACCTTGTTTACCTGAGGACCGATTAGCAAGATAACGTACTGGATCAATTGGTTCATGGGTAGGACCAGAGGTAACGATGAAATGGCGGCCAAAAAGAGGTTTTTCATGCACATTCAAAAGATTCTCTATAGCAGCGACAATAGTTAAAGGTTCGCTCATACGTCCATATCCAATCTCATCACGTTCAGCCATATTTCCGATTTCTGGTCCGATGATATGAACGCCATCTGCGTGCAATTGTGCAACATTACGAATAGTTGCTGGATGCACCCACATGGCTGGATTCATGGCGGGTGCAATCAAGAGTGGACAGCGTGCTGCTAAAAGGACACAATCAGCCAGATCATCTCCTATTCCATTGGCTATTTTTGCAATGCGGTTGGCTGTAGCAGGAGCTAAAATAATCAGATCAGCATCACGTGCTAATCGGATATGTCCGATATCATGTTCTTCTTCGCGTGAAAATAAATCAGTATATACAGTACCACCGCTTAAAGCTTCAGCGGCTAAAGGCGTAATAAATTTTTGCGCCGCTTTTGTCATCACAACTTTTAAATGTGCTCCACGTTCTTGTAAACGGCGAATCAAATCAAGGGCTTTATAAGATGCAATACTTCCACCAATAATAAGAAGGAGAGATTTTGATTTCAATGATTGCACTTCAACAGCACTGGCATGAGAGGGGAGTGTGGTGTGAGTAGGAGGATTGCTTAAAAGACGGCGGGCTTCTTCTTCCATAGAAATACCGTTTTGCGCGGCGCGTATGCGCAAAGCTTCTTTGGTTTCAAGAGACAGGTTACGAATAGTAATACTGGCCATAAAATACCTCCAAGAAATAAAAATGATTTCAATGATTTCATTGTTGATATTTTTAGCATATTAAGGAGATTAGAAAAGATGAAAAAAGTAAAAAGTAAGACAAGCGCAACAAAGTGCAATGATGAAAAGACTATAACGACCATAACGGTTTCTGTGGCTTTGTTCCACAGCAAGTTGTTTGAGGGTAGCAGGAGAAAGATTAAAACCTGTTTTTCTCATTTGATTGAAATCTTCTTCTATTCGTTGGAAATTTTGAACCAATTGTGGTGTTTTGCGTGCCAGCGAAAGGAGAGCTTGTGCTCCTTCACTAAAGTCTTTTGCAACGCCTACGGGTCCTAAATTTTTACTAATCCATTCTTTGACAATGGGTTCAGAAGCTTTCCACATATTAAAAGTGGGGTCTAATGTGCGGGCAACACCTTCCACGACAACCATCGTTTTTTGCAGCAATAAAAGTTCAGGTCGCGTTTGCATGTCAAATAATTCAGTGACTTCAAACAATAAAGTGAGCAATTTAGCCATGGAAATGCTTTGTGCTGATTGTCCGTGAATTGGTTCGCCAATAGCGCGATTGGCTTGTGCAAAGCTTTCGATATTATGGTGTGAAGGAACATAGCCTGCCTCAAAATGGGCACGTGCAACTCGATGGTAATCGCGGGTAATAAAGCCGTAAAGAATTTCAGCAAGGAAATGCTTTTCTTTTTTGCCAAGCCTTCCTGTAATGCCTAGATCAACAGCGACAATACATCCTTTTTCATCTACGAATAAATTACCAGGATGCATATCGGCGTGAAAAAAACCATCACGCAGTGTATGACGAAGAAAAGATTGAATAAGCGTAATAGCAAGCGCCTTCAAATCAAATCCTGCCTCTTTGAGTTTGGAAGTTTCGGATATTCTTATACCATCAATCCATTCCATTGTAAGAACATTACGTCCTGTCCGTTCCCAGTCAATACGTGGAACCCGAAATCCTGTATCATGTTGAATATTTTCAGCCATTTCAGATATAGCTGCTGCTTCTAAGCGTAAATCCATTTCAAGTCGTGTTGTTTGTGCTAAAGTATCCACCACACAAACAGGACGAAGCCTTCGAGAGGCAGGGATATAGCGCTCTTGTAAATGAGCAATGAGATAGAATCCTCTAAGATCTTTAGAAAAACGTGCTCTGATATTGGGACGAATAACTTTTACAGCACATTTTTTCTTATGGCCAGTTTCATCACTGTATTCAGCTGGATGAACTTGAGCAATAGAAGCGGCGGCAATGGGGGGATAAAAATTTACGAATAAATCATCAATAGAGCGACCAAGAGAACTTTCAATTTGAGCAATAGCGGCAGTGCAAGAAAATGTTTGGACACGATCTTGTAGCTGTGACAAATCTTCCGCAATATCACGCCCAACAATATCAGGTCTTGTGGCAAGAAATTGACCAAGTTTTATGTAAGAGGGTCCAAGCTTATTAATGGCATATGAAATATTTTCAGATCGCTGTTTCTTTTTTGTTTTGCGTCGTGCTAATGCACTCGCTATACGATGACATAGCGCTGGAAATCCTTGAAGATCATCATGAGGAAGAGCACTTAAAACACCTTCACGTGTTAAAACCCATCCTGCACGCATCAATTGAAAGTAAGGGGAAATTTGCACCATTTTTAAATTTTCCAACCTGAATGCAGCGCCGCAATCGCACCGGTGAGATTGCGGTACGATACCCGCGAAAACCCCGCATGCTTGATCATATGGGAAAAATCATCTTGCTTAGGAAATTTGCGGATAGATTCAACCAAATAACGATAAGCATCGCCATCATTTGCGATAAATTGACCTAGCTTAGGGATAGCATGGAAAGACCAAAGATCATAAATTTTATCGAGCCAAGGCATCTCGACATTTGAAAATTCTAAACATAAGAAACGTCCACCGAGCTTTAAAACACGAAAAGCTTCTCTAAGAGCTTGATCAATATGAGGAACATTGCGAATTCCAAAAGCAATCGTGTAAGCGTCAAAGCTTTGATCTTCAAAAGGTAGATTTTCTGCATTGGCTTCAACAAAATCAATCAGAGGGGCAAGACCATTTTTTTGTGCGCGTTTTTTGCCAACGCTGAGCATTGAGCCATTAATATCAAGCACTGTAGCATGGGCTTTTTGGCGTGAAGCATTAAGAATACGAAAAGCAATATCACCTGTACCGCCAGCGACATCAAGAACTTTCCAATGAGAAAGTGCTGGTGGGGAAAGCCAAGCAATCATGGAATTTTTCCACACACGGTGTAGCCCTAAGGATAAGATATCATTCATCTTGTCATAATTTTCAGCAACAGAATGAAACACACCATCCACCATGGATTGTTTTTGTGTTTCATCTACTATTGTAAAACCAAAAGAGTGCTCCATGCCACCCTTGGTTCCTACACGTTCTGTTTCAATTGCCATGTATATGATCTTCCTTATTTTTCTTTTATCGTAAATGAAATAGAGAGGGAATGTTCAACTACGAAAAAACAACGTATAAAACTACGACGTTTACACAGCCAAAAACAGAAGAGTACCTTTAGATATCAAGATTGGCAACGCTTAAGGCATTGTCTTGAATAAAAATACGTCTAGGTTCAACTTCATCACCCATGAGACGAGAAAAGAGTGAATCTGCATCGGTTGCATCATTAATCTTTACTTGTAAAAGAGAACGTGCATTGGGATCAAGCGTTGTTTCCCAAAGTTGTTCAGCATTCATTTCCCCAAGACCTTTATAACGTTGAAGAGTAACACCTTTTTTACCGTTTGTAAAAATGCTCTCTAAAAGGCTCATAGGACCAAAAATACGCTCTGTTTTATCTTTGCGACGTAAAAGAACAGGAGGATGATATATGTCGATAAAATTTTGAGAAATGCGATCAATTTGGCGTGCGTCAGTTGAATTTATAAGTCCCACATCAAGCGTAACAACATCTTTAACACCACGCAAAATACGCTCAAAACATAAACTTCCATCTGCTGTATATTGTCCACTCCAACCTTGTTCCATATCATCAGCAATCAGATTAAGGCGGTGTGCTGTAGTATCTGCTATTTTTTGCGCTTTTTCTTGTGTTGCAAAGACTTCAAGATTAAAAGCGCCAGCAATTGCTGCTTGTTCAACAATATTACGGTCATAACGGGTATGAAGACCATTTAAAAGTTGACGTAATATACGAGCATCTTTAGCGAGTTGATACAAATCAGCTCCTGCACGAACTTCTCCCGTTGAAAGCTCAAGCGTTGTTTCTTCTAATCCAGTATCGATCAAGAATTCTTCAAACGCTGCTTCATTTTTAATATATTGGGAAGATTTTCCACGCGATACTTTATAAAGAGGAGGCTGAGCAATATAAAGATGTCCACGTTCAATCAACTCGGGCATTTGTCTAAAAAAGAAAGTGAGCAGCAGAGTACGAATATGGGCTCCATCAACGTCCGCATCCGTCATGATAATAATCTTATGATAACGTAATTTATCCGGCGAAAATTCATCCTTACCGATAGACGTTCCAAGAGCTGTAATAAGTGTTCCAATCATATCAGATGAGAGCATGCGATCGAAACGTGCTCGTTCAACATTGAGGATTTTACCACGAAGGGGTAAAATTGCTTGATTTTGACGTGAGCGCCCACTTTTTGCTGAACCGCCAGCCGAATCCCCCTCGACAATAAAGATTTCTGATTTTGCGGGATCTCGTTCTTGGCAATCGGCAAGCTTTCCTGGTAGAGAAGTGATATCAAGTGCCCCTTTTCGTCTTGTGAGTTCACGTGCTTTGCGTGCTGCTTCACGTGCTGTTGCAGCTTCTACCACTTTACTAATGAGAAGTTTTGCTTCATGAGGATGTTCTTCCAGCCATATTGAAAGACCTTCATTGACCAAATTTTCAACAATAGGGCGCACTTCAGAAGAGACTAACTTATCCTTTGTTTGTGAAGAAAATTTTGGATCAGGAACTTTGACAGAAAGAATAGCTGTTAATCCTTCACGGCAGTCATCACCGGTTAAGTTCACTTTTTCTTTTTTAGCAATACCTGAAGATTCAGCATAGCCATTAATTTGGCGTGTAAGGGCACTTCTGAAACCTATCAAATGCGTTCCACCGTCACGCTGAGGGATATTATTGGTAAAACACAAGACCTTCTCATGATAGGAATCATTCCACCACAGGGCAACATCAACGCTCATACCATCCTTTTCACTTGCAATATAAATAGGAGTATCAAGCAGAGCTTTTTTTGATTGGTCAATATATTTCACAAACTCTATTAATCCACCTTCATAATGCAATTCAACGGATTTAATATCAGCATGACGCTCGTCAACAAGAAGAATATAAACCCCAGAATTTAGAAAAGCTAATTCCCGTAAACGACGCTCTAAAGTTTCAAAATCAAACTCAACCATAGTAAAGGTTTCAGAGCTTGGTAAAAATCTAATTTCTGTTCCACTTTCTTGATCGCAATCGCCAACAACTTTTAATGGAGCATCAGCTACCCCGTGGGTAAATGATATTTCATGAATTTTACCATTGCGTTTGATTTGCAATTTAAGCCAAACGGATAATGCATTCACAACAGAAACGCCAACACCGTGTAATCCGCCTGAAACTTTATAAGAGTTTTGATCAAACTTTCCACCGGCATGAAGCTGTGTCATAATAACTTCAGCGGCAGAAATACCTTCTGTTGGATGGATATCTGTCGGAATTCCACGTCCATTATCACGAACAGAACAAGAACCATCAGCATGGAGTGTGACGTTTACAAGAGTTGCATGACCGGCTAAAGCTTCATCGATAGCATTGTCTACAACTTCATAGACCATATGATGTAACCCCGATCCATCATCAGTATCACCGATATACATACCAGGACGTTTGCGTACAGCATCAAGACCTTTGAGAACTTTGATAGAAGCGGCATCATAGTTATTGCTTTGTGCTGGTGAGGTTATTTCATCACTCATAAGTTAGTCCATTCCTGTGTTCAATTTACAATATTTTATCCGCTTTTTTAAAGCTCAATGTTCTGATCAGTTATTTATGGAATAACCACATTAAATATTTACCGTATATCAGATCTAGATTCAATATCTGTCGATATATAATGGAGAGAATGATAAAATGATAGTGTACTGTTATGCTGTAAAACACTAGGACGGTGATATAAGGCGAATAAACACTTATGACTTATACAAAAAACTGTTTCATAAACGATGCTATTTACTTTGTTTATTTTTGCATATGCGTAATGTTTCAGAATTAGTTATGCATTTTTGTGTTACACTAATAAAGGTCTCACTTGTTTTATCCATAAATCAATTTTTCAATCCTAATTCTACCATATATTTAAAACAAAGGTTGCGAGCTCTCTAAGCAGTTCAAACTTTTGTATGTTAGATTGAGGCGAAAATATTTTGTATATTGGTTTGTGTCATCTTTAAAGTGTGAAAAAAGCTTCATTTGAGGAAAATATAAATGCGTAAATGTAAAAACACGTTTCTACGATCATCTTTTATATTCAACTTTACAATTAAAAAAACGTCTACGGTGATGTTTTTGAATAATGAGGGTAATGACGAATTATCTTACGCTTTTGTTTCTTGCATTCTCGTGAGGTTGCATCGCTCAATGTTCCCAAACTCATTTTACAACGATGTTTGAATAGTATAACGCAAAATACCCTGTGAATACTACAAGATTTATGTCCTCCATCTTTCCCATCGTGACAATAAAGTGCAAATCAGAATCATCATTTTATTTTTCAGCTCTTAAATGTTGGTGCAACCTTAATGTTGAGAAAACCCTCGGCATTTGAGGGGTATTTTTACTCTTTTCTTCAATAGTATCTATATACTTCCCAGGTTGTGATACGCAAGGAAATGGTCTTAATATTTTAAGGTACGCGGGATATTTTGATAAAATAAAGTGTACCACTAAAGTATATACAGCTTATTTCTTATATTAAAAAATTAAATCGCTTTTCTCTAAAATTACTTTTTATATATTCATTTTGGAAAATTAACATCAGAAATCTAAGCATTTTCAATGGTTTCAAAAATAGCAAGAATTTTATTTATTAAACGCCAGATATTTTGGTGAAGTGCGTTAGATAATAATTAAGAAGTGTTGCATCTTAGTTTTGAAAAATGGGGGAGAGATTTTGAAAATAAAAAAATCTATATATGTGAAACATCTTCAATTGCGTTTACAGTACTTTTTATTCAATAATCCATACAATATTTTTATTCGTATTTTATTTGTAGCAGGGGGGGTTCTATTTTCCTCTTACGCAGAAGCTGAAAGGCTGCCTTCTTTTTTTGATTCGCATGAACATTTGGTACAACCTGATACAACGGATATCTTTCGTTTGCGTTTTGTAACAACTTTTGATTTTCCTCCTTTTAATTTTATTGATCAATCGGGGTATCTTGCAGGTTATAATATCGATTTATTGCGCGCTATTTGCTCAAAATTAAAATTAGAGAAGCTTTGTGAAATAGAAGTGATTCCTTGGAAAGAGCTTTTAGAACATGTTAAAAATGGTGGTGCAGAAGTCATTATTGCGGGTTTAAAAGAAACAAGTAAAACCCAGCAAGATCTTGTTTTTACAAAGTCATATTTGCGCTTTCCAGCGCGATTTGTTGCTTCTCGACGTTTAAATCTCGATGAGCCAATAAGCGATCAATTGATACATTTAACCAGTGGTGTTTTGTCTAAAAGTGTTCACGAAAAACTCTTTCAATATTATTTTCCTAAAGCCAAATGGCAAGGGTTTAAAAAGAGAGAAGAGCTCTATAAAGCATTACAAGAGCGTAAAATTGACCTTATTTTTGATGATGGATTTGCTTTATCATTATGGTTCAAAAAACAAAAATCTGTTGATTGCTGCCATTTTGTTGGGGGGGCATATATGGCGCCACAGTTATTGGGGCAAGGAATGCAGCTTGCTGTTGCAAAAAAGAATGAAAAATTGGTTGATATACTCAATTATGCGCTGAAATCTCTAGAAGAGGATGGTAAACTTACAGAACTTTATTTGCGTTATTTTCCAATAAGTTTTTTTTGATGAGTAGTTTTTTAATTAAGGGCTGTTAATCTTTCTGCGCCTAGTCGATAGGAAATAGCTTCTGCGAGATGATAGCGTGAAAGAGTATCTGATCCGTCAAGATCAGCAATTGTGCGTGCAACTTTGAGAATGCGATGATAAGCGCGTGCGGAGAGGTGCATTTTTTCACTCACATCTCGTAAGAGTATGGTCGCACTTTTATCAGGAATGGCAATCTGTTCTATAATTTTGGCAGGGCAATCGCCATTGGTACGAATATGATCAAACCCCATTGTTGAAAAACGTTTAGCTTGAATGGTACGGCACCGTGCGACGCGTTTGGCAACGTCGCAGCTTTTTTCTGATTGTTCTGGTTGCATAAGGTCCATAGCCGTCAAAGCAGGGACATCAATCCGTAAATCAATTCGGTCAAGCAGAGGACCAGAAATACGGGACTGATAATCGATTTGACAGCGTATCCCTTTAGGGCAAACATGGTCTTTTTCGCCTGCCATACCACAACGGCAAGGATTCATTGCGGCAATAAGTTGGAAGCGAGCAGGATAGCTAATATGGTGATTAGCGCGGGCGATAACTGACTCCCCACTTTCTAAAGGTTGACGAAGAGAATCAAGAACCTGTGGAGAAAATTCAGGCAATTCATCAAGGAATAACACACCATTATGAGCAAGGGAGACCTCTCCCGGTCGTCCTTTAAGCCCTCCACCAATCATTGCGGCCATGGAAGCAGAATGATGTGGGGAACGAAAGGGACAATGAAGTGAAATGGTATTATGAACCGTTTCTCCTGTAATAGAAGCAATCAGAGAGACATCTAAAAGCTCACGGCTATCAAGAGGTGGCAAAATGGAAGGTAAGCGTTGCGCTAGCATAGATTTTCCAGCACCAGGGGGACCTACAAACAAAAGGTTATGGCGTCCAGCAGCACAAACTTCTAAGGCACGTTTGGCTGTTTTTTGTCCTTTGATTTCGCAAAGATCTGGAAGTTCAGTTTCGATAGTATATTGGCGCGGTTGTGGACGTTTTTGAATTTGGGTTCCTTTGAAATGGTTGACTATAGTGAGCAGAGTCTCTGGGGCAAGAATATTTATTTCTGCATTTGCCCATGCTGCTTCAGGTCCACATTGGAAGGGACAAATTAGTCCTTTATCGAGTGATAAAGCTGTCATGGCAGCTGGTAAAACACCATTAACGGCGGTAAGTGAACCATCCAGTGATAATTCTCCTAAAATGACATAGTCTTGAGCTACTTCGGGAGGGAGGATTCCCATAGCAAGCATTAAGCCTACGGCGATTGGCAAATCATAATGCGATCCCTCTTTAGGCAAATCAGCTGGTGCAAGATTAATCGTAATTCGTTTAGTAGGCATAGAAAGTCCACAAGCGTGGAGGGCTGCTTGTACACGTTCACGGCTTTCTGCAACTGCTTTATCAGCTAATCCAACAATAGCCATTCCTATTTTACCAGACGAAATCATAACCTGTACATCGACAGGGACTGCCTCTAGACCGCGAAAAGCAACAGTTGTAATACGTGCGATCATTTATTTATTTTCCCCCTTTAGACTTGGTAGAGACAATCATATCTATTTATAAAAATCAAGAAGCATCTCTATAGCTTTTTTTATAGAGAGAACTATATACGTGGGCAGTTTTTTAGCATTCCCATGGAAAGTCATTTGTACAAATTTAACCATGATGATATGGGACGCAATAAAACATTTATAATAAGCTAAATAAATATGTTAAGAAAAAAAGAATGAGGCTGTTCGTGTTATACAACAGTGTAAAATTTTATGAAAATATAAGGGGAGGATAACGTTATGTATCGCAGAGTGTTATTTGATGTGATAAAACGTGTAAAATGTGCAAAGTAATTATATTTACCTTTCTTATTTTTATATTATTTCAAAGCGTAGTAGATGCAAAGTGTATTATAAGGTATCTGATTTTATGGTATACCAGACAAGAATTTTGTTAAAATCAGGGACTGTGCGCTGTGTATTTATAGGCTTGTGTTTTACTTTTTCTTTTCCACAGCCACTTGCTGCATTTGATTTTTTCGGCATCCCTCTTTTTGGTCAAAAGAAAACAAATTCTTCTTCACATTATGCCAAAAGTACAGAGAAATTTTATAAAGTTGATGTTGTTGCACCGCCAGGTGCACCATTAGAAGGTATAAAAATAGTTAAATCTGTTTCTTCTCTTGTTGCTGATAAAGAGAAAGCATCCGCCAGTTCTTCTGGTTTGCTCGCCAAGGCGCGTTCAGATTATCGAGCAATTCTTTCTGCTCTTTATGCTGATGGACGCTATGGTGGTGTTATTAGTATTAAAATTAATGGCTTAGAAGTCGCTGATTTAAGTCCGGTAACTCAACTTCCAGCACAATCGAATATCGTTATTACAATTAATGCTGGTCCACAATATGTTTTTAGTATTGCCAATATTGATAAAGTAGCTCCGTTTGAAAAACGTAAAGCGCATAAAATGCCCACAATTGAAGAATTGGGCTATAAAGTTGGGGCTATTGCTAAATCTGAAACCATTTTGAAAGCAGAAAAATGGGCGATAGAAGGATGGCGGCAACAAGGTTATGCTAAAGCTAAAATTATGAAGAGTGAGGTCGTGGCTGACCATGCTGCGTTGCGTGTTGAAGGACGGATTGTTGTTGCTCCTGGACAAAAGGCTTATTATGGTCCTTTAAGTGTGCGTAATATAAGTAAGAAACCACGTGTAGATTCAGCTTATATCGCGTGGATGACCGGATTGAAACCAGGGCAGATATACGATTCTGATGCGTTAGCTAAGGCAAATGAACGTCTTGCGCGCCTTGGTGTTTTTCGTGCTATCAATATACGTGAGGCTGATACTATTAATCTAGATGGTAGTTTACCGCTTGCACTTGTTGTACAAGAACGTAAACCGCGTCGTTTTGGTGTAGGCGGTAGCTATTCAACTTTAGACGGTGCTGGTTTTGAGACTTATTGGATGCATAACAATCTTTTGGGTCATGCAGAGACTCTTAAAATTGAAACAAAAATAAGTGGTGTTGGTAGCAATAAAAAGCAATCATATAATTTTAAAAATTTTGATTATCTTTTCGGTGCTACATTTGTAAAGCCCGGTGTACTCACGCCAGATACAGATTTCAGGTCAGAATTAAAAATACAACAAGATGTTTTAGAAAATTATACGACAAAAGCCATCAAAGGAAAATTAGGTATTACGCATATTTTTAATGGTAATCTATCGGGACAGGCTGCTGTAGAAGTTTCAAATGGTTATTCACGTGATATCTATTTTGGGAGCCGTAATTTTACAACAATCGGTTTCCCTAGCGGTTTGATTTACGATAGTCGTAATAATAAGTTTAATGCAACAAAAGGTTTATATGGTGAAGTTTTCATTGAGCCTTTTTATGAGATGCGTTTTAGCAACTTTGTTGCAAAAGTAACAGCAGAAGGTCGTTCTTATTGGGCGTTGGATGAAGGGGATCGTTTTGTTGTTGCTGCGCGGGCAAAGCTTGGTGCAATTCTTGGGAATGATGCAGCACAAGTACCCGCAAATACGCTTTTTTTTGCTGGTGGTGGGGGCTCTGTTCGTGGTTATGCTTACCGTAATATTGGTATCAAAACAGAAAATGATGGGGTTGTTGGTGGACGGGCGCTTATTGAGGGGTCAGCAGAATTGCGTGTTTCTTTAAATGATAAAATAGGGTTTGTCAGTTTTCTTGATGGAGGTTTAGTCGGGGAAAAGGCGAATTTTGATTTTTCTCAAAAAATTAAATGGGGAGCCGGTATAGGAGGTCGTTATATGACGGGTCTTGGTCCTTTACGCGTTGATTTAGCCTTTCCTTTAAAGAGAGAGAAGGGTGACCCTCGCATTGGTTTTTATGTGGGTATAGGGCAAGCATTTTAATGAAAAAAGGTGTACATTTATCAGCTTTCTTCTTTGTATTTTTGTTTTTTGGGGTGGGTGGTTTTGTTTTTGCGCAAAGAGGAGACATTCTTCCCTCTAGCGAAATGAAAACAGATGATCGCTCATGGTTTGTTTCTTTAATTGAACGAAAGCTTTCAGCGCCTAATCGTCAAGTTCGTTTACACAATATGCAAGGGACACTGTCTTCTCAAACATCAATTGATACTATTACTGTCAGTGATAAAAAAGGGGTTTGGCTTAAAATTACCAATGCTAAAATGGATTGGAATCGTCTAGCGTTGCTGAGAGGACGGATGGATATTAACCAGCTTTCGGCAGAACAGGTTACATTTTTACGCAAACCGCAAGGCAATTCTTCTTTTGTTTCTTCCCTTGAGACTGGTAAATTCTCTTTACCAAAATTACCGCTTACTCTTTCTATCAATACGCTTACAGCTCAACATGTGACATTTGAACAGAATCTTTTTGGTTTTTCTGCTGATATGTCCTTAAAAGGCAATTTCACCTTGGCTGGTGGTAATTTTGATGTCGATATAGCGGCGCATCGTTTAGATGCACCGGGTTCTTTTTCTGTTCTCACCAAGATATCTGATAGTAATCGTACAGCTCAAATTGATATTTCTGCTAACGAACCACAAAATGGTATTTTGGCGAATATTTTTAACATTGAACAACGTCCAGCATTAAGTCTCGTCGTGAAAGGTGATGGTACTTTTGATGATTTGGTTATCAAACTTTCTTTAGAGTCCGATCATCATTCTATTTTAGATGGTAATGTTATTCTTGCAAGTGTTCCAGAAGGACAGAGTTTTTCTACGAAATTAGAGGGAACACTGAGCCCTTTAATACCTGTTCAATATCGTAGTCTCTTCGAATCTGATATAACATTAAAAGCAAAGGCAAGAAGAACAAAAGAAGGTGTGACACACCTTGATCAGATGGTTATTCAGAACAAAGCAATGAATGTTATAGCCAATGCTGAAATAACCGCCGATGGATTCTTGCGACGGCTTTTTGTTGATGGCAAAATGGCTCTTGATAACGAAAAGGAGTCTATTCATTTACCTATATCAGAAGTGCCAAAACCTGCGAATACTCTTGCTTTGAACATTGACTATGGTCGCGAAGGTCAACAATCTTGGAATGGGCGGTTGGTTGTAAATCATTTAAGCAATAAAAATATTTATATTCGCGATGCAATTTTTGATATGGGAGGAGTAAGCGAAAATCTTGATAATGCAGCTTCTCGTCATGTTGGTGTTCAGGTTAAAGGGACGCTTCAAGGGGTTAAAAAGATTAAGGGAGCGTTAGTAGAAAATTTAAGCCAAGCGGTTCATGTGCATTTAGATACGGATATTGTTTCGAACAAACCAATTTTGATTCATGATCTGAGTGTTACGGCTCAGGGTTTTTCTTCTTGGTTAAAAGGGACAATGGAGAATTTTGTTTTTAAAGGCGATCTCGGTTTAAAAGCTCAAACATTAACTCCTTTGGAAGTGTTCAGTAAACAATCACTTTCTGGTAATGCAGATATTAAAGCCAAAGGAACGATCAGTTTATTGAGTGGCATTTTTGATCTCCAATTATCAGGAATGGCTGACGATATGAAAATAGGCGTGCAGTCTTTTGATCGTTTATTCAAAGGAAATACTACTCTTTCAGGTGGCACTGCTCGAAATACAAAGGGCTTCACTTTACGTCATTTTAATTTGAAAAATCAATATACAAATATAGAGGCTAATGGTTATTTTTCAGATGAAAGCGCTAAAATGGATCTATCTGCTCAAATATCTGATTTGTCCAAATTAGACTCAAAGATAAGTGGTGCACTTACAATTCAAAGTACGGCGAGAGGGCGCAATAGCCATATAAAACTAAATACGCGTGCCCATATTTCTGAAGCATTAATTGTAGGGAAGAAACTTCAAAACACAACATTTAACATAGATGCATTTGTAGATAATACAGCACCAGTTACTTCTTTAACAGGGGTGGTAAAGGGTGAAGGAATTTTTGCTAAGAAACCTTTGCATTTATCGGCCTCTTTTGAAGATTCTCATAAAATTCGAAAACTTGAAAATATCGATATTAGAGGGGGAAGTGCAAAAATAACGGGTGATCTTTCTCAACAACTTGGCGGTTTTTTGAAAGGAGCGCTGCATATTGATGCCGATGATATTTCCGTACTTTCAGCGTTATTTTTGCAGGATGGTAGTGGAAAAGTAAAAGGAGATTTTATTTTTGATGAACAAAATGGCAGACAAAAAACCAATGTGAAGGCGCATGTTAACCATTTGAATTTTTCCAAGAATAAAATAAAAAAATTGGCAATAGATGCTGACATATTCGATCCTTTTGGCATGACTCAGTTTGAAGGAGTTATCAATGCAGAACATATTCAAACACCTTTGGTAATGGTCAATCGTTTAAATGCTCACGCTGATAGGAATAATGGACAAACGGTTTTTACTGTCCAGGCGACGTTGCATGATACTCTCAATGCACGGCTTTCTGGTCGTTTAATGGTTGAGGAACTTCCAGAAAGTATAAAACGAGAAGTGCAAATTGAAGCTGTGGACTTAAAACAACATACTTTTCATGCGACATTGCCGAAGCCATCTATAATCTCTTTTGATAAAGATGGAATGACAATCAATGAATTAGGAATTGCAATAAATGGGGGCAACATCATCTTAGCAGGAAATATTCAAGATACCCTGAATTTACAACTTACAATGAATGCCCTTCCTGCTACTTTAGTCAATTTGTGGAAATCCGATCTTGGTGCAGCAGGGAGTGTAACAGGGCAGGTTATGATTCGTGGTCATTTAAAAAAACCTGATATAACTTACGATATAAAAGGTGAGGGACTGACAACCGTTGCTTTTCAAGATAAAAAAATTATGCCTTTTTCTCTTTCTGCCACGGGAAACACTGTAGATCAAAATCTTACTTTGAATGCAAATTTAACAGGAGAAGGAGTACAAGCACAAGCTCAGGGGCGTGTATCTCTAGAGAAAAATGCGCTTGATCTTCGTATTAATTTGCAAAATTTATCTGCACGTTTGGCGAATGGTTTTATTGCAGGACAAGCGCTTGATGGGACAGTGATAGGTAAAGTTGATATTGGTGGAACAATGAAGGATCCATCTGCTCATTTTGAGCTTTCTAGTCAAAATTTAACCGCTATGACGCATAAAGGACCGATGTCAATCAATATAAATGCTCGTGGTTCTTATAAAAAATCGACATTTCATATTGAAAATATGATAGCTACTGGAGATAAAGGATTAGATCTTTCCATCCATGGGCCTGTATCTCTTAATGGTTCAGAGGCAAAATTAAACGTTAAAGGGATAATGCCTCTTGATTTTGTTAATCTCTTATTAGCTAAGCGTGGTGCACATATAACGGGTACAGCAAGAATTGATACAGCTCTTAATGGGTCATTATCAAAACCACAATTGATAGGAAATATTTCTATAGGCGACGGTAGCTTTTTTGATTCACAAACAAATGTAGGATTGAATAATATAACAATTGAAGGCAAATTGAAAGGTGATCATATCCTTATAGAAAAAGCTTCAGCTTCTTCGTTTGAGGGGGGAGGAATTTCTGCTTCAGGTCGTATCTCTAATGATCTAGAGACAGATTTGATATTTCATCTTGATAATGCCAATTATAATGATGGTTCTATGATTCTGGCAACATTATCAGGTGAGATGACAATGACAGGTCATTTTTTTAATAGTCTTGTTCTTGGTGGTGATATCATCGTTGAAAAAGCTGAAGTTTTTGTTCCTGATCATTTTAAAAATGCCAAGTTTCTTGATGTTAGAAATAAGAATTTAACTAAATCGATTCAAACAACACTTGAACGTGCTGATGTTAAGAACACGAACAAAAGCAAAAGCCGTATAGTTACACAAGAATCTTCATCTGTCGTGCTATCAAATATGCGTATTACAGCACGCAATCAATTTTTTGTACGCGGAAAAGGCTTAGATGCTGAACTGGGAGGACGCATTAATCTAGCAGGTCCATTGAATGATGTGCATCCAGTTGGTGAATTTAGAATGATTCGTGGACGTTTTGATATCTTGTCGCAACGTCTTAATTTTGATCAAGGACAAGCGAGTTTTAGTGGTAATCTTAATCCTACGGTTTATTTTGTAACCAACAATAACAGTGGTGATATTCGTGTCACTGTAACTGTAAGTGGGACGGTTGATAATCTTGATATTAATTTTTCATCACAACCAAATTTGCCTCAGGATGAGATTTTGGCGCGTTTGATTTTTAAACGCTCTCTTAATGAATTATCACCATTTCAGATTGCTCAACTTGCAGCAGCAGCGGCTGATCTTGCAGGTAGTTCTAATACATCTTTGTTGAATACTTTACGAACTAAAATTGGACTTGATGATCTTGATGTTATCGTTAATGAGAAGGGGAATACAGGCTTACGTATTGGACGCTACATACACAATAATATTTATTTGGGCTTTGAAGCAGGGTCTGATGGAACGACGAAAGGGACAATTAATTTAGATATTTCGCGTCATCTCAAAGCTAAAGGTGCCATAGGAAATGAACAAAATTCTAGTATAGGTCTCTTTTATGAAAGAGATTATTAAAGATTGAATTTAAAAAAACAATTTCTTCGTTTTTTGTCTCTCATTTCTAAATCTGAGGAAGGAGGCATAGACTAGAAATCCTATAAAAGAAGAAGCTTTTTGTTGAGGCGTGAAGAGATGTATCTGAAATATTTGATTTTTGTTATGCTATTCTCTAAAGGGACAAAATCTTCACGAAAGATAGTATGTTATTTTGCTGCTATATATTTATTTTAGAGAAATACCTTACCTTGTTTTCAAGCCCATATCGTGCTGTTGCCTAAAGAATGTAATGTGTGCAATATATTGATTTATAAAGATAATTTATTGTTATTCAACTTGAATTAGAACTTTGAATATCGTACGAATCTCTTTCGTATTGAATCAATCAAAATCATTCGGCTTGTATGCTACAAGCGGAGAATCCTGTGTGGATAAAACTATTAAGAAATAACTAAAAATGCCTCTTATGAATCATCTCGAGAGCTAAGAGCTGTCGCAACATTAGGGACTGGCAGAATAGTGTGAGTGGTGCCGGCTTGTTACTCCATAAGCGTAAAGATAGAGGGGGTTAATGGATTTATCGTTATACAATTCACGAATGTTATTGCGAATGGGCTTAGGGAAGACTTTGAGAGAGGTCTCTTTAAAACAAGTACGTGAATTTGCAACACAATGGCATTCTGTTTTTACGTGAAGGACATGATTCCATTAAAGACCGTCAAAAACGTGAGGCAAGCAGAGAATTCATAAGATATCGATTTTATTGTCAAACGCATTTAAAGCAATATTTTTTAATAATAAAAATTACCTATTATTTTAGATTTTGTTTATTGTGTCTGGAATAAGATCACTTTTCTTATAACGAATAGCTCCCCAAACAGAATACTCCAAAATATAACATTATTGTGTTGCAAGTTTATGTACTTGTTTTAAAGGAACATTTCTCAGTGTGCGCTTGAGTCTATTTCATAAGATTGCTTGTGAAATGGTATAAAGTATCTCTTATGAATGGTATAAAATCTACACTACCGTTATTAATAAAGGTATAAGTATTTACTAAAGCTATAAGCCGGCATTATCATTCTATTTTCCAACTTCTCATGTTGCTGACAATCTTTTCACTTGAAAGTGTAGAGGTATTTTTATTGCTTATCTTAAGAGTTTTTATGCATATACCAATATCTCTTATGACGTACAACAAGCGCTTTTGATTGATCCATCATAAATATAAAGAAAATTTGCAATAAGCAAATTACATCTTATCTTTTGTTTAAGATATAAAATAACAAATTACGATTATAAATCAAAGTATTAAAATGTATATTAAAAGATATTTTTGTAAAAATATTTATCAGAATTATATGTCGTATTTTTCTATTTTAGCGGTTAAAAGAAAGAGGAATGTCATTTTGCTTTTCATCTGTTTTTTTACATATTGAAATTATAGCCTTATATAGGCACTAACGTTGTGCATTTATAAACTCTTCAAGCCGTTAAGGTATTGGAGGAATATCATTTTAGTTTCTAAATGTAGAAAAAGCAGCAAAGCTTGCTTTAAAGCAAGCTACAACAGTAAAAAAGTTTTATAATAAAACCTCTCTTATTTTTTCAATGTTTTTCTTTTAAACGGAGTGTATCTATAATTTGCAACACAATTTATAATTGTTAGCTTATTCTGTTGTACCATAAAAGACCGACATTTGAGGTGTGGTGATATAAGGTATGTAAGCCTTTTTGATACAGTATTCTGAAAGCACGTGGTGAATATTTAGGGTAAGCCTTGTATAAGTGAATCACATAAGTTGTTATCAAGAGGAATGAGCTCAATAAAAATCTAGATTGTTTACAGATCAGATTGGGTAGAGTCTTTGTCCTTTAAAAGTTGTGTGGAGAAAAAAATTATCAGTGCAGGGATAAACACGGATAAAGGTTGTATTAATCCAGATTCATCATCATCCGCGATAATTTTTTCAAACTTTTATGCTTTCTCTTTCAGGATTCACAACACTTATGAATGTTTCAACACTTATTTGAGGAAGGGAAGGGGTTTTTGAAATTTCATGGTTAAAGTCAATTGCATTCAACAAAATAGCGAGTAAAGTTTTCATCTAAATCCAAGAAGTTTATTTTCAATAAACCATAAATTCCTTGCCAACTTTGATTAAAGTAATGCTTTTTCGTGGTAACAAGTCTTTTTTATAAATGGAGCATTACCTTCTATCCATTTTTTATTTCAAATTTTATTTAAGGATCTAGAAATTAGGAGGTATGTTTTTTGAACTGGATATTATGAAGTTTTTTATAAAACCCATGTTCTTTTGCTAGCAATTCTTTTTGAGTACCTTGTTCAATCAGTTGTCCATTTTGTATGACCACAATTTTATGAGCACGAGCAATCGTTGAAAGGCGATGAGCAATAATGATCGTTGTGCGTCCTTTAGTAAGGTGATGAATAGCTTCATTAATTTGTGCTTCGGTGTGTGAATCGAGCGCACTTGTTGCTTCATCAAGAATCAGAATTTCACTATCGTGAATCATTGCTCTAGCGATAGCGAGTCGTTGTTTTTGCCCCCCTGAAAGATTACAGCCATTATCACCTATCTGTGTATCATAACCATTTGGCAAACTCATAATAAAGTCATGAGCATTTGCTGCTTTTGCTGCTTCGATAATTTCGTCATCACTAGCCCCTTCTTTTCCAAGCCCGATATTATATTTAACAGTTCCTTGAAAGAGAAAAGTATCCTGTCCTACATAGGCCATCAGGTTTCTCAGAGAGCGAAATGTTGTGTAGCGAATGTCTTGATCATTAATCAATATGCGTCCTTTTGTGGGGTCATAGAGGCGCATAATAAGGTTGATAAGGGTTGATTTTCCCGAACCGGATGGTCCCACCAATGCTGTCATTTTTCCGGCTTCTATTTCTAGGTTGATGTCTTTCAATATCATTTTGTTATTAGTGTATGCAAAAGAAACATGTTCGAAACGAATAGTTCCTTGCGTTTTATTCAGATCTTTAGCTTCTTTATGTTCTACAACTGTAAGGGGACAATCGAGTATTTCAAACATCGTACGGATATTGACCAAGCCAGATTCAATTTTAACACGTACATTTGCTAGTCTTTTTGCGGGTTCATAAGCTAAAAGTAAAGCAACAATAAAGGACATAAATTCACCTTGAACACCTGCGCGTTGGGTTGCAAGATAACCGGAAAAACAAATAATACCTGCAATGGCAACACCCGTGAGTGTTTCCATAATTGGATTGGTAATAGCTTCGAGTGTTGCAATACTGTTTGTTTGTTTTTCAACATCACAAATGGCTTTGTCCATCCGTTTTTTCATGACTTCTTCTAGTGAAAAGGCCTTGATGATTCGAATACCAACAGCCGTTTCCTGTACGATTTTGATAATTTCACCAAGTGAAAGGAGCTCTTTTTCCATCAAGCTGCGAACGCGTTTTAAAGCCATTCGAACGCCTAAAAAAGCTAGTGGTCCTACGATTAAAGTAATGGAGATTAACACAAAGTTTTGAATGAACATGACAAGCAACAGACCACTAACGGAAAGCAAATCACGTACAAAAGTTGTGATAATAGTATCAATTATATTACGTACGGCTGTCGCGTTATGAGTTACACGAACAAGAAGATCAGATGAAGTGTTATTATGATAAAAAGAGACACCTTGTTCCATAAGTCGTGCAAAAATTTTACGCTGTTGTTCAGCAATGATACTATTGCCTGCTTTGTTTAGAAAGTAAGTTTGGAAAAAAGTTGCAACTCCTTTGAGAATAAAGATAAAAGCAATGAAGCTAGAAATCAAAACAATCATAGGAAAATTTTGTGCATCAATAATCTGATTAACAACATCCCGCATAATCCATGCACTGGTTGCTGTGGTACAAGAAATGATGATCATTGAGAAGATAGCCGCACTGTACCAACGCATATGTTTACGAAAATTTTCTCGCAAAAGGCGGATAATAAGATGTTTGTCAAAAGAGGAAATTTGTTTTTTAGCCATGAAGAGCTTCTATATTCTCTCATTATTTTATGCAAGATTGAAACACTCTTAATTAAAAAGCCCCTTAATCTTTTTTACAAAAATAGCTTTTTCTTTCAAGGCTCATCACATCAATTTCACGACGGTGAGAGTGAAGAATGTAGTTCAAAGTTTCTGTAAAAGGTATAACGAAAATTCGTTGTTCATCATTATTTTTAGTTTTCAATAAAAGATACCGGTGAGTTTCACTATTGTATTTACCAATTTCCATATTGTGATAGCCTTTGGCACTTGAAATGGCTCACAAAAAACATTTCTGCTTTTTTAATAATTTTTATGTATCATCTCCATTTGTGATGTGTAAGCAAACAATTTTGCCGCATTGCATGATAAAAGAGCTTGAAATAAGAAGACCTTACGATGTTTGAGCTTTCTCATTAATATGCAAAATGACGAATTCTTCTTATAAATTGATAAAGCATTATTAAACTCTTAAAAGGATTTATACACATTTATAAAACCTTAAAAGCACCACAAAAATTCTATGTGGTGCTTCTAAATAATACTATACACATCATTTTGATGCGTTGCATGCGAATATTATTCCAATGCAAAACTATTTAGGTGCTATCACCATCATCATTTGCCGGCCTTCAAGCTTTGGCTCCAATTCGATTTTGGCAATTTCACTTGTATCTTCTTTCACACGCTGAAGAAGCTTTAATCCAAGATCTTGGTGAGCCATCTCACGACCACGAAAACGCAAAGTAATCTTTACTTTATCACCATGATCAATAAAGCGATGAACAGCCTTGAGTTTGACTCCATAATCATGGACATCAACATTTGGGCGCATCTTAATCTCTTTGATTTCGATGACTTTTTGCTTCTTACGTGTTTCAGCAGCTTTTTTTTGGGTTTGATATTTTAATTTTCCCAAATCGATGATTTTACATACAGGCGGCTCCGCATTTGGTACAATTTCAACCAAATCAAGTCCCGCATCTGCAGCCATAGCAAGAGCTTCTTGTATCGCAACAACTCCCTGATGTTGTCCCTCATCATTGATAAGCTGAACATGAGGTACCCGAATATCCTGATTTGAACGTGGTCCGTCTTTTTGGGTAGGTGTCATTTTAAACGGTTTACGAATGGTTTATGCTCCTTAAATTTTGATTCAACTACAGTTAATTTAATATACAATTATGTACCTAAAAACAACTATAATTCGTGTTATTTTCATTATTTGATTTATTACTTTTTGGAATGATTTAGATTATAAAAGTTTTTCTCTTAATTTAAAGAATTTGTTTTATAGAGGATAAAAAATCATGGATCAAAATATTCCTTGTCAGTTTTTTTCATTTGAGAACACCGCACTTGCAGTACGCTATCGCAAGGGGCGCCAATCTCCAGGTTTGGTTTGGCTTCCTGGCTATCAATCCGATATGTTAGGAAGTAAGGCAGCGTTAGTTGATCAGTTTGCTCAGAAGAATGATTTGTCTTGTTTACGTTTTGATTATTCTGGACATGGAGAATCTGAAGGTGATTTTTTTCAAGGAACAATTTCGCGTTGGGTTAAGGAAAGTTTAGCGACTTTTGAAACCTATTGTGAGGGTCCACAAATTTTGATTGGTTCCTCTATGGGGGGGTGGATTGCGCTAAGGCTTGCAATGATGCTAGCACAGAAAAATAAGAAGCTTGCTGGCATGATATTGATTGCTCCAGCACCTGATTTTACACAAACATTGGTGGAACCAAAATTAGGCCCAGAAGAATGGAAGGTTTTGGAAGAAAAAGGCTATATTGAACGACCAGCAGTTGATGATACAGAGCCAATGCCCTTTACAAAAACATTGATTGAAGATGGGCGCGAAAATTGTGTTATGAAAGGATGCATTGATGTTGGGTGTCCAGTCCATATTCTACAAGGGATGGAAGATGAAGATATTCCCTATCAGCATACATTGACTTTACTTGATCATTTACCGCTCCATGATGTAACATTGACACTTGTTCGTGATGCAGATCATCGCTTTTCTCGTCCACAAGATTTAGATTGCCTTGAAACAGTATTGAGATCTTTTATTAATCAGATTAATGCAAAGTAAGGGGTACATTTATTGATGAAGATAAAAATATATGAGCATTTCTAAACAGCATTTTATTTTTTCTGAGCGTTTTGTACCTGTACGGGTGCGGGAAAATAAGTATGCGCGCCGTCTTACCTTACGTATTGATGCCAGAAGTCAGGAGATTTGTGTAACAACACCACCAGCAATAAATCTCTATGCGGTTGAAAATTTTATTGAAAAGCATCGATCTTGGATTGAGGCACGTCTTGCTCATGTACAAATCTCTCATAAAAATGCTTATCTCAAAGAAGGGGCGACAATTCCCTTATTGGGTGTTTCTCATACCATAAAGCATAGAGAGGGACGTGGGGTAACAGAAATCATTACAGCAGATGCGGAGCAAGGGCCTGAAATTATTGTTTATGGTCAATTAGAATATCTCCCAAGACGCATTGCTGACGTTTTGAAAAAACAAGCGGCGCTTATTATAACGCCTTTGGTGGCACATTATGCTCATCAGGTAGAGCGTAAAGTCAAATCCATTTGTTATAAAGATACGAGAAGTCGTTGGGGCTCTTGTTCAATCGATAAGCGTCTTTCTTTTTCTTGGCGCCTTATTATGGCACCAAAAGAAGTTGTTGAGTATGTTGTTGCCCATGAAGTTGCTCATCTTGTTGAAATGAATCATGGGCCAAGATTTTGGGCTCTTTGTGAAGAGCTATGTCCTGATAGTAAAACATATCGTGCTTGGTTGAAAGAAAATGCTCCTAGACTGCATGCAATTAATTTTGATTCATATAATTTAGAGGCGTAAAAAACTTTCAAATGAAGGCAATATTTAACGGAACTTTTTGTTGAGTGTTTTGTTGAGTGTTTGCTTGCTCATGCATAATGAGGAAGCCATTGAAGCTCTCAGCACGATTGTTCTCCCCTGCTTGGTTTGCTGAGTGTCTTCAATGTTTTGCTTTATCTTTTTTGTAATTCAGCGTAATAACCCTAAGTTCCGATGACTTATAAAAAAATGGGAAGGTTTTTTATGTCTGTTCTTACAGATCCACTTCAGCTATTACAGGCACTTATTCGTTGTCCTTCTGTTACACCTCATGAAGCAGGGGCTTTATCAACTTTGGAACAATTTTTAAAAAAAATGGGATTTCACGTCGATCGCCCTGTTTTTACGGATAAAAATACAGATAATGTTGAAAATCTTTATGCAAAAATGGGAAGTGAAGGACCCCATCTTATGTTTGCGGGTCATACGGACGTCGTACCGCCAGGTGCATTGGAAGATTGGACTTATCCACCTTTTGAAGCTGTTATAGATCAGGGGAAATTATATGGGCGGGGTGCTGTTGATATGAAGGGTGGTATCGCTTGTTTTATTGCGGCTCTAGCGCGAGTTCTTGAGAAACGATCCATTAAAGGAAGGGTAAGCCTTTTAATTACTGGTGACGAAGAGGGGCCTGCTGTTAATGGTACGGTAAAACTTCTCAAATGGGCAGAAAAAAAAGGCGAAAAATGGACTGCGGCTCTTGTGGGAGAACCAACAAGCGTAAAGACTGTTGGTGATATTATCAAAATTGGTCGCCGCGGATCGATTTCTGGTGTCATTACCGTGAAGGGTCGCCAAGGTCATGTTGCTTTTCCAGAAAGGGCTGCCAATCCTTTGCCTTTGGCAAGTAAGCTTATTCAAGCATTGACACAAACCGTTTTAGATAAAGGGACAGAAAATTTTCAACCCAGTAATTTAGAGCTAACAACCATCGATACCGGTAATTTAGTGGTCAATGTTATTCCAGCGCAGACAACGATTCGTTTTAATATACGCTACAATGATCTTTGGACAAAAGAAACACTGATGAAGGAAATTGAAAAGCGTCTTGCTTTGGTACAATCAAAAAACAATGGTGACCAATATCCCTCTTATCAGCTTGAATGGATTCCAAGTTTAGGAGATGTTTTTTTGACCAAAAATGATAAACTCATTCAAACTTTATCCAATGCTATTAAAAGTGTAACAGGGAATATACCAGAATGTTCCACTTCTGGTGGTACTTCAGATGCACGATTTATTAAGGATTATTGCCCAGTGGTCGAATTTGGTTTACCGGGGCAAACGATGCATATGGTAGATGAGTGTGTAGCCCTTGATGCAATAGAAACACTTACTACTATTTATGAGCGTTTTATTATTGAATTTTTTGCATAAAGAAAAGGTTGCTGGTTCAAAAATACCTTTATCTTGTTGTGCCATAAGATATTGCCATTTATGGTGTGGTGATACGAGACTCGTAAAACTTAATATATTAAGTAGTCTTAGAGTAAGTAATGAATATTCTTAAGTTGGGATTCTTGCCTGTAGAGTCTTTAGTTAAGTGAATTACATAATTGAAAAGCCAAAAGAGATCTGCTTGAAGAAGCAGAACTGTTTAGACCATATTGGATTGAAAATATTCGTTCTTTAAAGTGTAGAAAGGAAGTCACACGCAATCATATATGGAAAACAATGAATATTATATCATCATTGTGTGATGACAGGTTGATGCCATAAAGACACACAAAAACATGCTACTATTGTAAAAAGTTCGTACAACATAAATGCGCTCATTCACAGCTCATGTTTTGATATGTTTTCTGCACTCGCATAAAAGGTACTTCTTGTTCCTATAGACTTTCTTAGAATAAAGACTATAGGAAAAGCGCTTTAAGTTTGTTTTATTTCATATATTTTACCTTGCTTTTTTTGTCCCCAAGAACTTCCATTGCAAATCATTACGAGATAGAAGGTGAGCGTATTTAATCAGCTTTAATCTTGGTTATGATAAAGATACACAGAATTTTTTTGTAGCAGCACGTTGATTTCTTTAACCAAAGATTGTCCTAGTATTATTCTCAATTTTTTAATTAAATAACCTTAAAGGACGGGTACAGACACTTATAAGCATATACGCATACAAGTAAGATCATATGAGATTAACATCGTTTCGCTCGCTAACAAAGCAATACCGATTCATATTTAGTATATTTGCCATTTGAGCACATTATTTGTTTAGTAAAGCTCATGATGTTGCTGTTACCTATAAATTAATACGATCATACAGCCGCGTATCTCAAATAAATATTGGTTCAGTATTTTTTGCGATAACAGCTTTTATATGACAGAATAGGATAAAAGCATTGTGTATATCTATTTTTTGTAATCTCTGAAACAGACATACAACCACAACCTGATTGAGGGGAAATATAAAGGTATAAAGGTGAAAATCAGCGTTCTTTTTTACTTTCTCTTTTATTCAGCTTTACGGTTTTCAAAATTATCTAGAGTAATATCTTTTAAATAATCAGAAATTGATGCATGGTTTCATGTTTATTTCTCTGGTTCTTTTAATGGTGCCACGATTTCATAAAGAAAAAATACATTATCGTATTATGCATTCACGTACTTGTTTTAAAGAAATTTTCTTAATGTTTGTCACATTTGTGCTACTACGGTGCTTATGAATGTTGTAATATAAAATCTATAATGCCTTCCCATCTTTATGTTTATGAAAAATAAAGTTAGAGCACCATACACTTTCTAGCTCAAAATATTGCAATAGCTTTTAGCACTTAAGAGTGTTCATAAGAGGCCTTTTTACTCCTTTTTTATAGTTTTTATCCACATGCTTCCCTATTTTTAAGGTGTAAGCAAATGGTGATAACTAACTTGCTATAAATAGTTTTGAAATGAAAGAATCTCACAATATTCTAGTCTCACCTTGCTATGAAAAATGATAATTATGATTAAAATAAGTATGTTGTTATAAAAACTTTAATTTGCGAGTTGGCTGATGATGTGATCAAGAACAATACGTCCTTTGGCTGTTGCTTTTAAGCGTTGGTTATCGACCATTTCTATCAATTCTTGGTGTTGTAACTCGATCAGTTTTTCCATAGGGATGCGTTTGGGACTTAAGGTTTCATAGCGTATAAGTTCTAAGCCTTCGCAAAGGCGTAATCCCATAAGGAGCATTTCATTTGCCTGTTGTTCAGTGGTTAAATGTTCCGTTTCAATACAGCCATGTCCTGTTGTTTCTACCAAATTAAGCCACTGTTCGGGATGCTTTTCATTTATTGTGACATAACGTTCGCGGTTTTCAAGGTGTGATGACAATGTTTTTGAACAGAAAGAGGAATGATTCGGTGTATGCTCAATGAAACGTCCATGTGCTCCTGGACCAAAGCCTGCATATTGGTGATAACGCCAATAAAGAAGATTGTGTGCTGATTCGGCACCGGGCATTGCATGGTTTGAGATTTCATAGGCAGGAAGTCCATGTAGTGCCGTTATTTCTTGAGTAAGATGATACAGATCTGCTGCTAGCTCTGATGGGGGAAGGATAAGTTTTCCTGCATCATGAAGGCGTTTAAAGGCGGTTCCTTCTTCGATCGTCAATTGATAAAGAGAAAGATGGTCTGCTGCCAAATCAATTGCTTGGGAAATTTCAGATTTCCATTCTTCGAGGGTTTGTTCGGGGCGGGCATAAATGAGATCAAAGGATAAACGTGGAAAAATTTGTCGTGCTAAAGCAATGGCACAAAGAGCTTGTTCCACATTATGGAGTCGGCCAAGTTTGCGCAATGCTTTATCATTGAGCGCTTGTATTCCTAGAGATAAGCGATTAACACCTGCCGCACGGTATCCACGAAAGCGCTCTGCTTCCACACTGGATGGATTAGCTTCTAATGTAATTTCAACTTTATCATCGACTACCCATTTTTTTGCAAGTGCTTGCAATAGGGCATCGACAGTTTGTGGCTCCATAAGAGAGGGGGTTCCTCCACCAATAAAAATACTTGTAATATGGCGTGGTCCTATTTTGTGGTATTGCGTTTCTATTTCGCGCTTAAAGGCGGTGACAAAACGTGGTTGATCAACACCATGGATGCGAACATGCGAATTAAAGTCACAATAAGGACATTTAGCTGCACAAAAGGGCCAATGAATGTAAATGCCGAAAGGTTCATTCATGAGAATGCTAAAAGGTTTTCTGCTAAAAGTTTGAAAGCACGTGCGCGATGTGAAAGAGGGGGAAGATCATTGCGTTTCCAGTTGTGTTTTTGTTCTGTTGACATTTCTCCAAAGGTATTTTCACATCCATCTGGTAAAAAAATAGGATCAAAACCAAAGCCTTTATCTCCCCGTGGAGGCCAAATGAACGTTCCTTCAACGCATCCACGGAAGTAATCTGCATGAGCATCAGGCCATGCAATGCAAATGACGGATATAAAACGGCATTTCCGTTGACTTTTTTCTCGTGCTCCGACTTTTTGGAGTTCATTTTCTATTTTTTTCATAGCTTTTGGAAAATTACGTGTACCATCGGCTTGAATTGCCCAATCAGCGGTATAAACGCCTGGCGCACCCTCCAATGCATCTACCTCTAAGCCTGAATCATCAGAGAGGGCAGGAAGTCCTGTTTTTTTTGCTGCTGAAAAAGCTTTAATATAAGCATTTTCTTCAAATGTTTTTCCCGTTTCTTTTGGTTCTGGCAAGCCTAGTTCTTTTGCCGATTGTATTATTAAACCGAAAGGCGTAATTAAAGTAGTGATTTCATGCAATTTTCCAGTGTTATGTGTAGCAATGACAAGTTTTTTATCTGCTATGCTTCTCATATAGATTTCTCCAAAAATGAAAGGGGAATTATTTTTGTGCTAAAAAACGGTTTAAATGCTCGTATACACACATTCTGCTTGATTTCACATAATATGATTATTTTACACGTTTTATGATATTTTATTCCAATAAAATTTTTTATCTTGCACGAAGATAACCTTGCAAAGATAGGGAAGACATGTCTTTTTTATGATAGCATTTTATGGTAAACTTCCAATTTTCTGCTTGCTCTAAAGGGTGAAATTTTCTATTTACAGCGATTTTTAATCAATCTAGATTCTCTTGACAAGTCCCTACAGCAGACCACTTTACAGATCAATTCTTAATCTTAAATATTTCTCACACACTCTAACAAAAATATTTCCTGCGTAATTTATCAAGCATCACTCTGAAAGGTAGCATTTTACAGCTCAATAGGATAATATGTTTTTATACTACTTTAGACTATTTGACCAAACCTTGGCAAAACTTATATAAGAGATGAGGATTTTAAAAGTAGTGAAACAGTTGTGATGAAGCACAAAACTATTGATAATGAACTAAAATATCTTGATGAACGTTCGCGTGATATTTTTCGCCATATTGTTGAAGCTTATCTTAATGATGGTGAACCTGTAGGATCACGTAATCTTTCGCGGCTTTTACAACAGACATTATCGCCTGCGACGATTCGCAATGTGATGAGTGATCTTGAACATCTCGGTTTGATTTATGCACCACATGTTTCTGCGGGTCGAATGCCAACACAATCAGGTTTACGCTTTTTTGTTGATGCATTTATGGAAGCGGGTGATTTGCCAAACGAAGAGCGAGAAAATATTGAAATGCAAGTCAAAGAGGCTGGTCATGCACAATCGGTTGAACATTTTCTTGTTCAAGCAAGCCGAGTTCTTTCAGATCTTTCACGTGGGGCAGGGCTTGTTTTAGCAACAAAACAAGAAGGAACATTGAAACATATTGAATTTGTGCGCCTTGATAGGGAGCATGCTCTTGCCGTTTTGGTGACTCAACAAGGTGAAGTTGAAAATCGTATTGTTCATTTACCGGAAGGGGTTACTCATGCACAATTGACGGAAGCAACGAATTTTCTCAATGCCCATATCCAAGGGCGTACATTGAGTGAAGCTAAAGGAGAAATTGCCCGCTTATGCGCAGAAACACGGGCTGCACTTGATGATTTATCGCATCATCTTGTTGAAACGGGATTAGCTCTTTGGGGAGGAGAAGGTGCTGATCATAAAATACACCTCATTGTTCGCGGGCGTAGCAATTTACTTGAAGATGTGAAAGCAGAAGAAGATTTAGAACGATTACGCCATTTGTTTGATGATCTTGAAACGCGTGAAAGTATGGCACAACTTCTCGATTTAACGGATGAAGGTTCTGGGGTTAGAATTTTTATTGGTTCAGAAAATAAGTTATTTTCACTTTCTGGTTCTTCTTTAGTTGTAGCACCTTATCGTGATTCACAACAAAGAGTCATTGGTGCTTTAGGTGTTATTGGTCCTACACGGCTTAATTATGCAAGGATCGTGCCCATGGTTGATTATACAGCTCAACTTGTGTCACAGTTATTGCGTTAAAACGATGCAAGTAAGTATTTGTACTATAAAAGCTCATTGTATTATATACATCGATACCCCTTGATTTTTGTCTGTAGAATTTCGATATCGAGAATAACGAATCTTATGAAGGAATAAAATTTTTATGTCTGATGAAAAAAACAAATTTACTGACGCTTCATTTGAAAATTGTGATTTAAAAAATCCAGCTGATCGTAATACACTTAAACAGGCAGCCGATGAATTTTTAAAAACACATAAAACAGAGGAACACGAAGTCGTTGAAACAGAAAGCAATGAGGTTAGTGATCTTTTAGCGTCTTTGCAGGATGAAAATAAAGAACTGAAAGATCAGCTTTTACGTCTTGTTGCAGATATGGAAAATCTTCGACGCCGTACTATGCGAGATGTGGCGGATGCAAGAGCTTATTCCATTGCTAATTTTGCACGGGATATGTTATCGGTTTCTGACAATCTCAATCGTGCTTTGGAAGCTATTCCAGAAGGTGCACGGGAGAGTGATGCTGGTTTGAAATCATTGGCAGAAGGCGTTGAAATGACTGAACGTGCCATGATGGCAGCATTAGAACGTCATGGGGTGCAAAAAATTCATCCAGAGGGGCAAAAATTTGATCCTCACTTTCATCAAGCGATGTTTGAAATTCCCAATGCTGATGTTCCAGATAATACTGTTCAACAAGTGGTTCAGGCAGGTTATATTATCGGGGAAAGGGTGTTACGTCCAGCTATAGTGGGTGTAGCCAAAGGAGGAGCAAAAGAAACTTCTGTTGAAGATGATTCGGCTTAAAACACATCAATAACAAACCTCTATCGTAAAATGCAGTATTCCCTGCAGTTTCATATATATAGGGTCTTTTCTCAAAGAGTTTTTAAAGGGTGTGACAAACACCCTTTTATTTTTGAAGTGGCCAATTTCCTTTTACAACATACACGGCATCGCTTGAGGGAAATGGCGATGAAAATAAAACAAAATGATCAACCTCAAAAGGAGGAAATGAAAAATTCCTTCGAAAGAACAGATAAGGAACAAGGTCTTCAGGTTTAGTATCAAGCAGTCGCGCAATAGTAATATGTGGAGTAAATTCTCTTTCATCAGGTGTTAGACCTAAATGGCTACGGATAGATTGCATCTTTTCGTGTAGAAGATTGAGAGCTTTACAAGGTTTAATGCGAATAACAAGAGAGGGGGCAGTATTTTCTGAACCAAAAATATCAAAACCATCTATTTGTAGCATAAAAGGAGAGAGCTTTATTGTGTCAAAGGCGTGCATAAGTATATCTGCGGTAGAACTTTCAACTTTGCCAAAAAAAGATAAGGAGACATGAAAATTTTGCGAATTAATCCACTGCGTATTTGGTAAGCCACTTTGCAACGACACAAGTTGTTGTGTTGTTTGTTGAGGAATTTGAAGGGCACTAAATAGACGACCCACAATATTACCTCTTTACAATGAAAAGATGCCACTCCAAGCACAATGATAGATAACGAGAGTGAGTTGTCTACCAAAGAACATAAGGCAATAGTATAGAAAAATAATGTTTAAAAAATGCTTACCATAATTATGAATATACACAGCTTATTTGTTTTAAGAAAATGGTTATGATATTGATAAGAATTGCGTTTTCAGGATCTGTATCACAATGATGTGCAATGGAAGATTACTTGTGTATTATAAAGGCTACAAAGTTAGCAGAAAATAAGAAAAGTTGATAGATTTTTGATGTGCGAAATTATTTTGACATTTATCTTTAGCCTAAAATAAAGCATACTTTAATACAAGGTAAAGAGTTCTCTTTTCTGTAAAAATTTAATTATATGATTAAGTCGGGGAATAGCCATAATACGCAAAACTATTCAAATTGGTCAAATAATGTTAGGAAAGGAAGAAAAAAATCGAGCATAACAAAATTACTATAAGCTTTTACATTTATGATAATTATGCCAATCTATAATGGATATGAATATTTGTATAAAAGCGGGAAGAGAAATTAAAATTCAAAATAATGATGGAAAGTTCCTATTTTCTAAGAATTATCATCTTTGTTTATGATGAAAAAGCACTAGTTTTCCTCTCCAAAGTTGTTATTGATGAGCTTTTCAAGAGCATTAAGAGCATCTGTTGCTTCTGGTCCTGAAACACGAATGGTGAGGTTGCAACCGGATGAAGCCGCTAGCATCATAAGTCCCATAATTGATGATCCGCCAACAATTTTCCCGTCCTTTTCAACTTCAACAGTAACATTAAAATTGTCAACAGTTTGTACAAATTTTGCAGAAGCACGTGCATGTAACCCACGTTTATTACAGATATTGAAATGACGACTTATACATGGGAGGGTATCTTTGGAAAACATTGGTATTTTATTATCCGCTATAAAATCATACTTGGTACATTAATATATTTACGCCCTGCTTCTTGTGCTATTCTTAACGCGTCTGATAATGAAATATCAGGACATTTGCGAATAGAAATCAGTTTAATAAGCATGGGCAAATTAACACCCGCAATCATTTCAACGCGTCCTTTTTCAATAGCAGGAATAGCTATATTTGATGGTGTTCCACCGAACACATCTGTTAATATGATGACGCCATGATCCGTATCTGTATCGGTTACTGCGGCTATAATATCACCTCGGCGCTGATCTATATCGTCATCGGGATAAACGCATATTGTTGCGAACTTTTCTTGTACTCCAACAACATGTTCCACGGCATGTAAAAATTCGACAGCCAGCTCACCGTGCGTTACAAGCACGAGTCCAATCATTTACGCAAACTCCTGTTAACTAATAAGACCCAACCATAGTTGGTAGGAAAGACATTGTACAAGGCTTTATCTTGCTGCCAAGAAAAATTTGCAAAAAAAAGGCAAAAATTGTGATTTTTTTATCTTTAGAAAAAAATTAGACAGATTTTTGCCATACTTTTCTAAACAAAAATGCTTCAATAGCTTGACAAATGGCTGTACAATCGGCTTCACGAAGAGAGGGAAGTTTTAAAAGAGGAATGTGCAAATTTTCAAATTGAAAAGTTTTATTTGTGGAAAAACGTTCATATTCCGGACCGAGAAAAATAACACAATCGATAGTTGTGTGCTTTTCAAATTCTATCATATAAAGACCAACGCCACGAATCTCGATGCCGCCCTCTAAATTATCAGGAGTGTATCCGTGAAGCTTTCCATTTTCCGCACGCAACATTGTATAATCATCACTGATAAGCTTCGCTTCACGTTTTGACCACTCAGCGCGGTCAAGCAAAGAAAGGGTGATGGTTGATTTTCCTGATCCGGATGGACCTATAATTAACAGCCCCTTGCCGCCTAGTTGAAGGCAATTTGCGTGGAGTATTTCACATTTTGTTTTCATGTCTTTTACTTTGGATAAAAGATTTATTTAGCAAGCGGAAGCATGATAGTAAAACGTGCACCAGTTTTACACTTCCCAAGTGTAGGATCAATAATATTTTCGGCTGTAATTGTCCCATTATGAGCCTCGATGATTTGCCGACTAATAGAAAGGCCAAGTCCAGAGTTTTGTCCAAAAGCATCTTCATTTGGTCGATCTGTGTAAAAACGTTCAAAAATTCGTTCAATATTTTCTGAACGAATACCTGGGCCATTATCTTCAATGGTTAAAATAAGGGTTGAAGCATGGCTTTTCATAGTAATGCAAATTTTGCCACGATTCCGAGGAATAAAAGAACGCGCATTTTCAAGAAGATTTGAAATCACTTGTCCTAAACGAAGTTCATGTCCCAATACAAGATAAGCTTTTCCATGAGGACGTGGGACAATATTAAGGCTTATATCAATAGTTTGCGTATTACGATACACTTCCTGAACAGCATGAACAAGACTTTCCAAAAGCGGTGTCATATCAACAATCTCTGCGGTTTCTCGTGCAAGCTCTGCATCGAGTCGCGATGCATCAGAAATATCTGTAATCAACCGATCAAGGCGGCGCACATCATGTTGAATAATTTCCAGCAATTTTTCTTGTGCTTCTTCATTTTTAGCCAGAGGGAGCGTTTCAACAGCACTGCGTAGGGAGGTGAGAGGATTTTTTAATTCGTGGCTTACATCAGCAGCAAAACGTTCAATGGCTTCAATACGCATATAAAGGGCATTGGTCATATCACGAATAGAAGTTGAAAGGTGACCAATTTCATCTTCACGCATTGAAAAATCAGGAATTTCTACACGCTGATTATTGCCATTACGCACTCGATTAGCCGAGGCAGATAATTTACTTAATGGATGGGCAATCGTATGGGCCAAAAAGAGAGAAAGAACCAAAAGTACGCTACCTACAACGGCAAAAACTTTAAAGATAACCAGTCTTTCGCCTTTTACAATGTTATCAATATCGGAACCAGTGGTTGAAAGAAGAAGAGCTCCAACCACTGCGCGATAGCGTTGAACAGGAACGGCAACAGAAACAATTAATTGCCCTTGTCTGTTGCGTCTTTTAGCCGTAGCAAGAGATCCGTTTAATGCGCGGTACACTTCTGGATAAGCAATACCACTGGTTTTTGTTTGTTCTCTGTCAAGAGCAATACCTTTGCCATAAAATGCGTTTGAATACCATGAAGTAAGGCGATCCCACATGTTTTGTTCTGTTTTAAGTGGGGGTAAATCATAACTAAAAACTTCTCCACTAGAATAAAGAACGCGCGAATCAAGAAGGAGAGTAGCATCACGATCATAGATACGTGCTCTTGTCGTTTTAGGTGTAATAAGACGCCGTAAAAGAGGGGCAACTTGCTCAGGGTTAATAGGAAAATCCCAAGAATCGGTTGATTGAGGAGCGGGTGTAACGCTTTCACCAGTCTGTAACTCTAAGAGTTTTTGAGGGTCAATGAGGATAGAATTTGTATCTACTGTTGCAGAAGCAGCAATAGCCCCAGCAATAATTTTTCCTTGGGTACATAAACTTTTGATTTTTGCTTCAATTAAACCATCGCGAAATTGGTTAAGGTATAAAATGCCTGTAACTAAAACGGCAAGAGCAGCAATGTTTAATATAACAATGCGACGTGTGAGGCTGGAAAAAAGCAATTGTCTAAAGAGACGTTGTGTTCGAAGATGCAAACGAGCGAACATAAGAAATGGCGTTGAGGATGTACCATTAACGGTTGTTTTTTGTAAAGTTTCCAGTTGAGAATTGTCTGTCATCGATTTGATTGCCATTCAAATTTTTGCGACAAAGTAGTTTTATACCTCGTGGAAACGATAACCTACACCATAAAGTGTTTCAATCATTGCAAAATCATCATCCACTTGTTTAAACTTTTTACGCAGACGTTTAATGTGACTATCAATGGTGCGATCATCTACGTAGACTTGATCACTATAAGCAGCATCCATTAAAGCATCACGACTTTTTACAACTCCTGGTCTTTGTGCTAAGGTTTGCAGAATCAAAAATTCCGTAACGGTTAAAATAACAGGTTTATCTTTCCATGTACAGGTGTGGCGTTCTTGATCCATCACAAGATCTCCACGTTTGAGAGAAGAGGTGGAAGAAGTTCCTGTAGAAAGCGGTTGGTTACGTGCATTAGAACGGCGTAAAATAGCTTTCACGCGTTCAATAAGAAGACGTTGGGAGAAAGGTTTAGTAATAAAATCATCAGCTCCCATTTTGAGACCAAATAATTCATCAATTTCATCATCTTTAGAGGTAAGAAAAATAACTGGAAGATCAGATTTTTGACGCAAACGACGCAAAAGTTCCATCCCATCCATTCGGGGCATTTTAATATCAAAAATAGCTAAGTGTGGAGGGTGAAGTGTGAGACCCTTGAGTGCAGATGCTCCATCTGTATAGCTTTCAACCCGATATCCTTCTGTCTCAAGCGCAAAAGATAAAGATGTCAAAATATTGCGATCATCATCAACAAGTACAATCGTTTGTGTGATTGTTGGTGTATCTTTCATGGTTTCTTAGACCTTTCTATTGCTGTGGTAGCAAATTACCCACACTTATTTATATGGGAGTTCATATTTTTTTTGCAAAACAAATATGATACAAATTGTAGCAAAGTAAAAAACCTTTTGTCATTACTGTAAAATCTTGTTTTGCTTTCATAATTTATAATGTTTCTACGTCTATTAAGATCCCTTCATTTGAGAGAAAATTTTCATAAAGGCTTTTTTTATCAAGGTTTATTACAAAGTTTATTATTGTATTTGTCTCATAATTGAACAGATGTAGTTTTGATTGTTGAAGTTTAGAAAATCTGCCTATGTGTTTTAAGAGCAAAGAAAAGAATGTGGCAATATATGCACAAAAATTTGTTTCTGCTACACGAAAGGAGGTCGTAATGGGATTTTTTAATTTTATTAAAACTGTAGGGGAAAAGTTAGGTATTGGGGACCATGAACCAAAAGAAAAGGATTTTAAGAGAGCATTTGATCATTTTCAACTCGGTACAGAAAAAGTCAATATTCAAGTTGAAGACGGTAAAGCTATTTTAAGCGGTGAAGTTCCAGATAGGGAAACACTTGAAAAAGCACTGCTGGTTGTTGGCAATTCACAAGGTATCTCTTCTGTAGATGTTGATCAATTAAAGGTTATAGATACAACGCCTAGAAAAACTTCTCGCTTTTATGAGGTTAAATCTGGTGATAATCTTTGGAAAATTGCTGAAGAGGTTTATGGAAAAGGGCAAGGTAATAAAAACACATTTATTTTTGAAGCCAATAAGCCAATGCTAAAATCTCCCGATAAAATTTATCTTGGACAAGTTTTACGTATTCCTGAAATTGACCATAGTTAATTCATCAAAGGGGATAATTTTTTACTGATGGCATAAAACAAAAAATAAAGAAGCGTAAAAAATTTCACGCTTCTTCATTTTATAAAGTGTGTATTTATAATAAAAGGAGCTTAGTGAACAGGAGAGGATTTAGAAGGTGATGGTACTTTCATAGCGTTTACAGAGAAATCAACATCAATGGTTCCTGCTTTCTCAAATGTTAATTTTGCGCTAATTTTATCACCTAACTTAAATGGTTGTGAAAGCCCCATGAACATAATATGATCACCGCCAGGCTTAAGCGTGATTTCGCCATTTCCCGGAATTTCAATGCCATTGTGCATTTTTTCCATTTTCATAATATCATTAACGACAGCCATAGAGTGTATCTCCGTTGTTTTTACTCCGTTTGTGGAAATAGAAACCAAACGGTCTGGGGTATTACTGTGATTGATAATGTAGAGATAACCGCTACCAACTCTTATACCTCTAGGTGTTTCGCGTGTCCAAGGATTGAGAATTTCTATGTCGCCAAGTTTATATTGCTGAGCACCTGCTGGCAGGGTTATACCAGCAAAGAGAAGAGCACACACGATATTTATGATAACCTTTTTGTATGGATATTGTGTATGTATTATATTCTTAAAGATGAGATTTGTTATTTTCTTAATAATAGATGTCATCATTGATTTACCCTCCTTCATAAGATTCACACTTTGAATATTTTTATTTTAGCAGAGCTTTTATTTAAAATAAAAGAAAGAAATGCTAAAATGAAATTGATTTTAATATAAAAATCATAGAATTCTTGAAATTTAAAAGAAGACAGTAAGATTTACAATGACAACACACCTCTTAACGCTTCCGTGTTCATCTCATAAATAGTATTTGCAAATGGTATAAAATCTATGATGCACTACTGTTTTACTTAATGAAGATATAATACAGAACAATCATCAACCACTTTACCAATTTTTAATATTATGACAGCTCTTGGCATTTTAAAGCGTTTATACAGAGGTATTTTTATATATTTTCAAAGTTCAAAATTATACAGTTAAGAAAAAACGCTTTAGGTGAATTTAAAGCACAGATTTCAAATAGCCGCAAACAATGAGACCGTTAGAAGGAGAATTTTTGAAAGGAGATAGATAGATAATACCTTTACTGATATGAGCATTAGATATGATGACTATTTTAGTCCAAGGAAAATTTATAATATTTGTGATATAAATTATTCGCCTTTTAAAAAGCTTTTACGTGAGTATGATTTTATCAATGATGAGAAGATCAAGAGCGAGAGTGCAATCATTCTTTTATTTTTTAGTTTTTATAGAAAGATATATTTTTTGAGAATTGCAAGAAAAATATATTATCCTCTCAAGTCTCTCATAAATATGGTATTTATGGGTCATTAGAGTGCCTATTTTAAAATAAATTTTTTATTTTAGAGATGTTTCTCTCATTATTCTCTTGTAGCAATAAAAGCCTGTTCTTATATACGAGGCAGCAAGGCTTGTTGCGACTTGCAGTTTATCATTATTTATATTGCTTGAAGCAATATACGGGCTTTAGGTGTTATGAGGAGCTATCTTAAAAAGATGCTTTATGAAGGTTGAGGTAGCTTGCTGAATGGAGATTATAATATGGCAAAAGTAATTGGTATTGATTTGGGGACAACGAACTCTTGTGTGGCTGTTATGGATGGCAAAAACGCAAAAGTTATTGAAAACTCAGAAGGAGCGCGAACAACACCTTCCGTTGTTGCCTTTACTGATGGGGGGGAGCGGCTTGTTGGGCAGCCTGCTAAACGGCAGGCGGTGACAAATCCTGAAGGGACAGTTTTTGCAGTTAAACGTTTGATAGGGCGCCGTTTTGATGACCCTATGGTTGAAAAAGATAAAGCGCTTGTTCCTTATAAAATTGTTAAAGGTGACAATGGTGATGCATGGGTTGAAGAGGCGGGAAAGAAATATTCTCCGTCACAAATTTCAGCTATGATTTTGCAAAAGATGAAGGAAACAGCAGAATCTTATCTTGGTGAAAAAGTTGAACAAGCCGTTATTACGGTTCCTGCTTATTTTAATGATGCGCAACGTCAAGCCACGAAAGACGCAGGTAAAATTGCTGGACTTGAAGTTTTACGGATTATTAATGAGCCAACTGCTGCTGCTTTAGCTTATGGTTTGGACAAAAAGGACGGAAAAACAATAGCAGTTTACGATCTTGGTGGTGGTACATTTGATATTTCAGTCCTTGAAATTGGAGATGGCGTTTTTGAAGTTAAGTCAACCAATGGGGATACGTTTTTAGGGGGTGAAGACTTTGACATGCGCTTGGTCGGTTATTTTGCCGATGAATTCAAAAAAGAACAAGGAATTGATCTGAAAAATGATAAACTCGCTTTACAGCGCTTAAAAGAAGCGGCAGAAAAAGCAAAAATTGAGCTTTCTTCGTCACAGCAAACAGAAATCAATTTACCATTTATCACAGCAGATCAATCAGGTCCTAAGCACTTAACAATGAAATTGACTCGGGCAAAATTTGAATCTCTCGTTGACGATTTAGTGCAGCGTACCATTGAACCTTGTAAAGCTGCGTTGAAAGATGCTGGATTAAAGGCCGGTGAGATTGACGAAGTTGTTTTAGTGGGTGGAATGACGCGTATGCCCAAGATTCAGCAAGTTGTGCAGAGCTTCTTTGGTAAGGATCCACACAAAGGCGTTAATCCTGATGAAGTGGTCGCAATGGGTGCTGCCATCCAAGGAGGTGTATTGCAAGGCGATGTCAAAGATGTATTGTTGCTAGATGTAACACCTTTATCTTTGGGTATTGAAACCTTGGGTGGGGTTTTCACACGCCTTATTGAGCGCAATACCACTATCCCGACGAAAAAATCGCAAGTTTTTTCGACAGCTGATGATAACCAGAGTGCTGTGACGATTCGTGTTTTTCAAGGTGAACGGGAAATGGCAAGTGATAATAAGTTATTGGCTCAATTTGATCTTGTTGGTATTCCTCCAGCTCCACGTGGTATACCTCAAATTGAAGTTACTTTTGATATCGATGCGAATGGTATTGTTAATGTTTCGGCCAAAGATAAGGGAACAGGTAAAGAGCATCAAATTCGTATTCAGGCATCAGGTGGTTTAAGTGATGCTGATATTGAAAAAATGGTAAAGGATGCAGAAGAGCACGCGGCTGAGGATAAAAAACGCCGTGAAGGTGTTGAAGCTAGAAATCAAGCGGAGGCTCTTATTCATTCAACTGAAAAGTCGCTCAATGAATATGGCGATAAAGTATCAGCTGAAGAAAAGGGACAGATTGAAACAGCAATATCTGATTTGAAATCTGCGCTTGAAGGCAGTGATACGGAAGAAGTAACAACAAAGATGCAAAAATTAGCAGAAGTCAGTATGAAGCTTGGACAGGCTATGTACGAAGCCTCACAAGCAGCGAGCGCTGACACTGAAACAGAGGCAAAGAATGATGATGTTGTTGATGCTGATTTTGAAGAAGTTAATGATAAGAAGAAATAGTGTCAGCATATGTGTTGATTAATTGATAAACCCGGCCTTTGAAATATAAGGCTGGGCTTTATTATTTGAGATAAGTTGCAACTTTGTTGCTAAAAATATAAATTAAAAGCAATATTATCCATAAAGATGGATGACAGAAAAATTATCAGGAATACATGATGAAGGTTGACTATTATGAAATTCTTGGCGTGACTCGCGAATGTGATGATAAAAAGTTGAAATCTGCTTTTCGTAAGTTGGCAATGCAATATCATCCTGATCGCAACGCGGGGGATAAAGAGGCAGAGCGAAAATTCAAAGAAATTGGCGAAGCCTATGAAGTTCTTAAAGATCCCCAGAAGCGTGCTGCTTATGATCGATTTGGCCATGCGGCCTTTGAAAATAGCGGTGGTCAAGGGGGAGCAAATCCCTTTGGTGGTTTTGCTGCTGGTGGTGGATTTGCGGATATTTTCGAAGACTTTTTTGGTGAGATTATGGGAGGGACACACCGTAAGCGTGGTGATAGTCGCGAACGTGGCGCAGATTTGAGTTATAATATGGAAGTGACTTTAGAAGAGGCATTTTCAGGAAAAACTGCAGAAATTAATATTCCCAGTTCCGTTACGTGTGATGTTTGTGAAGGATCAGGAGCAAGAAAAGGCTCTAAGCCGCAAGTTTGTGGAACATGTCATGGATCTGGTCGTGTGCGTGCTGCACAGGGGTTCTTTTCTATTGAGCGGACATGTCCTACATGTCATGGACGTGGTGAAACTATTACGGATCCATGCCCCAAATGTCAGGGGACACGGCGTATAGAGAAAAAACGTTCATTAAGCGTAGATGTTCCAGCTGGTATTGAAGATGGAACGCGTATTCGCCTTTCTGGTGAGGGTGATGCTGGTATTCGTGGTGGCCCCAATGGTGATCTTTATATTTTCCTTTCCATTAAACCGCATGAGTTTTTTCAGCGAGAAGGAGCAGATCTTCACTGTCGCGTTCCTATTTCAATGGTAACAGCTGCTTTAGGAGGAGAGTTTGAAGTTTCCGACCTTGATGGTGTTAAAGCACGCGTTAAGATTCCAGAAGGGACACAAAATGGACGTCAATTCCGCCTTAGAGGCAAAGGTATGCCCATGTTGCGCCGTCAGCAAGCAAGGGGTGATCTTTACATCCATATCACGATTGAGACGCCGCAGAAATTAACGCAAGAACAACGTGAATTGTTGCAAAAATTTGAGAAACTCTCAAATCATGAAAATTCACCGCAATCACATGGTTTTTTTTCACGTATGAAAGAATTTTTTGAAAATATTTCTGGTTAAAATTATGTGAATGTTCTCAGAATAATTAGAGAGAACTGTGGGAAAGTTATTTTCATTAAGCTTTCTATTGTCTCATTATCTTTGAAAAGCATTTTTTCTTGAAAAGAAAAGAGAGAGACAGCTAATTTAGGATAAACTCCTGCTGCTGATAGTTTTTATATTTCATGAGTTTTATGGATAAGTCTTATTTTTGAGTGTCTATGACATTTTAAAAAGGGCTTATCCATATAAGAACGCAATTGAGTGATTGATAATAAATATTGCCAGTGTCATGATAACTGCCTTTATGCATTCAGTATTTTTGGTGTTTATTTTTTCACTCAAAATTTCTTTTTAAAGGCTCTATAATAAAACTATAAAATAGGTAGCGGCTTGCCAAGAAACGCTAAATAAGCTGTTAGGCAATCCATCTTTTTCAAATAAAGTATCAACTTCTTATAACCGATTTTATTTTTGGCATTTTTCATAGTTTTAATCACTGCTTCCTTTAAAATAAGGGTTATTTTGTTCGGAATAGCTTTTACATGCCTCATCTTAGCTTTTAGCAGTAATCATGTCTTTTTAGATGCGGATTTAGTTTTGTATTTCTGATGTCATAAATAGTTTTTCCAGATAATAAAAACGCTATAATCAAGTTTATTTTGTTCCAAAGAAATTGTGGAATGAGATAATGTGTGTTGAATGCTAAAGAAGACATAACAAAACACTTTTCGATATATCTCTCTTGTGGGGAAACAGATTCGATGGAATTCACTTAATTGAATTTATTGGCATAATAAAAAGTTGGTGGGAAGATAGAGGAAGTTACCTTTAAAAAGAAAAAATAAATACAATAAAAAATAGCACAATATGCTTAGAAAACAGCACGATATATTGTTGAAATTGATTGGTGATATGGAAAGAGAAATTTACGAAATGAATCTTTTTTCATAAAATAACATAATTAAAAGAATTAAAAATTCTACAAAACATTGAATAATTCAAGCATGTATCGCTATGCAGAAAGAAAAACTTAATGACCGATCATGAAAAATGAGAAGTTTTATAAAACCTTACGAAGAGAGTAATCTAAACAATTAAATGCTTTTACGAAGATGCTTCTGAAGAGTTATCGAAATAAAGTCACAATATATGATAATTTTGCAAAGCCTTTTTTCGATTTTACGATATAAAAAGATAAATTATGATTATAAATCAACTTATTATGATTCTCCATGAGGAGCGTTCAATTGACATTTCCTCATGTTTAATGATTGAGAAAAAGTCAAATTTTTAAAACCAAAGTTATAGTTTATTGGGATAAGCTATAAAGCAGTTGAGTGATTTCTTATCTTGGGAATATGTTAATTTTATTATTATAAGAAACTTTATTTTTATCTTACAAAATCAATGGTTGTATATATTCCTATTCATTGTTAAGTATCCATAGGGATAAACTAATGAGTTGAATGTACGGCTTAGCTTCAAAATTTTGCTTTTCAATTTTATATATAAGGTCATAAAATAATGACATTTTTTTACGTCTATTTTGTTTAATTTTTCGCTGTCAATTTTTAAAGGAAGTTTTTTGTATTTCATTTTGCTATTCCTTTTTCGTAATTTAGAGGAAAATTGACGATTTTCAGGGGAGGGGGTGGATAGAGTAAAGTTTGGTTTTATTGTTTTCACTTTTCCTAAATTTCATTAAGAGATGGTAAAAAGTGATGAGGAGGCTCTATTGATGGATGATGCTAAAAACGGTGATGTAGATGTTTTGGAAAAACAAGCAGCATTTTTATCGTCTGCTTTACCTTATATGCAAAAATATGAAAATGAAACGGTCGTGGTAAAATATGGCGGCCATGCTATGGGTGATCCTGCTTTGGGGCGAGCATTTGCGCGTGATATTGCTCTATTAAAGCAATCGGGGATCAATCCTGTTGTTGTTCATGGTGGTGGGCCTCAAATTGCTGAAATTTTAATGAAAATGGGGATTGAATCACGATTTGAAAACGGACTACGGGTAACCGATGAGCGGATCGTTGAAGTGGTTGAAATGGTTTTAGCGGGTTCCATAAATAAAGAAATTGTTGCTCTCATCAATGCTGAGGGTGAATGGGCAATAGGATTATGCGGCAAGGATGGCAATATGGTTTTTGCCGAAAAGGCTTATAAAACTGTCATTGATCCTGATTCGCATATTGAACGTGTTTTAGATTTGGGGTTTGTTGGTGAGCCTGTTGAAGTTGACCGCACATTGCTAGATCTTTTAGCATCTTCTGAAATGATACCAGTTCTTGCTCCTGTAGCTCCAGGACGCGATGGTAAAACTTATAATATCAATGCTGATATTTTTGCTGGAGCTATTGCTGGTGCATTAGAGGCTAAACGCCTTTTATTTCTCACTGATGTTCCTGGTGTTTTGGATAAACAAGGTAAACTTTTAAAAGAATTGACAGTTTCTGAAGCTGAGAAATTTATTAAAAATGGGACAATTTCAGGAGGCATGATTCCAAAAGTAGAGACTTGCATAAAAGCCCTTCAAAATGGTGTGGAAGGTGTTGTCATTTTAAATGGTAAAACTCCTCATTCTGTTTTACTAGAGCTGTTTACCGAACAGGGAGTTGGAACGCTTATTGTTTCATAAATTGTGGGGAAAATTGGAAGAGAAAGTTTTTCATGGTGAATCTAAAACAGTTTAAATATCCTTTATTAAGTAAGCCAGAATTGGCAATATTTACTGCGACAATATTGTGGGGCATTACATTTTTAGTCATTCACATTGCGGTACGCTATAGTGGTCCTCTGTTTTTTGTTGGATTTCGTTTTATTGTTGCATCTCTTATATGTGGGGTAATTTTTTGGCGTTCTATAAAAGGTATAACTGTTTATGAAGTTTTCGCTGGGATGGCAATAGGTTTAGCCATGTTTTTTGGTTATGCTTTTCAAGCAGCTGGACTTCAAACAATTATTAGTAGTCAGTCAGCTTTTATCACAGCGCTTTATGTACCGATGGTTCCAATCTTGCAATGGATTGTTTTTAAAAAACCTCCCCGTTTAGCTTGTTGGATTGGCATTATTTTCGCTTTTATTGGGCTTGTATTTATTTCAGGACAAAAGCCGGGAAATTTTGATTTTTCAAAAGGCGAAATTTTAACTTTGTTAGGCGCTTTAGCGATTGCTGGAGAAGTCATACTCATCGGAATTTTTGCGAACAAGGTTGATAGTCGGCGTGTAACCATTATTCAGTTATTTTTTAGTGGTTTTTTTTCATTTGCTTGTATGCCTTTGATGGGAGAAAGCATTCCTGAATTTTCGTGGGTTTGGTTTAATATTGGTATAGGATTGGCATTAATGAGTGCCATCATTCAATTAGCTATGAATTGGGCACAAAAGTCTATTTCCCCTACGCGTGCGACACTCATTTACGCAGGTGAACCGGTATGGGCTGGTATTGTTGGGCGTTTGGCTGGAGAACATTTATCTCCCTTAGCTTTATTGGGCGGTTTGCTTATTCTGATTGGGATCATTGTGGCTGAATTACAACCTTCACAATGGCGTAAAAAAAATAAAGCAATTAAAAAAATTGATTAGCTATACATTTTTTTATTATGATTTTATTGCATGAGCTTTTTGCTTATAGAGTTTTCATTTTTGGAGCTTTTTTAATATTCAGATGATTAAGAAGTTCTATAAATTATTCCAGTTTTTGCATACCAAATTGGAGAAATAGTATGCTTCTCTCTGTTTGTCAGATTTCTGAACCGGGCAGACAACCTTCATTGAGCCAAAACATGAGGTGATATAAAGGTAAAAATTAACGCTCATCTTTAAATTCGGCTTTAACAACTTTCAAAAACATCTACGGTAATGTTTTTGAATAATGAAAATTACGCACTGTCGCACGTTATTTCTTTTGTCCCTTAATAGAGTTACGCTTCTCACGCAAAATAGAACGCCCAAAGTATCCCCATAACGTTGTACATTAAAGCGTTTTTTAAAAGATAATTTTCTCAATATACATCATATTCATTGACGGTTTGCATGAAGTATAGAAAAACCACAGAGCATCATCATTTTACTTAAAATAAAAGGCACGAGCATTTTCTTTATCTGTTCTCAATATTACGATAGCTTTTGGCATTTGAAAGAGAGAGGTATTTTTACTCATTTCTTAAACGTTTTTATCCATACACTAGCTCTGTTTTATAATGGGTGAGCAAAAAATTTATTGATTCATTATGAGAAGATTTAAAATGAGAGAAGCTCGCGATATTCAGAGCTTTAATTTAAATTGCAAAACAATAAACGATCATTATAAATCAATGCGTTATCCAATGAATCGAAGAGGATTGGTGTGTTTTATATTTAATGGAGGAAGGAAGGAGTTATATAAAAACATCACTCAATAGAGCGTATTTCTAAAGTTTTAAAAATTGAGAAGAAACTCTCTCGATATTCATGTTATTTTATATAAGATTGCTAAAAAAGCAGATTATTGCGTACAAATAAAAAGCATTTCTTGCGAATTTTATTGCAAGCCTAAGTGATATACACGCCCATCATATAAATATGATAATACATTGATTTATAATTATAATATAGCATTATTCACATTCAATTATGACCCTGAATACCGTAAAATTTTCTCACGTCAAATCATTTTCATGTTAAATCAATCCAAATCACTTTCTTACACGTCACAAGTGAGTGGGTGGGGCCATGTGGGTAAAAACTGTAAAAGAAAAGCATATCTCTTATAAAATTTTTCAAATGTAAAGGATCGTCGCAATATTGAAGATTGGCAAAGTGTGTGATGGTGCCAGCTTACTACAGCATATGAGTTATCAAATAAGATGCGAAAAGATCATTTTAGCAGCCTTGGATTTAATTTAGCAAATAAAAGCCTCATTTTTTAGGCTATAAAAAGTTGTGTTTTGAGAGGCTTTTTAGGTTTATATTCTTTTGTAAGGAGCTGGAGCATAATTGGTCTTTGCGTTTTGTATTATTCTTTGCTAAATCGCCTTATATGACAATAGATCGTAATTATATTCGTAATTTTTCCATAGTGGCGCATATTGATCACGGCAAATCCACTTTAGCTGATCGTTTGATTCAAATAACAGGTGGGCTTGATACACGTGAGATGAAAGAACAAGTACTCGATTCCATGGATATTGAGCGTGAACGTGGAATTACTATTAAAGCACAGACGGTACGTTTACACTATAAGGCAAAGAATGGTGAAACCTATATTTTAAATCTTATGGATACACCAGGTCATGTGGATTTTGCTTATGAGGTTTCGCGTTCATTGGCAGCTTGTGAGGGTTCTCTGTTGGTGGTGGATGCAAGCCAAGGCGTAGAGGCGCAGACGTTAGCAAATGTTTATCAAGCCATTGATAATTCCCATGAGTTGGTTGTTGTTCTCAATAAAGTTGATCTTCCAGCAGCAGAACCTGAGCGAGTTAAAGAACAAATTGAAGATGTGATAGGCATTGATACATCTCAAGCAGTAGAAATATCAGCAAAAACAGGTTTGGGTGTTCCTGATGTTTTGGAGGCAATTGTTGCACAATTACCACCTCCACATACAGGCGATGTTGCAAATCCCTTGAAAGCAATGTTGGTTGATAGCTGGTATGACGCATATCTTGGTGTCATTGTTTTGGTACGGGTGATAGACGGTATTTTAAAAAAAGGCCAAACCATTCGTATGATGGGTACAGGTGCAAAATATCCAGTTGAGCGCGTTGGGGTTTTTACACCTAAAATGGTACAGGTTGATGAATTAGGACCAGGCGAGATTGGTTTTATCACTGCTTCTATCAAAGAGGTAGCAGATACACGGGTTGGGGATACGATTACTGAAGAGCGTCGTCCTTGTGAAAATGCTTTGCCTGGTTTTAAGCCGGCGCAACCGGTTGTTTTTTGTGGGCTTTTTCCAATTGATGCTGCTGATTTTGATGATTTGCGTGCAGCCATGGGCAAATTACGCTTAAATGATGCGAGTTTTTCTTTTGAAATGGAAACATCTGCGGCTTTGGGGTTTGGTTTTCGCTGTGGCTTTTTGGGACTTCTGCATCTTGAAATTATTCAAGAGCGATTAGAGCGTGAGTTTAATTTGGATTTAATTGCGACAGCACCTTCAGTTGTTTATCGCATGAATATGAATGATGGTTCTGTTAAAGAGTTACATAATCCAGCGGATATGCCTGATGTGGTTAAAATTTCTTCCATAGAAGAACCATGGATTCGGGCAACAATCATGACTCCTGATAATTATCTTGGGTCAATTTTAGAGCTATGCCAAGAGCGGCGTGGGGTACAGGTTGGTTTATCCTATGTTGGAACCCGTGCTATGGTAACGTATGATTTACCACTGAATGAAGTTGTTTTTGATTTTTATGATCGGCTAAAATCGATTTCAAAGGGTTATGCTTCTTTTGATTATCAAATGACAGATTATGCAGAAGGTGATTTAGTTAAAATGTCTATTTTGGTGAATGGAGAGCCTATTGATGCATTATCGATGCTTGTTCACCGCACGATTGCAGAAAAGCGTGGGCGTTCAATGTGCGAAAAACTGAAAGATCTTATTCCTCAGCATATGTTTCAGATTCCAGTTCAAGCGGCTATTGGTGGTAAAGTTATAGCGCGCGAAACGATTCGTGCTTTGCGTAAAGATGTAACAGCGAAATGTTACGGGGGTGATGTTACGCGTAAGCGCAAACTTTTGGAAAAGCAAAAAGAAGGCAAAAAGCGGATGCGTCAATTTGGAAAAGTAGAAATTCCACAATCGGCATTTATTCAAGCGCTCAAAATGAACAAATAATGAAAAAAGGGGTATTTTCTCTCATTGATTGCGCTTTTGCTTTTGTCGATTGGTTCAGGTGTTTAAAGAACACTTTTAAATAGAATTGCGTCGTGCTTCATGTTCTTGTGTATTGCATAATGGTATCACTTCCTCACGTAAAACAGAATGCTTTAAACAAAATACATTTATGTTGCATATTGGCGTGCTCGTTTTCGTAAATCATCACTCAATACATCAAACTCCATTTCACAACGGGGGCTATGAAAAATATAACGTAAAATACACTGTGAATGATATAAAATCCATTTGGCATTACCGCTTTTACGCGTCAGAAAGGTGCAAAGCGCACCCATCATACTTTTTTTCAGCTCAAAATATTATGACAGTCCTTATCACTTGAGAGAATTCATTAAAGGTATTTCACTCTTTTCTTGAAGTGTTTCTTACCCACACACCAACTGCGTTTATAACGTGCAAGGAAATGATAGTGATTGATTCACTATGAAAGGATTTGAAATGAGAGAATCCTTGTATTCGAGGTTATTATTCAAGTTAAAAAACGATGAAATATTCTTATGAATTAATCTTGTGTCTAAGAACGTAAAAGATCATTAATAGATGTTTTTTCTCGTGTTTTTTGATCAACGCGTTTTACAATAACAGCACAATAAAGGTTTGGGCCTGCTTCACCATTTGGTAAAGGTTTTCCGGGGAGAGAACCTGGTACAACCACTGAATAGGCTGGTACTTCACCAATAAAAATTTCACCTGTTGTACGATCAATAATCTTTGTTGATTTTCCAATAAAGACTCCCATTCCCAAAACAGCACCTTCACGGATAATACAGCCTTCAACAATTTCAGAGCGAGCACCGATAAAGCAATGATCTTCAATGATTGTTGGATTTGCTTGCAGTGGTTCTAAAACACCTCCAATACCAACACCGCCAGAAAGATGGACATGTTTACCAATTTGTGCACAAGAACCAACGGTGGTCCATGTATCAACCATTGTGCCCTCATCGATAAAAGCACCAAGATTGACAAAGGATGGCATCAATATAACATTGGGTGCAATGTAAGCAGAATGACGTACAATGGCTCCAGGAACGGAACGGAAATCAGCACTTTTAAAATCTGCCTCTTGCCAACCAGAGAATTTTGAAGGAACTTTATCCCACCAATGTGTCCCATTGATTCCACCAGTAATAATTTGCATAGGATTAAGCCGAAAAGAGAGTAAAACCGCTTTTTTCAACCATTGATGAACATGCCATTGTCCATTTTTTTGTCGTTCTGCAACACGGATTTCACCTTTATCAAGAAGGTTCAATGCATGTTCAACACTCTCACGTATTTCGCCTTTTGTGGTAGTATCGATAGAATCGCGGTCGTCAAAAGCTTTTTCGATAATAATTTCAAGTTGTGTGATATGAGTCATGACGAGAGTTCCGTTAAACAAGTTGAAAGCTTCAAGATTTATTCTCTATGAACTACGCGAAGAAATGTGTTCAGTCAATAAAACGATGAGGAAGTAGGACAGGTGCATGAAAAAAAGCTGTAAAGAAAAAAGAAAAAGGGAGCAAGAAAACTGGACACCACTTCTCCATACGAAGGATGCTCTACAACAGATCCATAAAATCTCTAATTCAGCACAAATGCGTTCGTCTACTTATCGTTTAGCCTATATCGATCAAGATTTTATGATGCGTCCAGAGCTGCGCTCACAACGTATTAGTCTTGAATTTTTAAAGCCGGAAATAACCCTTAAAGAATATGATATTCAATCAACAGTTGTTTTGTTTGGTGGTGCGCGTATTCCTGAACCTGGGCAAGCAGCGTGGGCTGCAAAAAATGAAATACAAAAGAAAAATTTGCATGCTATGTCACATTATTACGATGAAGCAAGAGAGTTTGCGCGTTTGTGCTCACTCTATTCTGCTACGACACAATATCGTGAATTTGTGGTTGTTACGGGGGGCGGACCAGGAATCATGGAGGCGGGAAATCGTGGTGCTTGTGATGTTGGTGCCCCAACGATTGGCTTGAATATTATTTTACCACATGAGCAAGAGCCTAATTCGTATGTGTCGCCGCATTTATGTTTCAATTTTCATTATTTGGGGATGCGCAAAATGCATTTTTTAGTACGAGCGAAAGCCCTAGCCATTTTCCCTGGCGGATTTGGAACTCTGGATGAACTGTTTGAGACGTTAACTTTAGTACAGACGGGGCGTATGAAACAGGTACCAATTTTATTGTTTGGCAAAGAATTTTGGAGCAATACTGTCAATTTTGAGTATCTGTCTGCACAAGGTACAATTTCTCCTACTGATATTAATTTTGTGAAATTTGTTAATACAGCAGCAGAAGCTTTTGAAGAAATTCGTTCTTTTTATAAACTGCCTTAACGACTTTTGAGATGCTCACTCTTGAAGGATCATTAATACTCTACTTTGGTTAAATAAAGTCCTGAGGGGGGGGCAACAACACCACAACGTTTACGATCTTTAGCATGAAGAGCTGTTTCGATATCTTGAGCTGTCCAACGTCCAATACCCACTTCCATGAGGCTTCCTGCGAATGAACGGATTTGATGATGAAGAAAAGAACGAGCTTGTGCATAAAGGAAAATTTCTTCACCTTCTCTTTGAATATCGAGGCGTTCAAGGGTGCGAATAGGGCTTTTGGCTTGGCAATGTGCTGAACGGAAAGTTGTAAAATCATGTTGTCCTACAAGCTTTTGCGCAGCTTCATGCATGGCTTCAGCATGAAGAGGTTTTGGTATCCACCACACGCGTTTGGCATTTAAAGCTGGTGGAGAGCGACGATTAAGTATTTTAAAAAGATAATGGCGTTTTACAGCGGAAAATCGTGCATCAAAGTCATCAGGGACATTTTCTACATTTAAGATTGAAATCGCCTCTCCCTGTTTACGTAAAAGAGCATTGAGCGCGTCACGCACAGTATGGGAGAGCCAGTTTTTTTCAAAATCAACATGCGCAACTTGTCCCGTAGCATGTACGCCCGCATCGGTTCTTCCTGCTGTTGTTATGGTCAATTGTTGTCCACTAAAGCAAAAAATTGCTTGTTCAAGAGCTCCTTGTATCGTGTGAAGTTTTGCTTGACGCTGCCAACCAGCATAATTTGAACCATCATATTCAAGAGTGAGTTTAAAACGTGGCATCTTAAAAAACAGCAGAAATATGAGCACCTCGCAAAAAGGTGGCGCACTCAAGAATTTTACCGCCAGATCTTTGGAGAGAGGTTATTTCTATCCGTCCTTGCCCACAATGGATAATCAAAGAATCTGGTTCTATCCGTCCAATTTCAAGAGAAGGACCTGTTGTTAAACGACTATCAAGAATTTTTACACGTTCTTCTCGTCCACCGATATTCATATTGCACCAGCAACTAGGAGAGGGAGAGAGCGCGCGAATATGCCTATGAATAAACTCTGCAGGTTTTGTCCAATCAATGCGGGTCTCTTCTTTTCTAATTTTGGCGGCATAGGTGATGCCTTCTTCTGATTGTGGGGTCAGTTTAAGTTGTCCTTTTTCAAGAGTTGATAAAGTCTCTACCATAAGTTCTGCGCCAATATGTGAAAGTCTGTTTGAAAGCTCAGCAGTGGTGGTGTTATCAGTAATGGGGATGGAGCGAGAAAGAGCGATAGGCCCCGTATCAAGTCCTTCATCCATTTTCATGATCATGATACCTGTTTCTTTATCACCAGCCATAATTGCTCGTTGAATAGGCGCAGCACCACGCCAACGTGGTAAGAGTGAAGCGTGGGCATTAAAACAACCAAAACGTGGCGTTTCGAGAATAGCTTTAGGTAAAAGGAGTCCATAAGCCACCACAATAGCAGCATCAACAGAAAGTGCTGCAAATTGCTCCTGTTGTTCGATTGTTTTGAGTGTTTGAGGCGTAAAGATGGGAATAGATTTCTCTTTTGCTACGGTGTGAACAGCGGAGGGGATTAATTTCAGCCCTCGACGTCCTGCTGGACGAGGGGGTTGACTATAAACAGCAACAACATCATGACCTGCATCCAATAAAGCATGTAAAATAGGAACAGAAAAATCTGGTGTTCCCATAAAACTTAATCGTAAAGCCATTACAAAACTGCTTCCTGCATGTTTTTTTCTTTTGCACGTTTTTTAAATTTTCGTATCACCATATCGCGTTTGATCTTTGAAATGTAATCAATAAAAAGGCGCCCATCTAAATGATCAATTTCATGCTGTAAGCAAGTTGCTAAGAGATCGTCTGCTTCAATTTCTGTTCGTTTTCCTTCACGGTTCTGATAGCGAACACGAAGGCGTTTAGGACGTTCAACCTCTGCAAAATAATCAGGAATAGAAAGACAGCCTTCTTTGTAAATATTACGCTCATCTGAAAGCCATAAAATTTCAGGGTTGATAATAACAAGTGGTTTTTTTTGCTCATCTTCAGAATTTCCAGAGACATCTATAACCAACATACGTAGCGGTATACCAATTTGAATAGCAGCAAGACCAACGCCCTTAGAATTATACATGGTTTCCAACATGTCATCCGCAAGTTTTTGGAGAGCTGAATCGACCTGCTCAACAGGTTTGGACACTTCCCGTAAAATTGGATCAGGTAAAGTAACTAAAGATCTCATTGGCATAAGTAGAGATTAATCAATGGTTTGTTATTGGTCAATATTGAATAACGGATTCTTGCGTTTTTTTACAATAAGAGCGTTATATTACAATTTATGTTTGATTCGTTTTTTTCCATATTCGCTGGTGATTTTTTTTCTAAACTAATGCTTTTGCTTTTATTTATACTTGTCTGTTTGGCATTTTTTATGTTGATACATTCTCATCGAAAAAAAGCATTTTTGGAAAATGAAATTGCTGAACGCGCACGTGAGGCACAAATGCAGATGGCTACCTTGTTGAAAACACAAGCTGAAATGCAAGGACGAATGCAAACGATGGCGGAAATTTTTGGTCAACGGCAGGCTGAATTGAATAAATCACTCAGTGAGCAACTCAATGGGATGACAACAAGCTTAGGCCAAACACTTCAGGTACAAACCAAATCCACTTATGAAAATTTGAATCGTTTGCAAGAGCGTTTAGCAGTGATTGATGCAGCACAAAATAATATTCAATCGCTTACGGGACAAGTTGTTCAGTTGCAGTCCATTTTAAGTAATAAGCAGACGCGTGGTACTTTCGGTCAAGGGCGGATGGAAGCAATTATTGCCGATGCCTTACCAACAAACGCTTATGCTTTTCAGGCTGTTCTTTCCAATGGAAAGCGCCCAGATTGTCTCATTCATATGCCCAATAAAGCTCCTTCTCTTGTTGTTGATGCTAAATTTCCTCTGGAAGCTTGGAATGCTATGCGTAAGGCAGAATCAGCGCAAGAGCGTCAAGAGGCAGAACGCCAATTTCGTACCGATATGGAAGTTCATATTCGTGATATTGCACAAAAATATTTGATTCCTGGAGAAACCCATGACACTGCTTTCCTTTTTGTGCCATCTGAATCGATTTTCGCAACAATTTATGAGGATTTTGAGGCATTGGTACAAAAATCCAATAGAGCCCATGTGATTATTGTTTCACCATCTTTGTTGATGCTCTCTGTCCAAGTGGTACAAACCATTATGAAAGATGCGCGGATGCGTGAACAAGCGCATTTAATTCAATCAGAAGTAGCAAAATTGATGGAAGATTTTGGACGAATGGATACGCGTGTTCGCGCACTACAGAAGCACTTTCATAAAGCAGGTGAAGATATAGAGGGAATTTTGATATCGTCTTCCAAAATCATGAAACGGGCAAATCGCATTGAAACTGTCGAATTAAAAGAAAATTACTCTGAACCAACAAAAATGACAACATTGGCTCAGTCGCAAACATTGCGTTTTGCTGATGAGGAATAAAGCAAAGCAAGCTTCTTAAATATTACAAGTTAGATCATGTTCTTTATTGATTGGTAATCATTTTTTAGTATCTCTATCTTGTTTTATTTCTTAAACGAGAGGAATAGGAATATGCGACACCTTTTGTTTTTAGGGGCACTGGTGTTTTTGCTAGAGGGATGCGCAACAACCACTCCCATTCACACAAACAATGCTTGCGTTATTTTAGCACAAAAAAATGGTTTTTTTGATAATTGGAGAAAGGCGTCTCAAAGAGCAGAAATGCGCTATGGGATTCCTATGCCTATTATTCTTGCAACCATTAAGATGGAATCGAGCTTTCGTCACAATGCACGTCCTCCACGCAAAAAACTACTTGGTTTTATTCCATGGAAGCGTCGGTCGACAGCTTATGGTTATGCTCAAGCGCTTGATAGTACATGGGCAATGTATCTTCGCTCTACAGGAAAGTCTTTTGCATGGCGTACGAATTTCGCAGATGCTGCTGATTTTGTTGCTTGGTATCATCGCCAAAGTGTTCAACGCAATGGGGTGAGGTTTGATGATGCATATAGCCTTTATTTAAATTATCATATGGGGCATGGTGCTTATGCACGTAGTGGTGGGCATGTCAGTGCTGCGCTTTCACAGACAGCACAGCGCATGGCAAGGATATCGAGGCTCTATGAACAGCAATTAAAAAGATGTGGATGGCATTAGGGAAGATTTTTGAAAATCTCAATCAGGGAATTGATGGGATAAAATTATTCGAAAGCAAAATTCCGCATGATATGATAAAATAGTGTCGTTTTTCCGATCGTTCAATGAAATAAATTGTTATTTTTTTAGAATAAACTCAAGCAACAGAAAGTTTTTGCAATACACAATATATTTGAAGATACTCTCGACATTTTTACCTCCTTTGTTAAAAAAATTTATAATAGAAACTATCTTCTATTTAGCGCTGGCATTTCGCATTGGGCTAAGTGCCAGAGATTATTGAAGAAAAATTTTAAAATATAATATCATTTTTTATTTTCATTATGCGTATTACTGGCTGATTATTATATGAATATTTTCTTTGTTAAGCGTATAAAATAGCAATTAAAACAAATGCAATTCGGGCATCATAAAAAGGGTAAAATATTCAATATAAAAAAACGAGAAATGCATTAAACGAAAAAACGTTATTTTGTATAAAGAGGGCGCTACAGTCTTCAAAAGAACTAGGTGTATTTAGTATTGTATGAAATAAAACATATTCGTCCATCCAGTCCATCTTAATTGAAAAAAGTTATCTTATTGTATTGTAAAAACACTCCCGTTTATAGGATGATAAGGTATATGCAACTTTACACACAATGAATATTCAGGGTAGGGAATATTCAGAGAAAGATTTGTAACGCCTATGAAGTAACAAGTCAGTCTCCAATGTTGTGATAGCTTTTGCATTTGAGAATATTTATGAGAAGCATTTTTATTCTTTTTCTTAAATGGTTTAAGCATATTGATTTATAAAGATAATATATCGTTATTTATATTAAAGTAAGAATCTCGAATGGCGTAGGGTTTTATCGTTTCAGATCTCTTGAGGTTGAATCAATAAAACCATTGGCTTGCAGATAACAAGCACAATGGGTATGTGGATAAAAACTGTGAAAGAAAAGACTAAAAATATTTTTTTATGAACATACATTTTCAAATGTAAGAATTATCGGTAACATTGGGAATTAGCACATATAATGATGGCACCACTTTGCTCTCACACCTCGACCTTGTTTGTGACGTGCAAGGAAAAAAAATAATTGATTCAATATATTATTTAAGCGTTAATATACCTTAGTATTGAGCAGGTATACGCTACTCAAGGTAGGTATTTTTTAATTGGCAGAACATCTGATCAGGCTAAAAATACTCGAAAAAAGTTCTGATTCGCAATAATTGAGAAGTATATTTTAATATTTTATTCTCTACTCTTTGTTTAAGTACTTCATATCTTTTAAAAAGATACCAGTAACCAACATATTATGATATTTGTGGAAATATTGTGGTAAAGGAAATTCAGATTTTGTCCTTTAAGACAAGGCGCAGATTAAACAGATCATTTTCTATTTCTGTGCAAAGCATAAAAAAATTATCTACTTTCATGGTTGCGACAGTAAATTTTATAATCCAACAAATGATTAAAAATGTATTATAATATCATTAAAATGCAAGGAACAGGCGCTATTGGAATGATAATTAAATAGCACATAAACCTTTTAAATTGATGCACACATCTTTTATTATGATTGATTCCCTTGATAGAACAGTTGGTCCTTTTGGTGGAGCTAAGCGGGATCGAACCGCTGACCTCTTGCATGCCATGCAAGCGCTCTCCCAGCTGAGCTATAGCCCCTATAAAAACAAATTGTCCCAAAAAGACAGTATACAATTCCAACTTTTCTAGAACGATCAAAATTGAAGATCAAGAAGAATTTACATTCAATAGAAAAGATGTCCTCTTTTACTTCTTTTAAGCATCGTCATCATTAGAAACACCGCCTCCGAGAATATCAGTAACGTCATCATCTTCATCGTCACCATCATGAGACAAAAATGTATCATCATCATCACCAAGATCTACATCACTATCTTCTAAATCAGGAAGATCGTCATCTTTAGAATCCACATCATCATCTTCAAGAAGCATAAAAGCAGATTTTTCAAGTGCTGTATCAAGCTCCTCAGTATCAACTTCTTCTTCATTATTTGCTTCAGCTGCTGCAACTTCAAAGTAAGAACGCGGATAAGAAATTCCTGTATAGGGCGACACAATAGGATCGCGATTTAGATCGTAAAATTTTTTTCCTGTTTCTGGATCAACACGTTTAGTTCCAAGTTCTTGTTTTGCCATAAACCGTGCCTCTTTGATTAACTATTATTCCATTAAAAGATAAATTTTATGGTGCTTAATCGAAAAATAATACCTTTGTCAAAGATAAATACACTGTTCCACAGTGATTTTTTCATGACGTCTTTTAAAGCATGTGCTAAAGGATGCACAATTTCATAAAAGTTAGATAGAATTAAATAGAATTTCCATGCAAAAAGCAATCCCTATAACCACCTATAAATCGAGTAGTCTCTCTGGAAAAATTCAAATACCAGGAGATAAATCAATCTCTCATCGCTCTCTTATATTGGGAGGATTAGCAAGTGGTGAGACATATATTCATGGATTACTTGAAAGCGCTGATGTACTCAATACAGCTGCTGCTATGCAAGCTATGGGTGCCTGTATTATTAAAAAAGGAGACTTCTGGATCATACGAGGAACAGGGAATGGTTGCCTTTTAGCTGCACAAAAACCTTTAGACTTTGGAAACGCTGGAACAGGTGCTCGTTTGGTTATGGGAATGGTTGGTCCGTATCATATGAAAACAACCTTTATTGGTGATGCTTCTCTCTCTAAACGTCCAATGGGGCGTATCCTTGATCCACTGCGTCTCATGGGGGTTGAAATTGAGGCAACGCGCGACGATTACCTTCCTTTAACGCTTTATGGTCCGAAAATGGCTAATCCGATTCGTTACCGTGTTCCAATAGCTTCCTCCCAAATTAAATCAGCAATCCTGCTTGCTGGACTCAATACCGCCGGCACTACAACTGTTATTGAACCAGTTCTGACACGAGATCATACGGAAAAAATGTTAAAAGCATTCGGTGCGCAACTTGAAATAGAAAAAGATAACAAAGGTGCGCGTTTGATTCATCTTAATGGTCAACCCCATCTTACTGGACAAACGATTCATATTCCGGGTGATCCTTCTTCTGCTGCTTTTCCAATTATCGCAGCCCTTCTTGTAGAAGACTCTGATATCACCATTGAAAATGTTTTGATAAATAACTCTCGAATAGGACTTATCGAAACATTGTGGGAAATGGGTGCTCAAATTGAATTTTTGAACCGACGTCAAACAGGTGGAGAGAATGTTGCTGATCTACGGATAAAATCATCGGTCCTTAGAGGCGTTACGGTGCCCAAAGAACGTGCTCCATCGATGATAGATGAATATCCTGCTTTGGCAGTAGCAGCAGCCTTTGCAGAAGGCAAAACAGTTATGCTAGGAATTGAAGAATTGCGTGTAAAAGAATCAGATCGATTGTCTGCTGTTGCTCAAGGATTAAAAATTAATTGTGTAGACTGTGAAGAAGGTCAAGATTTTCTTATTGTTTATGGAAAAGGTTCTGCCAAAGGTTTGGGGGGGGGGTATGTTGCCACACATCTTGATCATCGAATTGCTATGTGTTTTCTCATTTTTGGGCTTGTGTCAGAAAAACCTGTTACCATTGATGATAAACGAATGATCGCTACGAGCTTTCCAGAGTTTATTCCTTTTATAAAAAAACTTGGGGGGAAAATCGCTTGAAGCCTTTTGTTATTGCCATTGATGGACCTGCAGCCTCAGGCAAAGGAACCTTAGCACGCAAAATTGCTGCACATTATCGCCTTCGTCATCTCGATACTGGTCTTACTTATCGTAGTGTTGCTCATACGCTTTTACAACAAAATTTAGCTCTTAATGATGAAAAAAATGCTATTATTTATGCTACAGAACTTGATTTTAATACCTTAAATCCTTCTCTTCTTTCTTCTCATGAACTTGGTGAAGCGGCTTCAAAAATAGCAATTAACCCTGCTGTACGCAAAATTCTTGTCGAAAAACAACGCAACTTTGCTAAAGTTTTACCCGGCTGTGTGCTTGATGGGCGTGATATCGGAACGATTGTTTGTCCTGATGCCGATATCAAGTTTTATATTCTAGCCAATGTTCAAACACGCGCCAAACGCCGCTACCAAGAGATTTTAAAAAAAGGTGTTCAAGCAAATTATCATGAAATCCTAGCTCAACTTGAACAGCGCGACAGTCGCGATATAACGCGCAAACAAAGTCCACTAAAACCAGCAAAAAACGCCCACTTGCTTGATACGTCAGAATTGAGTATAGAAGCAACATTTGAAATTGCATGCAGTTTTGTTGATCCAATCATAAAAATGCATATAATTGGATAAATTCGTTAAGGTAACTTCCAGCCTAGCGCTAACTTTTTTCCCTTATTCAAGGGAAAAGGCTAGGGAGTTGCTTATGTTAACACTAACCTAGCGCTCATACCTTATAATACAAGGTATATATTAGGAGTTCTTATGTCACAATACAATCCCACAACAGCGGATTTTGAAGCCCTTTTAACAGAATCTTTTCAAACTAATGATCTTAATGAAGGATCTGTTGTTAAAGGTCGTGTTATTGCAATCGAAAAAGACATGGCCATTATTGATGCTGGTCTTAAAGTCGAAGGACGTATTCCTCTCAAAGAATTTGGAGCTAAAGCAAAAGATGGTTCTTTGCAAGTTGGCGATGAAGTTGAGGTTTACATTGAACGCATTGAAAATGCGATGGGTGAAGCTGTTTTATCGCGTGAAAAAGCACGGCGCGAAGAAAGTTGGGTCCGTTTGGAGGAAAAATTCAATGCTGGTGCACGCGTTGATGGAGTGATCTTTAGCCAAGTAAAAGGTGGTTTTACAGTTGATCTTGATGGTGCCGTTGCTTTCTTGCCTCGCAGCCAAGTTGATATTCGTCCCATTCGTGATGTTTCACCCCTCATGCATAATTCACAGTCCTTTGAAATTTTGAAGATGGATCGTCGTCGTGGCAATATTGTGGTCTCACGCCGCACTGTTTTAGAAGAAAGTCGCGCTGAGCAACGTTCAGAAATCGTACAAAATCTTGAAGAAAACCAAATCGTTGAAGGTGTGGTGAAAAATATTACAGATTATGGTGCCTTTGTTGATCTTGGTGGGATTGATGGTCTCTTGCACGTTACAGATATGGCATGGCGGCGTGTTAATCACCCATCTGAAGTGCTCACAATTGGCCAAACGATTAAAGTGCAGATTATTCGCATTAATCAAGATACGCACCGTATTTCTCTTGGAATGAAACAGCTTGAAAGTGATCCTTGGGAAAGCATCAGTGTCCGGTATCCGATTGGTAAAAAAATTACGGGTGCTGTTACCAACATTACTGATTACGGTGGTTTTGTTGAAATTGAACCAGGAATCGAAGGGCTGATCCATGTTTCTGAAATGAGCTGGACAAAGAAAAATGTTCATCCTGGAAAAATTCTGTCTACATCACAAGAAGTAGAAGTGGTTGTTCTTGAGATTGATCCTTCTAAACGGCGTATTTCTCTTGGCTTAAAACAAACATTTGAAAATCCATGGGAAGCTTTTGCTAATAAATTTCCTGTCAATTCGCAAATTGAAGGAGAGGTTAAAAATAAAACAGAATTTGGTCTGTTTATTGGGCTTGAAGGCGATGTTGACGGTATGGTTCATTTGTCTGATCTTGATTGGAACCGTCCTGGTGAACAAGTTATTGATACTTACAATAAAGGCGATATCGTTAAAGCTGTGGTCCTTGATGTTGACATTGAAAAAGAGCGCATTTCTCTTGGAATTAAGCAGCTTTCCAGTGATAAAGTTGGAGAAGCAGCTGCTTCTGGCGAATTGCGAAAAGGTGCAGTTGTAACATGCGAAGTGATTGCTGTTAACGACAATGACATTGGTGTGAAATTGATTGACCACAACCTTGAGACAACCATTCGGCGTGCTGATCTTGCGCGTGATCGTGATGAGCAACGTCCTGAGCGTTTCGCAATTGGGCAAAAGGTTGATGCTCGCATCACAGCATTTGATAAAAAAACACGTAAAATTTCAGTATCGATTAAAGCTTTAGAAATTGCAGAGGAAAAAGAAGCTGTTGCACAATATGGTTCTACAGATTCAGGTGCTTCTCTTGGTGATATTCTGGGTGCAGCTTTGAAAAAACAAGAACAAGATTAATCATCAATCATTAAAGTTGGTGTTATTATTAAGGTCACTCATTAGGAGTGACCTTTTTATTTTCTAAAAAAAATTGTCTGCTTATTTTTAAATTATTGAAACAAAAATTATAAATGCTTGCAAATAAAAACAAAAAGTTTGTTTTTTGTCTAACAACGGTTCACTATTCAGATAAAATGCTTACAATTTAAATAAAAAACGATGTAATTAAATAACAATGGGACATGGCGTGCATAATACCCTTCATAAAATACTTTTTTCTCAAAAAGAGAAAAAAGATCATTTTATTAATACGGATTTTCCTCTTCGTGCAATCTATAAGGTACAGGAAGATCTTTATAACTTAGGGCATGATATGGCTTCTGGTAAAGAAATTTTACTCCCTGAATATGAAGGAGTAGGAGATTTTCGCAAGAGATTGAATGAAAATGCTAAACTTATTCTTCATGCCTTTCATACCAGTGATTTTGCTGCCCGAAATGATGAAACCATCGCACCATCTGCTCAATGGCTCATTGATAATCATTACACCATTGATAAAACCATACAAAAGCTACGTCGTAATCTACCCAAGTCCTTCATAAAGCAACTTCCTCTTTCTACACACAAAGCCGGCATACCACGAATTTTTGCTTTAACTTGGCTTTATATTGCGCATACCGATAGCAGCTTTTCACAAGAAACACTCACTGCTATGACCAACGGATTTCAAGAAGTTTGTGCGCTCACAATTGGTGAATTGTGGGCTCTTCCTTCAGTTATGCAAATGCTGCTCATTGAAAATGTCCGTCGTCTTTCAGTACGTATCGAAAAAGCGCGACATATGCGCCATCTTGCTAGTCAAGTAGCTGATAAAATTTCTCTTGTAGAAAATAAAACAAATCCACACTCTCTTTTTACGCAGTATAAACCATTTACTGTTGATCCAACTTTTTCAGCACATTTATTCTATCGCCTGCGCAGTGCATCTGTCGATTCAACCGTAGCATTAACTTGGCTTGAAAAGCAATTGAAAAGCCAAGGTAGTAGCTTAGAGATTGCAACAGCTGATGAACATACCCGACAAGCAGCAGATGGTGTGACCATGGGAAATATTATCCGTGCTCTTAAAGCTATAGATGATGTTGATTGGACAGCATGGTTTGAAACAGTGAGTTGTGTTGATTCTATTTTGCGTAAAAATAGTGATTTTTCTGAAATTGATGCTCACTCACGCAATATTTATCGACAAGTCATTGAAAAAGTTTCTCGCTTTTCGCCTCTTAGTGAACTGGAAGTTGCACATAAAGTTGTAGAAATGGCAAATTCCACTTCTAAAGATATGCCTCATCATTCTTGTGTGGGGTGGTACCTTGTTGATGATGGTCGTGGCATATTTGAAAAGGCTTGTGGGTATATTCCGCCCTTTTTCATAAAATGGACACGCGCTTCCTGTTGCTCAAAATTGAGAGTCATCGCCGTTCCTGTCTCTTTTCTGACGCTTGCTCTTTTGCTGGTAATTTACGCCCTTTTACAAATATCTGGCATGACACAATGGATATCTTTTTGCTTTACTGTATTGGCGCTTTTTCCTGCTATGGATGCTGCTTTTGCTTTATTTAACACTGTTGTTTCGTGGTTTGTCCCATCAAAAGAACTCATTGGTTATGAATATAAAGAAGGTATTCCAAAACATGCACGGACAATGGTTATTGTACCTACTTTGATGACATCACGCGATGATATTGATGAACAAGTGTGCAATCTTGAAGTGCACTATCTTTCCAATCCTAAAGGTGCCATTCATTTTGCACTCATTACAGATTGGGTGGATGCTCCATTGAGAGAAACGCAAGATGATCTTGATTTATTGCACTATGCGCAAAAGAGTATTGATAAACTCAATAGTCGTTATCATCGTGATGAACTTCCGCTTTTTTTCCTTTTACATCGCCGACGCCTTTATAATACAAGCGAAAAATGTTGGATGGGATGGGAACGAAAGCGAGGAAAACTTCATGAACTTAATCGGCTCTTAAGAGGCGATAAAAATACAAGCTTTTATCCTCCCAATCCACATCTTCCTATGGATTGCCGTTTTGTTATGACGCTGGATTGTGATACACGTCTTACTCCAGAGAGCGTCGCGAAACTTGTTGGAAAGCTTAACCATCCACTCAATTATCCCGTTTTTGATCCACAAAGTGGAAAGGTTGTAAAGGGCTATAGCATTTTACAACCACGCATTATTCCTTCTCTTACAACAGGAAAAAAAACATCAATTCTCCAACGGGTTTTTTCTATAAACCGTGGCATTGATCCTTATGTTTTTGCTGTTTCTGATACTTATCAAGATCTTTTAGGAGAAGGCACCTTTATCGGTAAAGGTCTTTATAATATTGATGCATTTGAACAAGCGCTTGATGGCAAAATTAAAGAAAATACTATTCTTAGCCATGATCTCTTAGAGGGAGGTTATGCTCGTACTGCTCTGGTAAGTAGCATAGAAGTCATTGAAGACTATCCAACTGCTTATAATATTGATGTTATGCGTTATCATCGTTGGGTCCGCGGTGATTGGCAGCTTTTGCCTTATCTTTTTCCCCACCGTCAAATAAGTTCCGTGACGCGTTGGAAAATGCAGGATAATTTACGTCGTTCTCTCACTCCACTTATGTGGTTAATCGCAGCATTTGCAGGATGGGCTTTTTTGTCTTTAAAGAGTGCAATCGTCTGGCAACTATTCTTGTTGTTTAGCTCCTTCATTTCACCCATTCTATGTGTATTAAAAACGCTTGTCTCATCCAATATAGATCATTCTTTGCGTGGACATTTTCAATTAATTTGGAACAAAATTGCTCTTACAAGCGCTGATATATTTCTTAAAACGACGTTTCTTGCTCATTCGGCGTATTTTATGACCGATGCGATTATTCGTACACTCTATCGTATGACGATTTCAAAACAGCATCTTCTTGAATGGAAAACTTCTGCCGCAACAAAATCAATACCCAATAGTTTGCGTTTCTATGTTTTTACAATGGCACCAGCATCGCTTATTGGTATTCTTACTATAGCACTCCCTCTTTTTTCTGATAGTTTTGCAAGCTTGGTTGCTTTGCCTTTTGGGATAGCATGGTTTTTTTCACCCTTCATTGCTTGGATTGTGAGTCAACCTTCAACCTTTCAAGATAGCCTTTATCTTTCTTCAAAAGATGAAAAAAAACTCCGTTCTATTGCACGGCGGACATGGCTTTATTATGCAACCTTTGTCAATGCACAAAACAACCATTTGCCTCCCGATAATTTTCAAGAAGATCCTGAACCTCTTGTTGCTCAACGTACATCGCCTACGAATATTGGGGTTTATCTCCTTTCTATTATTGCTGCACGTGATTTTGGTTGGATTGGTTTTGAAGAGACCATTACCCGTATTGAATGTACATTACGCTCTCTTGCAAAAATGGAAAAGTTCCGCGGTCATCTCTATAATTGGTATGAAACGGATACACTCAGTCCTCTTTTGCCTACTTATGTATCAACCGTTGATTCAGGAAATCTTGCCGGTCATTTGGTAACACTCTCTTCTGCCTTAAGTGAATGGGCTGAAAAACCTCATGTTTTTTTTCAAAGTGATCGAGAAGGCTTATCGGATGTTCTTGCTATTCTTGAAGAAACTGTCAGAAAAATTCCAGATCATCAACCCAGTTTACGCTCTTTACGCCAAAAAATCGAAGAAAACATCACTCGTTTTCATGATTCTATCTTCATTTTTATAGAACAAGAAAATACGATTCCTTCTCACATCATAGATCTTTCACTTGCAGCCCATGATATTGTGCACTTAGTCGGTGAACTTGACCACAAAATTCAAACGATAGAATCTGCTCGTGCGCTTTCTTGGGCTAAATGCCTTATCGACACCTGTAACGCTCATCATAATGATGCGACTGCTCATTGTGATACTGAAAAATTACGTAAAAAACTAAACAGGCTGGCTATAGCGGCAAGGCAAATAGCCTTTGATATGAAATTTGACTTTTTAGAACAGCCTAAACGGCATCTCTTATCCATTGGATATCGTGTTCAAGAAAACAAACTCGATGAAAATTGTTATGACCTGCTTGCTTCAGAAGCACGTCTTGCAAGCTTTTTTGCCATCGCAAAAGGAGATATAAAACTTAAACATTGGTTTCGTCTTGGTCGACTTCTCGTACCCATAGGTGGGAAAAGTGCACTCCTATCATGGTCTGGATCAATGTTCGAATATCTTATGCCATCTCTCGTAATGCATGAACCTTTAGGGTCTCTCCTAGATCAAACAAATCGATTGATTATTCGTTGTCAAATACAATATGCCCATAAACGGGAATTGCCATGGGGTATTTCAGAAGCCGCATTTAATGCTCGCGATCATTTAATGAATTACCAATACGCTCATTTTGGTGTTCCAAACCTCGGACTCCAACGTGGTCTTTCACGCAATGCTGTCATTGCTCCCTATGCCAGCCTTCTAGCGGCACAATATGTTCCTGCTTACGCTGTCGCTAATTTAAAACGACTCCGTGATCTTGGAGCTTTAGGAACATATGGTTATTATGACTCTGTTGATTTTACTCCAACACGCGTGAAAACAGGGGAAAAATACGCCATTGTACGCAATTATTATGCGCACCATCATGGCATGTCTATCCTTGCTCTTAACAATGTTATTTTTCAAGGGCGAATGCGTGATCGTTTTCACCGTGATCCCGTTATTGAAGCAACACAATTGCTCTTACAGGAAAGAGCGCCTCATCTCATTCCTATTATTCATACCAAAGCTGTTAATCGTATGCGCAATAAGTCTCAAGCATTTGACGCAGCCCCTTTGCGCATTATTACAAACCCGTTACTCAAACCACGAGCAACTTTACTTTTGTCTAATGGCTTTTATTCTACCATGTTAACAGCGAACGGTTCTGGTTACAGCCGTTGGCACGATTATGCGATTACGCGCTTTATTCCTGATGCAACAGAAGATCAACAAGGTACTTTATTCTTCTTACGTGATACGCATAGTGGACGGTGGTGGTCTGTTACTGGTGAGCCAACACGTGTTATTGAAGAAGAAGCTGTCAGCATTTTTACAGATGAAAAGGCTGAATATACAAAAATGGTTGATGGTATTAAATCAACACTTGAATGTCTTATTACATCTGAAGGATGTGGCGAAGGGAGACGTATTCAACTGATGAATACGACAAATAAAGACCGACTCATTGAAGTGACTTCTTATGGTGAATTAGCGCTTGCCACGATGGATACAGACCAAGTTCATCCTGTTTTTTCCCGTATGTTTATAGAGACAGAAATTACTGAAGAAGGTAAAACAATTTTTGCCAAAAGGCGCAAACGCTCGCCTAGTGATCCTGAAATCTATGTTACCCATTTTGTTTCTAGTACAACAGATATTCTCCAAGAGACAGAAGCTGAAACAGATCGCTCTCTGTTTATTGGTCGGGGGCGATCCATTCATCGACCCGCTGCATTTGACCAAAATGCTCGTTTCAGTAACAGTCAAGGTTGTGTTCTTGACCCTGTTATGTCATTGCGATGCCGTATAAAAATTTCAGCCCATGAAAAAGCAGAACTTATTTTTTGGACTTTTGCTGCTCATACAAAAGAAGCGCTAAATAATCATATTAAACATTATCGACAACCTGATATGTTTCAAAAAGAACTTTCAATGGCATGGATGCGCTCACAAGTCGCACTGTATCAGAGTGGAACCCAGCTTAAAGAAGCTATTATCTATCAAAAATATGCAACACCGCTTATCTATCCAGAACGAACGTGGCGTCTTCCTTCTGAAATATTAGCAAAAACGCTAGGAAAACAGTCTAATCTTTGGCCCATGTCTATCTCAGGAGACAATCCACTCTGTCTTCTTAGGTTAAATAACGAGGGAAATATAGCTGTACTGCGCGAGCTCCTTAAAGCACACGAATATTGGCGTATGCGTGGACTCATTGTTGATTTGGTCATTCTTAATGAACAAACATTTTCCTATATACAAAGTACACAACGCGCTCTTGAGTGGGTCTGTGAATCTTATTATCACCACACGCAAAAAACAGATGAACGCCAACATATTTTTATGCTTCGACGCGATCAAATGAGTGAACAGAGTTTTAAAACGCTTCTTGCATCAGCGCGTATCGTTCTTGATGCCCAAAATGGTTCTTTATCTGAACAACTTAAACGACTTGATGAGAATGATTTTAATCTCACAATTCGTAAAAATTATCAAGAATCTTATAATCAATTAGACTTGCCGAGATATAACGAAGGAAAGCAATTTACAACACAAACTGAACAGAATCTTTTTTCTTCTATTGGTCTTATTAGCCAACAAAAACCCTCCTCTTTTCTCCCAAATGGAGAAGATCTCAGATATTGGAATAGTTATGGTGGTTTTAATCAGCATAATCATTATGTAATACGTCTTCGTGGACGTACCACCACACCGCATCCGTGGATTAATGTTATTGCTAATCACAGATTTGGTTTTCATGTCTCTGCTGAAGGTGCAATTTTTACTTGGGCTAACAATAGCCGCGATTATCAACTAACTCCTTGGGCGAATGATCCAACGTCTAACCGACCAGGAGAAGCACTTTATCTGGTTGATCGCCAGTCTTTAAAACGTTTTTCACCTGTTTCTACTGTTGAATGTGATGAAAATATTGTCTATGAGGCTTGTCATGGGTTTGGATTCTCAACTTTTAAATCGACACATTCAGAAATCGCATTGGAGCTGACCCATACACTTGATCCCGAAAAGCCTATTCGCTTTTCACGTCTTATTCTTACGAATGAAGGGAAAAAACCACGCAGTTTACGCCTTTATAATTATGTTGAATGGGTTTTAGGAAATGTCCGTACAAAATATGCCCCCTTTATTGTTTCCTCTTATGAGACCAGATGGGGTGCACATTTTATTCAAAATCCCTATCACATCGAAAAATCTCAACAAGTTACATTTTTATCAGCGTCCGAAATGCCAACCAGCACGACGACCAATCGCGCTGAATTTATTGGTGCAACGGGAACCGTAACACGTCCAAATGCGATCCGTAAAGCCGCTGCTCTTTCGAATACCATTGAAGCAGGATGTGATCCTTGTTCAGCATTCGCCTATGATATTGATCTTCAACCAGGGCAAACAAAAGAAATCATCTTCTATCTTGGCAGTGCTGAAAATAGGCAAGAAGCTGAAAAATTACTCAATCAAGTACGTGCAAGTGATTTTGAAATTCAGCTCACAAAACAAAAACAGCAATGGAGTGATTTTGTTTCTCCTTTCCAAGTCAAAACACCTGATGCTTCTTTTAATCTTATGGTCAACCATTGGCTTCCTTATCAAATCTACGCATGCCGCATCATGGCACGCGCAGGCTTTTACCAAGCGAGTGGTGCATTTGGTTTTCGTGACCAGTTACAAGATAGCTTGTCTTTGTTATTGCTGGAACCACAATTAGCACGTGAACAATTGTTAAATGCAGCAGCGCACCAATTTCTTGAAGGTGATGTGCAACATTGGTGGTTGCCTGACACAAATGCTGGTGTTCGTACATACATTTCTGATGATATCGTTTGGCTTGCATATGCAACAGCTCTTTATGTCACTACCACTGGTGATGACGCTTTTCTTGATACGCTCATTCCTTTTATTGAAGGTGATGTTCTCAAAAGTGGGCAACAGGATGCTTATTTTCAACCCACCCAATCCCCAAAGGTTGCAACAGTTTATGAACATTGTGTTGTAGCTTTAGACCTTGCCATTAAACGCTGCGGATCACATGGTCTCCCTCTTATTTTAGGTGGGGATTGGAATGATGGCATGAATTTGGTCGGTGTGGAAGGAAAAGGCGAAAGCATTTGGTTAGGATGGTTTCTTGGGTACACATTACAAGCATTTATCTCTTTAGCCAAAAAACGTGGTGACAATAGCCATATGCAAATATGGAGTACGTACCTTGAACATTTAACAAAATCCCTAGAGAAAAATGGTTGGGATGGTGCTTGGTATCGACGTGGTTATTTTGATGATGGAACACCTCTTGGCTCTAAAATCAATGATGAATGTCAAATTGATACCATTGCTCAATCTTGGGCTGTCATTTCTCAAATGGCATCGCCTGAACGTCAAAAACAAGCAATGACATCAATGTTGGAACATCTCTATGATAAAAAAGGCGGACTCATTCGCCTTTTTTGGCCGCCTTTTGATAAAAGTACGCTCGAGCCTGGTTATATAAAAGGTTATCCTCCAGGAATTCGAGAAAATGGTGGTCAATACACGCATGGTGCCATTTGGAGTATTTTTGCGTTGGCTGAAATGGAACAAAACGATAAAGCTTATGCTTTATTTTCTATGATAAACCCAATTACCCATGGACAAGATCCTGAAATTTATCGTGTTGAACCTTATGTAATGGTCGCAGATATTTATGCTGTTGAACCACGATGTGGTCAAGGCGGTTGGACTTGGTATACAGGTTCAGCCGGTTGGTTTTATCGCGCCGCAACACAAGCTATTCTTGGAATACAGCGTCAGGGAGACCTATTGTTTTTGCAGCCACATTTACCCTCTATTTGGCCAAAATATGAAGCAACAATGAAGTTTTATGATGCCATTTATCGCATTAAAGTAAAATGGGGACCTAAAAATATGCTCTATATTAATAGCAAAGAATATACCGAAGTTCATACAGGGATAAAGTTACAAAAAACAGGTCAGCATGAAATTATACGTATTGTCAAATCTTAAAGATTAAAGATGAAAAAAGAGAGCAGACTTTTTATTCTTGTCCAAAACTGTAGAGTTGTTATATTGCACCGCCTATATTAGCCGTGTTGGTGCATAATATTTTAGATTTTATGAAAATGAAAGAAAAAGGTTATGAATCATCCGGATATTGCTAGACGTGTTTACAATCACACTTGGAAACTTGATCCCATTATTCGGTCACTTCTTGATACGGATTTTTATAAGCTTCTTATGGTGCAGATGATTTGGGGGTTATATCCTAATGTTAATGTTACTTTTTCCCTCATAAATCGCTCTAAAACAATACGTCTTGCCGATGATATTGATGAGAGTGAATTGCGTGCCCAACTTGATCATGCTCTTAGTTTGCGCTTTACAAAAAAAGAAATGATTTGGCTTGCTGGTAATACATTTTATGGACGCAAACAAATTTTTGAACCGGATTTTCTTCAGTGGCTTGAGAATTTTCAACTTCCAGAATATGAACTCACCCGCAAAGATGGCCAATATATCCTTCATTTTCATGGACCCTGGGCCCATAGTTCCATGTGGGAAATTCCTGCCCTTGCTATTATTAGTGAATTACGTTCACGTGCTGCTCTCAAAAAACTAGATCGTTTTGCTCTTGATGTACTTTATGCGCGTGCTAAAGCAAAAATGTGGAGTAAAGTTGAACGTCTCAAAAAATTGCCTGATATTAAAATATCTGACTTTGGGACAAGGCGTCGCCATTCTTTTTTATGGCAGCGCTGGTGTGTGGAAGCATTAAAAGAAGGCATTGGTCATTCTTTTACTGGAACTTCTAATGTTCTTCTTGCCATGGATACGGATTTAGAAGCTCTTGGAACCAATGCACACGAATTGCCTATGGTTATTGCGGCTCTCAGCAACAATGATGATGAATTACGCAGAGCTCCGTATCAAGTCTTGCAAGATTGGAATCGTTATTATGGTGGAAATCTTCTCATTGTATTACCTGATACCTTTGGTACAGAAGAATTTTTACGCAATGCACCAGATTGGGTCGCTGATTGGACGGGTTTCAGACCCGATAGTGCGCCTCCTATTGAAGGTGGTGAACGTATTATTCAATGGTGGAAAGAAAAAGGAAAAGATCCACGCAAAAAACTTTTAATTTTTTCTGATGCTCTTGATGTCAATACAATTGAAAAAACCTATCATCATTTCCATGGTAAAGTGCGCATGAGTTTTGGATGGGGCACGGATCTTACCAATGATTTTACAGGCTGTGCACCTCAGGAAATCGAAACTCTTGATGCTCTTTCCCTTGTTTGTAAGGTGACCTATGCCAATGGTCGACCAGCCGTAAAACTTTCAGATAATCCTGAAAAAACGATCGGTGATTCAAAAGAAGTACAACGTTATCTCAATTTTTTTGGTAATAAAAAGCGAATTGCTAGACCTATAAAGACATAGTTTCCGGTTCTTTAAAACAAGTATATTGATCCATCATATTGTTTATAAGATTGATTTTTGTCCTACCCTAAGGACGAGGATTCTTAACCTTTGCTGGTCTGTAAACAGTTCGGCTGTTTTTGAGCAGATTCTACTTGGCCTACCACGTATACGCTTCACTTACATAAGGCGCGATAGATAAGACTTAAAAATATTTACGACGCATTAAAAAATACTTAACGGGCCAAGGAAGTTTAGCCAAGGAGATTTTCTCATTTTAACCCTGTTAAATCAAGCACACTCATCTCCTTGCATGTATGAAGGTTTTCAAGTTCTAAGGGTTATTGTTGTAGTTTGACAGTAGGTTTTATACTAAGTGGGAAGAGGTTGGATTAAGTAGGAATACGTGGTAATTTGTTGTTTTTATGTACAATTTTGACCATTCAATGCGCGTTTTATCAAAATAGATTTTGACACCTAAAATTGCAAAAATTACCGAAAATCAGAAAAAAGTGCGTTTCCATAAGTAAAAATGAGAAAAGGCTTTCAAAACCCTTTGAGAACATCTTTAAACTCTTTGAAAAAATAAATTGGTACAAAATCTAGTGTCAAAATATACAAAACCAGATGACAAGCTATAATTGTAGCATTAGGAATTACTAAGGCAACATTGGAGGATGACAAATAGCATGGTGACTATTGGTGTGCATTTTGAAAGGCAAGGATGATGGTGCTCAAATAGATTTTATACACGTTACAATGAGATTTTACTTTATCCATGTATGGTCTGCTATTATGAAATGAGTAAAGCGTTGAGAGATGTTTCATTAAAATAAATGTGTAAATAACATGATTTGGGAGACCTTTTGTTTTACGTGAGGGGCATGACTTTATTAAAAAACAGAGAATGCAATAATATTTTTATTTCGAATAAGCTTTATACAAAGACAGAGAAATTATTTATTCGCATATTATAATAAGAATGCGTGTATATATAAAACCATTTGAAAAACTCTGTTGTTTCTTATGAATTATTCTTAAGTTAATAACAGATGTAACATTAAAGATTGATATAATAGACCGGCTTCTTAACTGTATAAGTATAAAAATGATGGTGTTTAGTAAGCTTTGTATTATATCCTCATTAAGAGATATGAAAACAAACGAAATGTCTTTTAGAAAGAAATGACTATCATATCAATGACTTTTTAATGATGTATATGTAGAGATTCATACAAACATGCTTTACAAAAATAATGACTCTCTTCCATGAATGTGATTTATCATTGTTTACCAAGTGAGAACATTTTGAGTGTTCATAAAAATTATTTCACAAACATATTATTAATTAATTGCGTTCAAAAAGCTTGCTATTTCATATGCATTTTGGAAATGGAGAGCTTATATTCAAAACTTAAAAGTTCTCATAGTTTTTACAAATAAGTTGAAGCTAAAAAGAGTATCCCATAAAGCCTTTTTTATCATTAGGAAGATGGACGTGTTACAATATAAATGGCAATCAGCAATAATATAACCGCAACAAGTAAAGAAATCCACAAAGGAGGGTGTAGCATTACAAAAAAGGATAAAAATCCTCCTGTCATACTCATCATTGCAAAAACTTTAACGAATGGAGAGATTGCTTTTTTTTCTTCCCATCGCTTAATAGGGGGACCAAAAATACGATGATTATTCAACCATTGATGAAAACGTGGAGAAGAACGCGTAAAACACCATGAGGCAACCAATAAAAAAGGCACAGTTGGCATAATAGGTAATACGACACCGATAATACCTAATATAACCATCGCCCACCCTGCTATATAATAGCAGATACGTAAAGGGTGCGATATCTTCAAATCTTTTTTCATTTTCTCGTACTATTTTCCTCTACGCAAAACCCTATACAAAAACATTGTATCTGTTTTTTTCTGTTTACATGTCTGAGTGCACAATTACGCTCTACCCCTTCATGCGTAAGTGTCTTTGCTGTTATAAGTTCCTTGAAAATACCGAATAGCTTACACAATATTATAATCATTTTAAATGATTTCAAGAAAAGAGGAGAGATTTTAGAAAAACAAAAAAATAAAAAGGCTGCAGAAGAAATCAATGCAGCCTCTTAATTAAGAATGCAGTGTTGGGGGGGGGGGAGAAAATTTACTGCATTCACCTGCTAGATATTAGGAGGAAAAATAATCTAGCACTCGGGACTCTAATTAAAATAAAAATGAGAAACAATATATAAAAATGCATGGCTGATATGCATGAATTTTAACACTTTCAAGTCTCTTGAACTGTGTTTCGACGAAAGAAAATCATCATGAAAATAGCCATAAAAATCAACGTCAAGATCAACACAATTGTGGAAGCAGAATCAGAGCCGATAAATAAGCTGAGATAAATCCCTAAAAAACCAGAAAAAGCTGCAACAAGTATCGCGATCATTAACATAAAAGAAAACCGCTTTGTGACAAGATAGGCAATTGCTCCTGGTGCTATCAGTAAAGAAATAACGAGTACGATCCCTACAGCTTTCAAAGCTGCAACAATTGTAAGAGAAATCATCGTTAACAGGGTATAGTGGAGTAGAGATATTGGTAACCCCATTGCACGTCCTTGAACTGTGTCAAAAATATACAGCATAAAGTCGCGCCATTTTGCTGCTAAAATAAAAGTGACAACAGCGGAAATGATTGCCGTCTGCGTTATATCAAGCCAGTTAACACCCAAGAGATTACCAAATAGAATATGATTCAAATCTAAGCTACTATAAATAGACGTGGCTAAAACAAGCCCCAAACCAAACATTGAAGAAAAGACCACACCCATCACCGTGTCCTGTTTGATACGGCTATTGCTCCCTAAAAAACCCGTTAATAGTGCACACACCATTCCTGCAACAAAAGCACCGCAAGTAATCAAAGTCATTGTAATATTCTCTGGACGCATATGCTGAAACCAAGCAAATGGCAAAGAAGTTAAAAATGCGATTACCCATGGTGTTGTCATATAACCAACAACAACACCTGGAAAAACTGCATGAGAAATGGCATCGCCTAACAGCGCCCATCCTTTCAAAATAAGAAAACAGGAAAGCATCGCCATGGGAATAGAAAGAATCATGACAATAAGCATACCCTTAAGCATAAAAGAAAACTGAAACGGAAGCAGTAATTGATCGATCATGATAATATTACACCCTTTTTTGCCGCATTTATGCGTAAGCGCGCAGCAATAAACCCATGTTTAGGAGCAAAAATAAAAGCCAAAACAAATAAAGATGCTTGAAAAAGCACTACAACCCCCCCCGTTTGTGCATTCAAAAAATAACTCACATAAACACCCAAGACACTTGTGAAGGTTCCAATTACAACTGCAATAACCAAGATGTTTACGAAACGATCACTTAAAAGATAGGCCGTTGCCCCAGGTGTCACAACAAGACAAATGACTAAGAACGCTCCAACGGTTTGCATCGCAGCAACGGTACAAGCGGCAAGCAATGTGAAAAAGAGAATCTTTAAAAATTTTACGTTTAATCCAATGGCATGCGCATGCGTTTCATCAAATAACGAAACAAGAAGATCTTTCCATTTCAAAAGCAATATAAGCAACGAAACAAAGCCGATAAAAGCCAATTGTAGAATATCTGTTGAACTCACTGCTAAAATATTTCCCAAAACAATCGTATCAATATTAACGGCCATTGGTTTTAATGATTTGAGAAACAACCCAAAGGCAAAAAAGGAAGAAAAAATGAGCCCAATAATGGTATCTTCTTTAAGCTTTGTCCGGTGGTTAAAAAAGAGCATTGCTGCTGCTGCAAGACCACCAGAAAAAAAAGCGCCGAGTGAAAAAGGTAACCCTAAAAGGTAAGCTCCTGCTACACCAGGAACAATCGAATGGGAAAGTGCATCACCAATCAATGACCAACCTTTTAACATCAAAAAAGCTGAAAGAAAGGCACAAACACACCCAACTAACCCAGAAACCCACATTGCATTCACCATATATTGATAGCTCAGTGGCTCAAGCAACCAAGAAATCATGCAACGTGCTCCACTCTTTCAATATCTTCACAAACTGCAGACTGCTTTCTTCCCATGAAAACATCATTTTTTTTTGTGGTTTGAAGATCAAAAATATGGTGATGCAAAGACCCTCCAAAAGTTTTCTCCAGATTTTCCTTTGTAAAGATTTTTTCTGTTAACCCAGAAGCTAAAACAGTACCTTTTATTAAAACTGTATGATCACAAAATTCGCGAACAGAACCCAAATTGTGAGTTGAAACCAAGATCACTGCTCCTTCTTTACGAAGATCTTGTAGCAAAGCAATGATTTTATCTTCTGTTGTAACGTCAACCCCTGTAAACGGCTCATCTAATAAAATAGCTTTTGCTTTCTGTGCAAGAGCGCGCGCTAGAAAAACACGCTTTTTCTGTCCACCAGAAAGTTCTCCAATTTGGCGCTTGGCAAAAGCCAGCATATCAACACGTTCTAAGGCAATACGAACGGCTTCATAATCTTGTGTACGGGCATAGCGAAAGAAATTCATATGACCGTACCGCCCCATCAATACAACATCTTCAACCAAGACAGGAAAATTCCAATCAACATCTTCACTTTGAGGAACATAAGCAATAAGATTTTTTTTCAAAGCTACATCAACGGGCAAATCAAACATGCGAATTTTTCCCTTTGAGGGGCGTACAAACCCCATAATCGCTTTAAATAACGTTGACTTACCGGATCCATTAACACCAACCAATGCCGTAATAGAACCCTTTGGACTTTCAAAATTCACTTCGCGTAAAGCTGTATGTCCATTACGATATGTTACCGTTACTCCTTGGGCAAAAATTCCACATTCCGTCATTGGTTTTTTACTCCCTCTACTAAAGCATTGCTAATACGCCCACTCGTGACACGTAATAAATCAATATAAGTGGGTACCTCACCATTTTTCTCACTTAAAGAATCAACATAAAGAACACCACCGTATTTAGCTCCTGTTTCTCTGGCAACCTGCTTAGCAGGCGCAGGGGAAATAGTGCTTTCAGAAAAAACTGCATGAATATTGTATTTGCGAACCATATCAATAACATGCTTGACCTGCTGTGGTGTTCCTTGTTGGTCAGCATTGATGGGCCATAAATAAAGTTCTTTTAGATCAAAATCACGCGCCAAATAGCTAAAAGCCCCCTCACTGGTCACAAGCCAACGTTTATCTTGCGGTACAGCTTCTAATTCAGCCCTAATTGGATCAATCGTTGCACGAATTTTCTGTTTATAAATTTCAGCATTCTGTTTATAAATTTCAGCATGTTCAGGATCATATTTTACAAAAGCATCGCGAATATTATCAACGTAAATCAAAGCAGAGGTCGGTGACATCCACGCATGAGGATTGGGTTTACCGCTAAAGGGGCCCTCACCAATTTTAATGGGTACAATACCTTTTGAAACAACAACACTTGGAACATCCTTGATATTTTGAAAAAACTTTTCAAACCAAAGCTCTAACTCTAAACCATTCCACAATACAAGGTTAGCTCCCTGAGCACGCATAAGATCGCGTGGGGTGGGTTGGTATTCATGAATTTCCGCACCTGGTTTTGTAATGGATTCAACATCAGCGGCATCACCTGCTACATTGCGTGCCATATCAGCAATGATAGTGAATGTCGTAACAGCTTTAAATTTACCAGCACACAAAGCAAAATTGGGTGTAAAAAAAATAACACTTCCAAAAACTATGGTGAAAAACGTTCTTACGTTCATTGATTCTCTCTTTCCTTTATATGCCTTCTTTTTATTGCAAATAATTTGCATTATCATTTAGCAATAGCAGTTATCTTTTACATTTGCAATGAAGGATTAAGAGAAAAAATAACTTTTCAAGATGTTTAAAAACAGTTTTTTCATATTGAAAAAATTGATGATTTAAGCAGCTTGTTTTGGTAAGGAGGTCCCCTTTCAAGAAGTTCTATAGCTCTTGAGTGCTAAACAAAAAGGGAGTACTCAAACAAGCTCCCACTTCATGTAAAATATCTCATAAAAAATGAGAATACTCAGTAGCGTAAATATGCACCTGTCATTTTGGTAACATTATCCACGATCTTTGAGGCAAGCTTTTCTAAATCTTCATCTGTTAAAGTCCGTTCTATGGGCTGAATAGTTACTTCAATTGCAACAGATTTTTTATCTTCACCAAAGCTTAAATCTTCAAAAATATCAAAAACCTGCACTGAATGAATAAGTTTTTTATCGGCTCCACTTGCCGCCCGAATAATAAGAGAAGAGGCAACAGTTTTATCCGCTATAAAGGCAAAATCACGCCGCACCATTTGAAAAGGTGAGAGTTTCAAAGGAGGACGGCTTTTGGTCGTTTTTTTCTTTGATTCTGGAATTCGATCTAGAAAAATTTCAAAGCCGCATAAAGGGCCACTGACATCTAACTTTTCTAATGTAGCAGGATGAAAAACACCAAAAAAACCAAGAATAATCTTTGATCCAAGTTTTATGACACCTGAACGACCAGGATGATACCAATCCGGTGCTCCAACTTCAATCTGCACTTTCCCAACATCCATATCGCATGCTTCTAAAATAGCTAAAGCATCTGCTTTGGCATCAAAAACATCAACGACGGTTGCATTTCCATTCCAAAAACGCCCAGCCCCTTTAAATTGCTCTGTTCCGCGACGAATTCCACTAACAACACGGTGTTGTTTATCAGGGGTGTCGCCCTCATAAATACTTGAAACTTCAAACAAAGCAAGATCGGAAAAACCACGATCAGCATTTCTTTGTGCCGCCATAATCAAGCCAGGTAAAAGGGAAGGACGCATCATTGACATATCAGCAGCAATAGGATTAACTAATTTAAGCTCTTCTTGACCTCCTCCAAAAGCAAGAGCTTGATTTTCAGAAATAAAAGACCATGTCACCGCTTCTTTCATACCACGTTGCACTAGAGCCAAACGTGTAGCACGTGAACGAATTTGTGCGCATGTTAAAATTTGATCTTTTCCTTCTGCAAAGTTTTCCAAAGGAATAGGTTTAATTTTATCTAACCCATAAATTCTCATAACCTCTTCCACCAAATCGGCTTTACCCATAATATCAGGGCGCCATGATGGTACTTTTACCGTAACGACTTCTCCTTTTCCTTCAACAAAAAATCCAAGTTTTGTTAAAATAGAGATGACTTTTTCAGGTTCTATTTCCAAATTTGTTAAACGTTTAATTTCAGAAAAAGGAAAAGCGATCTGTTTGATTTCTTGTTGCTGATAGCCAACGATCTTCTTTTTAGATACTTCACCACCACAAAGACGTAAGACCAATTCTGTTGCAATCTCAAGTCCTGTTTCTATAAAAGCCGGGTCAACACCTCGTTCAAATCGATAACGTGCATCACTGATAAGACCTAATGCTCTTCCTGTTTGTGCAATGCTTCGCGCATCCCAAAGCGCCGATTCAATAATAATGCGATGTGTTGTTTCATCACAACTCGTTCTTTCACCGCCCATGATACCGGCAATCGAAACAACCCCCTCGTCATCTGCAATGACACAATTTTTAGGGCCCAGATGATAGATTTTTCCGTTCAGTGCTTGAAGTTGCTCTCCTTCACGCGCGCAACGTACACACAAATTACCTTTAATTTTATCTGCATCAAAAACATGGAGTGGACGACCAAGGTCAAAACTGATGTAATTGGTCATATCAACAAGCGCATTAATCGGTCTCAGACCAATTGCATTCAAACGCTGTTGCATCCACTGTGGTGATGCACCATTTTGAACATTGCGCACTTCACGCCAAGCAAAACCTAAACATAATGATGAATCTTGCAAAAAATCTAATGAAACATCGAGAGGTGTTTCAAAGGAAGGATCAAATTTTGACAGGGATAATTCTTTTAATTTTCCCATTCCAGCGGCAGCAAGATCACGTGCAATACCACGAACACCTGTGCAATCGGAACGATTAGGGGTCAAACCAATATCAATAACCGGATCATCTAAACCAGCATAAGCTGCAAATGAACCTCCAATAGGACTATCTTCTGGAAGTTCAATAATCCCATCATGCTCATTTGATAATTCAAGCTCCGCTTGTGAACACATCATCCCAAAACTTTCAACACCTCGGATTTTTCCTACAGATAATGTTACATCAAGTCCTGGAATATAAGTGCCTGGTAGTGCCAGAACACCAACAAGACCTGCGCGTGCATTTGGTGCTCCACAGACAACTTGAACAGGTGTGGAAGTCCCTGTATCGACTGATAAAATTTGAAGTTTATCTGCATCAGGATGCTTTATTGCTGTTAAAACTTTTGCAATCACAAAACCTTTTAAAGAAGACCGATCATCAACGTAATCAACTTCAAGACCTATAGCGGTTAATTTTTCACAAATTTCATTCAAAGATGCATTTGTTTCTAAGTGATCTTTTAACCAGGACAATGTAAACTTCATTTTAAAACCTCACATGAAAGCGATGACTAAGATCACACATTTCTATTAGGAAAAAAAGCAGGCATATCAAAGCAACGAAAGCCATAATGGTCTAACCAACGCAGGTCAGCATCAAAAAAAGCCCGCAAATCAGGCATACCGTATTTCAACATGGCAATACGATCAATGCCCATGCCCCATGCAAAACCTTGATATTCATCTGGATTTAAACCAACATTTTTCAACACCTGGGGATGCACCATTCCGCATCCTAAAATTTCCAACCAATCCTGTCCTTCTCCGAACTTTACTTCTGAACCAGAACGATCACATTGAATATCTACCTCCATAGATGGTTCGGTAAAAGGAAAAAAAGAGGGACGAAAACGCATTTTTACAGAGGGAACTTCAAAAAATGCTTTACAAAAGGTTTCATGTAGCCACATCATATGGGCTATGGTGGAGGTTTTATCGATGACAAGACCTTCTACCTGATGGAACATGGGAGAATGTGTTGCATCCGAATCCATGCGGTAAGTTTTTCCAGGAATAATGATCCGTATCGGTGCTTTTTGTTTTTCTAGTGTACGAATTTGTACGGGTGATGTATGGGTTCGCAATAATTTTCGTTCTCCCATTTTATCAACATCAAAAAAGAAGGTATCATGCATTTCACGCGCTGGATGCCCTTCAGGAAAATTCAATGCTGTAAAATTATAATAATCTGTTTCAATATCAGGTCCCTCTGCAAGAGAAAAACCCAACTTTGTATAAATGGCAATAATTTCCTCAATCACTTGTGAAATAGGATGAATGCGTCCCCGTTCTATAGGTGAAGAGCGAACAGGCAAGGTAACATCAACTTTTTCACGAGAAAGACGGGCATCCATTGCCTGTCTTTTCAGAAGATCACGCTTTTGTGCCCATAATTCTAAAATGCGATTTTTTAATCCATTAAGAACTGGTCCAACTTTATGGCGCTCGCCAGCATCCATTTTTCCTAATTCTTTTAATTTTTCAGAGATACTACCTTTTTTACCCAATGCTGCAATACGCACTTCTTCAAGTGCTTGTTCATCACCTGCTGCCTCTAAGGCTAAACAAATTTCTTGTTCCAGACGCTCAATATCATTCATATTTTTGCCTATTTTTTAATAAAGAAAAACCCGCACTCGCAATAGCCAGCACGGGACCTCGAATAAATGAATGCTTTAAGAGAACACGACTGGCTTATTTGACAGCGCCTTCGAAAGCATTAGGTGTCGTATCTTTTAAATATTCTAAAGCTTTTTTTGCCGAAGCTACTAAAGCAGAAAATGCTTCTGCCTCATGGATTGCTATATCTGAAAGAACCTTACGATCAACCTCAATACCGGCTTTTGATAAGCCATCAATAAAACGTCCATAAGTTAAACCTTCTGCGCGAACAGCCGCATTAATTCTCTGAATCCACAAAGCACGGAAAGTACGTTTCCTATTTTTGCGATCACGATAAGCGTATTGCTTTGAACGATCAACCGCTGCTTTAGCTGCACGAATGGTATTTTTACGACGACCGTAAAAACCTTCAGCCTGTTTAAGAACTTTTTTGTGCTTAGCGTGTGCTGTCACACCTCTTTTCACACGAGCCATATTATAATCTCCTCAAAATCAAAAGCGTAAGGTTTAAATACCATTCGGCAAATAATGCTGAATGACTTTTTTAGCATCTTGTTCACACAAAACCATTGTTCCACGTGCATCGCGAATAAATTTATTCGAACGCTTAATCATGCCGTGGCGCTTACCGGCAGCTGCTACTTTAATTTTGCCTGACGCAGTGATTTTAAACCGCTTTTTAGCGGATGATTTGGTCTTCATCTTGGGCATTTTGCTACTCCGTACATTAATTTATTCAATCAAACATTTTATTCACTCAAGCGGACCAACGCTTGAACAAGCATTTAAACAGCCACGGCATGCCCTGCCGGGCGGCTCTTAAAGACGTTTTCATAAGCTAATATACACAAAATAGCAAGACCGTATTACAAAAAAATCGGCGCTCCATTGTCTTGAAGCTCAACCAAAGGTGCTGGAATTGCATTTGTTTTGATGGCTGCTTTACATAAATCGGCAATAATGCATTGCGTACATTGTGGTTTACGGGCTTGACAAATATAGCGACCATGTAAAATCAGCCAATGATGCGCATGGCGAATATAATGAACCGGTATAATCTTTAATAATTTTTTCTCAACAATTTCTGGTGTTTTTCCAGGCGCCAAACCAAGACGGTTGCTTAAGCGAAAAATATGTGTATCTACTGCCAATGTAGGCTGACCAAAAGCAACATTCAAGACCACATTAGCCGTTTTGCGCCCAACTCCAGGAAGGGCCATGAGTGCTTCACGCGTATCGGGTACTTGACCACCATATTGATTAATTAAACAGTTGCAAAGCGCATAAACATTACGTGCTTTTGCACGCCAAAGGCCAATTGAACGGATATGATTTGCTATTTCTTCTTCCCCTAATGCAACCATTTTTTCCGGTTGATCAGCAAGGAAAAATAATTCTTTTGTCGCTTTATTAACGCTTACATCTGTCGCTTGAGCCGAAAGCACAACGGCAACTAAAAGTGTAAAAGTATTTATATAGTTAAGATCACTCTTAGGTGTTGGGCGTTGCACAGAAAAACGGCGAAATATTTCCGCAATTTCATCTTTATTATACAATATACTAGATAAATTTCGCACCTTTGATAATTTTATGTTACTTTGAGGCATTGAACTCTCTTAAATCTTCTCTCTTGAAGTTATCATTCATGCTCGCCATATGAGAGGAGTGCAGCGAACACTTTTATAGAGTTTGGTCCAGTAAAGCCGTTTTAAAGAGGATACTCATGAATGACACATGTGACGCCTTTCTCCAATCCTTTTCTTTTAGGGTTTGAAACCGTAGAAAAAATATTGCAACGTATCGGTAAAGCTGATGAGGCTTACCCAGCCTATAATATTGAACGTTTGCATAAAAGTGATGATGCAAATCATATCCGGATAACTTTGGCTGTTGCTGGATTTAAGATTAACCATCTTAATATTTTACTCGATGATAATCAATTGGTTATTCATGGTAAACAAACAGACAACCAAAATCATCAATATTTATATCGCGGTATAGCTGCGCGACAATTCCAGCGAACCTTTGTTCTCGCGGAAGGGATGCATGTTACAAATGCAGAGTTGAAAAATGGTCTTTTATCAATTAATCTGTATCAACCAAAATTAAAAAAAGAAATAAAACAGATTCCAATTAAAGTCAGTAGTGGTGAGTCATAAAAGTTAAGGCGTAAAGGAACAGTGAAATGGGAGAACACAAACAAAACTTGTCGTTTCAGAACACATCCTACTCTGATGCGGGACAGATTGCCTATTTAAAAAAAGTTTGTACAGATGATCTGGCTAAAAACTTTCCAGATCTTCCCCCTATGACTCCAGGCATTACCATATGGGCTCTCTTTGGTGAAACAGGTTATCCTATCATTTTATCCGATGAGCGTTCTATCGCCCTTGCTGGAGCCAATGAGCATGAACTACAAATTGTAACTCTGCACTAGATTACCTTACGAGAAAAAGCTGTACTCTTTATAAATTCTATCTGTTTTTTCGTAAAGGGTGTAATGTGAGTTATAATTAGATTAAGTATTGATTTATATTCATAATTAATTTTTTACAACTGGAATGAGAGTCCCAAATATCATAAGGTTCTCTCATTTGAGATCTTCTTATATTGAAACAATTAAAGTCACTTGCTTGATGTCATAAGCAGGGAGAGCCATGTGGATAAAAACACTTGAAGAAAGGAATAAAAATATCTCTTTTTAATTGTCTCAATTACCAAGGACGTTCACGATATGGGGATAAAAAAATGTATGATGGTGTCAGTTTTCTTCTTCATAAGTGTGAAGATGTCCCTTATAGATTTATATTATTCACGGGGGCTGTTATACCATTCATAGGCGCTATCGTGAAATGGGCTCGAGTGCAATGAGTATAAAGGCTATACAAGTGTATTTTGTTTGGTGTGTTTTGTTCTTCCTGAGGGGAGTAGCTCTATTGAAGAGTGTAAAAACAAAAGCATGAGATAATGCGTCATTATTATTTAAAAGATATTTTTATGAATGCGTTTGAAAGGTGTAAAGCTGAATTATAAGGAGATGATAGATTTTTATCACGATTTCTTTATATTCTTTCCAATTCCAGAAATTACGCAAACAGATAGATGCAATATACTAACCAAATCTGGCATACAAAAATCTGGAACAGTTCGTGTCATACTGAAGCGTTTTGATATTTGTCTCAAACGTGGACTCGCACAGGGATTAGATGTTGATTAACAGGTAATAAAAAACAAAGGCTTTATGAAAAAGTTTATGCAGAGCTTTTAATTTTGTGCTTCAAATGCCGCAGTACAAGGTATTTTTCTCTTTTGAATATTAAAGCTCTTGTTTTTATAATGAAGTTACAGCACAACAAGCAAAATGGAATTATTTGAGGGGAAAAAAATAATGCCTTCTTACCGTTCAAGGATATCGACCCACGGGCGTAATATGGCAGGAGCCCGCGGACTTTGGCGTGCAACAGGGATGAAAGATACTGATTTTGGTAAACCCATTATTGCGATTGCGAATTCTTTTACACAATTTGTACCAGGGCATGTCCATTTAAAAGATCTTGGGCAATTAGTCGCACAACAGATAGCAGTTGCCGGTGGTGTTGCGAAAGAATTTAATACCATTGCTGTAGATGATGGAATTGCGATGGGGCACGATGGAATGCTCTATTCGTTGCCCTCACGTGAAATCATTGCTGATTCTGTAGAGTATATGGTTAATGCACATTGTGCAGATGCACTTGTTTGTATTTCTAATTGTGACAAAATTACGCCTGGTATGTTAATGGCTGCTTTACGGTTGAATATTCCGACAATCTTTGTTTCAGGCGGTCCTATGGAAGCAGGTAAGATTAAATGGAAGGATCAAGATCTAACGGTTGATTTGGTCGATGCCATGGTTGCAGCAGCTTCAGAACAAAATTCAGAAGAAGAAGTTGCTGAAATGGAGCGTGCTGCTTGTCCTACATGTGGTTCTTGTTCAGGAATGTTTACGGCCAATTCTATGAATTGCTTAACGGAAGCATTGGGGCTTTCTCTTCCCGGAAATGGATCAATGTTAGCAACACATGCAGATCGACGAATGCTTTTTGAAGAAGCTGGAAAACAGATTGTTGCATTGGTTAAACGTTATTATGAAGAAGATGATGAAACAGTTTTGCCGCGCTCTATTGCTTCACGCAAGGCTTTTGAAAATGCAATGACCGTTGATATTGCCATGGGGGGATCAACCAATACAGTACTGCATCTTTTAGCTGCAGCGCAAGAAGGTGAGGTGGATTTTACCATGACGGATATTGATCATCTTTCACGTTGTGTTCCTGTTTTATGTAAGGTTGCTCCTGCTGTTGCAAATGTACATATGGAAGATGTTCATCGCGCTGGTGGTATTATGGGGCTTTTAGGTGAACTGGATGCGGCAGGACTCATTGATACATCAACTTATACGGTTCACGCAAAAACAATGAAAGAAGCTCTTTACCGCTGGGATGTAAAGCAAACTAATGAGCCAACAGTTCATGCATTTTATCGTGCCGCTCCAGGTGGTATTCCAACACAGACAGCTTTTAGTCAATCTTGTCGCTATGAGACCCTTGACCTTGATCGTGAAAAAGGTGTGATTCGCGATAGGGAACACGCATATTCACAAGATGGAGGATTGGCAGTTCTTTATGGAAATCTTGCAAAAGATGGCTGCATTGTAAAAACAGCAGGCGTTGATCAATCAATTTTAACTTTTAAAGGTCCGGCAAGAATTTTTGAAAGCCAAGATTCAGCTGTTTCAGCTATATTAACTGATAAGATTAAAACAGGTGAAATTGTTTTAATCCGTTATGAAGGCCCACGTGGTGGACCTGGAATGCAAGAAATGCTTTATCCAACGAGTTATCTCAAATCTAAAGGATTAGGCAAGGTTTGTGCACTTGTTACAGATGGACGTTTTTCAGGTGGAAGTTCAGGGCTCTCAATAGGACATATTTCACCAGAAGCTGCTGAAGGAGGAGCAATTGCGTTGGTGGAAGAGGGGGATATCATAGAAATTGATATTCCAAATCGTAGAATTCATATGTTGGTGGATGACGTTGAGATGAAGCAGCGCCGTTCTAAGATGGAAGCAAAAGGAAAAGGCGCTTGGCAACCGATTGAGAAGCGTCAGCGTAAAGTTTCAAAGGCTCTCAAAGCCTATGCAGCGATGACCACATCTGCTGCAAAGGGTGCAGTACGTAATATTTGATGAGTTGAATAGAGATAGTGCTCTGATTTTTTGCATCTTTTGCACGATATTCTAAGCTAATTATTTTATGAGTTTATGAACTTATCAGAATATTTCGAGTCATGATGAGTATGATTAAAAAGCTATCAATACAACTAAAAACTGCGGTAGATTGCTTATTTTAGCAGCTATGTAAAACAGATACAGTATAATTACTTTTCATATCATATTCCAATCTTATATGAGATTATGATTTCTTATTACTCATATTTATGAAAGATATTTATTGTACTGGTGGCATTATCTTGTTGTACCGTAAAACACTGTCATTTAGGACTGTGATATACGGCATCTTCCTTAAATATTAAGTGTGTTTTTAGTGTGTGGTGAATATTCTTAGACTTGTTTGTAAAGCTTTGAGTTTAAGAGAAGCGCATGATTAGGAAGTCAAGGAAAATCCGTTAGAAGTTGGACTATTTGCAGACTTGATTCGAATGAAAATCCTTATCCATTAAGGTGTGGGAAGGAGTTAAAGGATGTTTATGAAAATAAAGTACAGCTGTGATATATCTGATTATATGTTTCATATGAAAACAGTAAAAGAGCTCTTTATAACTTAAAATGTGAATAATAACTTAAAATGTGAAGAAAATACGAGACCCATTATCCATGAATTTATTATGCAAAATGGGATGGTATTCCAACACTGACAGTTTTAAACTAAAAATATTGCTATGATAACAATAATATTGATCGTGAAAAAGCATAATTCATTAAATATGGCGTATTTGCAACGTGGAGGAGATTTCATGACAATCTTTACAAAAAACGACTATCTTGTAAAAATAGTCGATCTTGACCAATTTTTTGTATAAGAGCCAATATTAATCTAAGGGAATATGAAATATAATGCATAGGGTTTTGCCTATAGGCAATTACACTTATCAAAATATATTATGTAGAAAAGCGATGGGAATACGATAAATAACTGTTTATGCTGTGGTATATCAAAAATGGTTACGTTATCTCCTATTAAGAAGGTTTTTTAATAAAAAATAACATCTGTTTTCTATAAAGGGTTACTCTTTTCAAGCTGTTTGAGGTGGTAAATTGCTTCTAAAGCTTGTTTAGGAGAGAGTTCATCGGGATGAATATTTTTTAAAGCTTCGTGAAGTATACAATGTTTGTTTTTTGCTTCATTGACGGGAGATGTTGCTTTAAGAGAAAAGAGTGGTAAATCATCAATGAGTTTATGTCCTTTTCCAGCCATTTCGCCTTGTTCTAATTGATGGAGTACATCTGTTGCTCGTGTAATAACGGCTGGGGGAAGTCCAGCAAGCTTTGCGACTTGTACACCATAGGAGCGGTCAGCCGCTCCTGGTGTGACCTCATGAAGAAAAACTACATCACCATCCCAGTTTTTGACTTTCATGGTTACATTATGCAGTCTGTCAAGTTTTTCGGTAAGTGCGGTCATTTCATGAAAATGGGTAGCGAGAATAGCACGACAATGGTTAACTTCATGGAGATATTCAACAGCAGCCCAAGCAATAGAAAGTCCATCAAAGGTTGATGTTCCACGTCCTATTTCATCAAGAATAACAAGGGAATGGTGGCTAGCATGATTGAGAATCGTTGCTGTTTCAACCATTTCCATCATAAAGGTTGAGCGCCCTCGTGCAAGATCATCGGAAGCTCCAACGCGACTAAATAGGCGATCTACGACACCAATATGTGCTGAAGTTGCTGGAACGAAGGACCCCATTTGCGCCATAATAGCAATAAGAGCATTTTGCCGCAAAAAAGTTGATTTTCCTCCCATATTAGGCCCTGTCAACAGCCAGATTGCTGCATATTGCTGATTTTCTTGCACAGAGAGATCACAATTATTGGCAATAAAAGGTTCTGCTGCTTGTTTGCGGAGTGCTTGCTCGACGACAGGATGGCGTCCTGCTGTAATGCGAAAGGTAAGTGAAAGATCAATTTTAGGGCGGCAATATCCTTGTTCTTCAGCAAGATATGCTAAAGCGACAGAGACATCTAAAATAGCAAGTGCTTCAGAGGCTTTACGAATAAAATCAACTTGTTCGGTAATTTCATGAACGAGAATATCAAAAATCTCTAGTTCAAGTGTCAATGCGTGATTGGCAGCATGGGCAATACGGCTTTCAAGGTCAGCGAGCTCTGTTGTCGTAAAACGCATAGCGTTTGCCATTGTTTGCCGATGAATAAAACGTGCTTTAGCTTGTGGATTATTTGTAAGGGAAGATGCTTGTGTGCTGGTTACTTCAATGAAATAACCTAGAATATTATTATGCTTTATTTTAAGCGTCTTAATATCTGTTTCTTGGGCATATTGCGCTTGAAGTTCAGCAATGACACGGCGAGATTCATCACGTAAAGCACGCATTTCATCGAGCTCTTTATGATAATTAGAACGAATAAAACCACCATCACGTTTAAGGAGTGGGAGATCATCAGCTAATGCCTGTTCTAAATGAAAGTATAACGCTGTGGGTAATTTTGAGAACACCTGTTGTACATCACTTATTTCTTGAGGCAGAAGCTCATTATCAAGAAGTTGATGCAATTCACGAATGATTTCAAAGCCACGCTGGATTGTCGCCATATCACGGGGACCTCCTCGTCCAAGAGCCAAACGTGAAACGGCGCGGGGCATATCTGGTCCCCCCTTTAAAATAAGCTTTATCGCTTCTGCAAGAGAAGGATTACGTAGAAAAAAATCGATAGAATCCAAACGCGTATCAATAGCTGAAGGAGTGGTGAGGGGAGCAATAAGGCGGTCAATAAGAAGGCGTGATCCTCCTCCTGTTACAGTGCGATCAATAGCTTTTAATAAACTTCCATCCCGTTGACCTGATGTCGTACGAATAAGTTCAAGGCTTAATCTGGTTGCGGCATCAATAAAAAGAGTCGCACTTTCATTTTGGCGCTCAGGCTGCATGAGGGGAGGGCGATGTGTGATTTGTGTTTTTTCGATATAACGAATAGCAGCTACAATTGCAGAGAGTTCACAGCGTGAATAATCGGCAACGCCTTCAAGAGTTGAGAGTTTAAAATAATTGCAAATATCGCGTTCAGCGGTGAGTGCATCAAAGAGACAAGCAGGTTGAGGTGAAACGATACGATCAAGAACACTAAAAAGTGACTTGTGAAATTTATCATGAAAAAATGAATCAGCAACAATGATTTCTTGTGGATCAACACGCATAATATCTGCTAAAAGTTTTTCTTGGCGGCTTTCTGTTACACGAAATATGCCTGTTGAGATATCAATCCAAGAAAGAGCAAATTCCTCTCCATCGCTAGTTTTTATACGGGAAAGTGTCATCAAATAATTTGCGCGTGTTGGATCAAGGAGTTTTTCTTCTGTTATTGTTCCTGGTGTTACAAGGCGAACAACATCACGCCGAACAACAGATTTTGAGCCACGTTTTTTTGCTTCAGCAGGATCTTCTATTTGTTCACAAACAGCAACTCGGTAACCACAAGCAATCAGTTTTTGTAAATAATCATCAGCAGTATGAACGGGAACACCACACATAGGAATATCTTGTCCTAAATGTTTTCCACGTGCTGTGAGTGTAATTCCTAAGGCCTGAGCAGCTTCAATCGCATCATTAAAAAATAATTCATAAAAATCCCCCATTCGGTAAAAGAGAAGGGAATCATGATGGACGGCTTTGATTTCTATGTACTGCTCCATCATAGGTGTAAGACGTTCTTGAGAGGAAGCAGATGGGGAGGCAGGCTGTGGAATTAAATTATTTTTATGATTGTTTTTTTTATCCATTTGTACGAGGCCTGTTTCCTTTAAGTGAAGTTTTTACTCTTTTTTGTTTACTTCAATATCTATTTATCTCTAAATTGCAACGCATCATCAGATTTGCTAAGGCAAGAATAGCGATTTCTAATATATGAATCAAATTTAATGACTATACGCATTATCAAGCAAAATTTACACTGTTTTTGGAGAAAATAAAGTGAGATGAAAAAGAGCGAGCAAGATCAGAAAATGTCTCAAACTGTTTACAGTGCGAGCGAAAGAGAAGCTCTAGATTTTCATAGTCGTGGTCGACCAGGAAAGCTTGAGATTGTTGCAACAAAGTCTATGGCAACACAGCATGATTTAGCACTTGCTTATTCACCAGGTGTTGCCGTTCCAGTTAAGGCAATTGCTCAAAATCCAGCGCTAGCTTATGATTATACAGCAAAAGGCAATCTTGTTGCTGTTATTTCAAATGGTACAGCTATTTTAGGGTTAGGCAATTTAGGTGCACTTGCCTCTAAGCCGGTCATGGAAGGCAAAGCAGTGCTGTTTAAGCGTTTTGCGGATATTGATTCCATTGATTTAGAAATTGATATAAACGATACAGAAAGTTTTATCAATTTAGTGCGTCATTTAGAACCTTCTTTTGGTGGAATTAATCTTGAAGACATTAAGGCGCCAGAGTGCTTTATGATTGAAAGCCGCCTACGCGAGGTGATGAATATACCTGTTTTTCACGATGATCAACACGGTACAGCGATTATTGTTGCTGCGGGTGTTCTCAATGCTTTGACTTTAACAGGGCGCGATATGCAAAATACGCGGTTAGTCTGTAATGGTGCTGGTTCTGCAGGGATTGCTTGTATTGAACTGATTAAAGCGATGGGCTTTCGTTCCGAAAATATCATATTATGTGACACAAAGGGTGTGGTCTATGAAGGCCGCAAAGAGGGAATGAATCAGTGGAAATCTGCGCATGCTATTCAAACAGATAAACGTACGCTTATGGAAGCAATGGAAGGTGCAGATATATTTTTTGGGGTTTCTGCTAAAGGTGCTCTTACTCCTGAAATGGTAAGATCCATGGCACCCCAGCCGATCATTTTTGCTATGGCTAATCCCGATCCAGAAATTACGCCGGAAGAGGTTATGCAAGTGCGTCATGATGCCATTGTCGCAACAGGGCGTTCCGATTATCCAAATCAGATTAATAATGTTCTTTGTTTTCCTTATATATTTCGTGGTGCGCTTGATGTGCGTGCAAGAGTTATTAATGAAGCCATGAAGATTGCTGCGGCAAAGGCTCTTGCTAATTTAGCGCATGAAGAAGTGCCTGACAGCGTTGCAGAAGCTTATTATGGAAAGCGATTAAAGTTTGGTCCTAACTATATCATCCCTGTTCCTTTTGATCCGCGTTTATTTACGGTTGTTTCAATAGCGGTAGCAAAAGCAGCAATGGAAAGCGGTGTTGCGCAAAAGAACATAGATGATTTAGAGGCCTATGAGCGCGATTTGAATGCGAGACGTGATCCTACTTCCTCGATGATGCGTAGGGTTTATAACCATGTTCGTCAAGCGCCAAAACAAATTGTATTTGCAGAAGGTGAAGAAGAGCAAGTTATGCGGGCAGCCGTTTCCTATGTTCATCAAAAATTGGGACAAGCAATTTTGGTTGGTCGTGAAGAGCAAGTAAGAGAAGCGGCTGTTATCGCTGGAATTGATCTGGAGCGTGAAGGTATTTCTATTATGAATGCTAAGCTTTCTTGCCGTACAGATGCTTATGCGAATTATCTTTATAAAAAAATGCAGCGTCAAGGTTGGCTGTTGCGTGATTGTCATCGTCGTATCAATAATGATCGCAATTATTTTGCTGCGTGTATGGTGGCACTAGGAGATGCTGATGCAATGGTTACAGGGGTGACACGCAATTATGAAACAGCGTTGATCGATATACGTCGTGCAATTGATGAAAAACCAAAAGAACGATTGATTGGTATTTCAATGGCTATTTGCCGTGGACGAATTGTGTTTATTACGGATACAGCCGTTTATGAAAATCCTAATGCTGAAGAACTTGCAGATATAGCTGAACAAGCAGCTTCATTTGTGCGAGGATTTGGATATCAACCACGGGTAGCATTTTTAGCATTTTCTACATTTAGTTATATGAAAGGGAAGACGACGCAGCAAATTCAGGATGCGATTAATATTTTGCATGAACGCAAAGTTGATTTTGAGTTTGATGGAGAAATGAGTGCTGATGTGGCACTCAATTCCAAATTGATGCAGCAATATCCATTTATGGGATTAACGGAGCCTGCTAACATTTTGGTTATGCCTGGATATCACGCATCTTCCATTGCAAGCAAAATGTTACAAGAACTCGGTGAAGCAACTATCATTGGTCCTATTTTAATTGGATTGGAAAAATCTGTCCAAATTGTACCGTTTAGTGGAAGCGATACAGATGTTGTCAATATTGCAATGCTTGCGGCTTATCATGCCGCAAAAGTCGTCTAAAGGAAAAAAGCCCCTAATATACCAATAATATATCAAGGGGCTTTTTGATAGCAAAAAAAAATAAATTTTTTAAGAGGGCTGTATTTGATTGTCTTTTTGCTCTTCAGAAAGACGCTTTTGGAAGAGTGCTGCAAAATCGATAGGATCAATCCACAAAGGTGGAAAACCACCACTTTGAGTAGCATCAGATATAATTTGGCGAGCAAATGGAAATAAAAGACGGGGACATTCAATAAAGACCAGTGGCATAACATGTTCTTGTGGAATGTTTTTAAGGTGAAAAACACCACCGTAAATAAGTTCTACATGAAATAAGGTTTCAGTTTCATCATTGGCTTTGACGGAGAGAGACAAAACGACATCATAATTGTCATCACCAATTGGGTTAGCATTGACGTTAATATTGATATCAATTTGTGGTGATTTTTCACGTGCACGTAATGAACGAGGAGCACCAGGGTTTTCGAATGATAAATCTTTTAAATATTGAGTTAATACAGCAAAAACCGGCTCTCCACCACTGTTATTCATTTCATCTTCGGCCATACGACAAACCTCTTCCATTATAATATGTATATTTATTTTAGATCTAAAGACCAGATTGGTTATCACGCCTTGCAAAAGGTTGCAAGAAATGCGCTCTTTATCTTGAATATTTTTTTAGTTTGTTACAGATTTTTTAGGCATTTCAATGGTTATCATCATTTTTGCGCCATGGAGATTCTGTCGTATCATGAATTGTGTAATCTTCTGCTTTTAGATCAATTATTTTTTCAGAGTCATTTTTTCTTTTAGTATTGGGATTCATTTTGTTTTTTAATGATGCAAAGAAATGCCAAGCAACAGAGCGAATTGGTTTAATAAGAAGTAATATTCCCAAGAGGTCAGTTACAAAGCCGGGAAGAATAAGTAAAATTGCACTAAACATGATGAAAGCATCATTAATAATATTATTTTCTAATGTGCGTCCTTGGATAAGTTCATTTTGTATATTTTTTAAGAGGCTAATCCCTTGAATTCGCAATAAAACAACCCCAACTATGGTTGTGAGAATAACCAAGCTCAAGGTTGCCAAAATACCAATTTCTTGACCAACAAAGATAAAACCAGCAATCTCGATTAAAAGAATGCAAAGAAAGATAACAACAAAAAAACGAGGATTTATAGAATAAAGTTTTATCACATGAAAGTTTCCTTCTAGATGAGTAGGGGGGAGAAATTCTTAAGAGAACTCCGTTTAAATACAAAATCTATAAAAATATTTGAATGATAAGATTCCTTATTTTACATATTTATTGATAAATGGTATTGACTGCAATGTTTATTAGAGACTTAAGCTTTGGAGATTGACAGCGCCTATGGAATTTGACGTTATACTTGTCATCGCTCTTGTTGTTATGGTTGTTATTTTTGTGCAACTCCGTAATGTATTAGGGAAACGAATTGGGTTTGAAAAGCCACCCTTTGATCCTTATTCACGACGTTCTAAAAAACAAGTTGAAGCAGAAACGGCTGATAATATTGTTTCGTTCCCTCATCAGAAAAATTCACAAAAAGACGACTTTAGTGAAATTGATAAAATTTCACCGGAGGGGAGTGTTTTGAATAAAAATTTGCGGGAATTGCATAGAATTGATCCTCATTTTTCTCCTCAACTTTTTATAAAAGGTGCACAAATTGCGTATGAAATGATTGTAACAGCTTTTGCCAAAGGTGATCGCAATCAACTTAAAAGCTTGCTTTGTCAGGATGTTTTTGAGAGCTTTTGTATGGCTATTGAGCAACGAGAAAAAAATAAAGAAAGAATAGAATTCACTTTTGTTGGAATTAATAAGGCCGAATTTGTTGCGGCGGCAATACAAGAAAAAGATGAACTTTTAACGATACGTATTGTCAGTGAGATGATTTCTGTTACTTATAATGAACAGGGCGAGCGTATAGACGGTGATCCTGATGCTATTATAGAAATCAGGGATATTTGGACTTTTGTTCGCAATAGTTTATCGTCAGATCCCAACTGGAAGCTTTTTGCTACAGAAAATGAAAATTAAAATACTTTTTGTTTTTCTTCCATAAGCATTCAATGATTTATGAGAAATTAAAATGTCCTCAAGTAAATGGAGACAAAAAAGAGATTTATTGGCTTCACAAGATCGTCTTTTATGGGAGATGGTTTGTCGTACGATAACACCGCTTCACGGTAAGATGCTCTCTTCTGCTTCAGAAACTATTGCAAATATTAATGATAAAAAACAGCCTGTAACTCAAATCTCCTCATTGTCTCAGGAAAATCAACAACCCTCGACAATTATTAAAAGAGAAAAGAGGTCAGTTACACAAGCACAAAAGATTCATTTCTTTGATCATGTTGCATATCGTAAAATTTCCCAAGGTCGTTGTCCTCTTGAGGCGCGTCTTGATCTCCATGGTTATATGCAGGAAGAAGCTTATTTTTTCTTAAAAAAATTTCTACAGTCCTCTCAGCAGAGAGGATTGCGTTATGTCCTTGTGATTACAGGAAAAGGACGATCCGTTGGGAGCGATGGAGCTTTGTATAGATTTGTTCCGTATTGGTTATCAACACCAGCTTTTCGATACTATGTCCACGCGTTTGAGCAAGCAGCGCGTCAGCATGGCGGAGAAGGTGCGCTTTATGTTTGGTTGCGCCGTTTTGTGTCGGGAGAAGGAAAGTGATGTTATTGTGGTCGCTCTAGATTTTATATTTATTTATACTTATAATTTATTGTTTTTGTATATTTCGTAAGAGCCTTGAATACAATATTCCCTTCTTTATAATTTTTTATAAAAAATTATAAAGATATTATTTTACATTCTACGTATTGCTTCACGCTTTTGTTTATCGCATTCTTTAACGGGGCACATCCCTCACGCAAAACAGAATGATATTGAATTGCATATATTCACAGGCTTGTTTTAAAGAAACATCTCTCAACGCTCCCAAGCCTATTTTGCGACGGCATCCATGAAGAGTATAATGATAAATCCATGAAGCACACCCTATCTTTATACTTAATAAAAGGGCAATCTGGCATCATCACACACTTTGCCATCTCCCAATGTTGCAACAACCCTTTAAGTCCTTGGCACTTGAAAGCATTTATAAGAGGCATGCTTTTCTTTAAGTGTTTTTAACTCTCCACAGTTCTCATCTCGCTCGTGACGCCCAAACAAAAGATTTTGATTGATTCAATATAAGAGGACTTAAAATGAGAGAGATATAAATGGATCTCATTCAGGTTGCAAAGCGATAAATTATTTTTATAAACCACAGCATTACTCTATATAAATACACGAAGAATAAAAACATGAGAAATTGAGAAACTAGCTTATTCAAAAGATGTCACTATGGATAGTGTTAAAAGCAGTACAACTAAATTAAAGAAAACTGTGAAAATAAACAGGAATATAACTTTACAACACACAGCTGCGCAATAGCACCAAAAGATACAGTTTCGTTGAATAGTTTCATGAAGAAATTTTTTCATTTATTAAAAGCTCCATTAAATTTCTTTCTCATAATAATTCGATAATTAAAATTTAATAGCGAAGCGCAGAAGGCGTAGAATACGAGATTCAATTGAGGATATTACACTCTTATCCGACGTCTTTCAGATATTGGTTGAAATGCTAGCTTAGCATGAAAGGCACAATAGGGGCTATTTTCATCAGAATCTGCACCACAAAAATGAAAATCTGCTGATAATGGATCGCCAACCGGCCATCTACATGTATTTTCACTCAATTGTAGAAGATTAAGTTGACGTGATATAGGCACAACTACATTGGATTTTGTGGACATATCAACTTCTTTTACATCTTCCACTACAAATTCTGTCTTTAAAGCGGTTTCTTCAATACTTACAGATGATGTGTTTATTGGCGATACCGTGGATGTGTTGCGACGCACACGTGGAGATGATGGGCTGCTACTTCCCACGGGAGTTTTTTGCGCACGCGTGCTTCCTTGTGCTGTCTTACCACGTCCTGGTAACTTTAATCGATGTACTTTGCCGATGACTGCATTTCTGCTGACCCCACCTAATTGAGCAGCAATTTGACTTGCACTTAACCCTTCACTCCAAAGCTTTTTAAGAAGCTCAACGCGTTCACATGTCCAACCCATACCAGCACTCCATTCCGATTACGTCACTAAGATGCTCTCCCCCGTTGCATCTTCAAATGTTTAAATAATGTTTTCATTACGCTGAATGAAAGAACTTTACACTCTACGTGAGCATAAAAAAATCATCCAACCTGTGGATTTACAAATCAAAACACATCATCTTGCTTATTATATTGTAAATTACAATATGCACTCACTCTATGACAAGAGTCTTTACCTCTTGAAGAGTTTATTTAGAATGTTTTCCCCAACTTGCAAATCAATCATAGGTTAAACTTTCACTTTTGTTTAAGGCTTTTTCCCAAAATGCTTATTTGTAGAACCTTCATTGACTTTTTTTCAATTGGTGTAATGATCTATTCTATAGGTGTAATCACTAATCGTAATGAAATGTTGAAAGCACCGTAACGAAATATACCATGCTGTTTTATTTGTAGTGTTGCTTTATATATATATTGAAAAGACTAAAATATAAAGGGAATTATGATGGATGCCGTCTCTATACAACCACTTTATGAATGCTTCGCAAGACGAAATTTGCATTTTGAACAGGGGCATGGTGTATGGCTTATTTCCGATAAAGGAGACCATTATCTTGATTTCACATCTGGCATTGCTGTTAATGCATTAGGATATTCACATCCAAAATTGGTTGATACGCTCAAGATACAAGCTGAAAAACTTTGGCATGTTTCTAATATTTTTCAATCTCCTGAACAAGCATCTTTTGCCACGCGGCTTTGTGCAAATAGTTTTGCGGATAAGGTTTTTTTCTGCAATTCAGGCACTGAAGCATTGGAGTGCGCATTCAAAACGGCACGCCATTATTACTATGCTGCTGGTCATTCAGAACGCATTGAAATAATTACTTTTGAAGGGGCATTTCATGGACGTACACTTGCTGCACTTGCTGCGACTGGGCATGAAAAGTATCTTGAAGGCTTTGGACCTAAAGCTGGTGGATTTATTCAAGTACCTTTTTGTGATGAAATCGCTTTGCGTAACGCTATTAATAAAAATACCGCCGCTATTCTTATTGAACCTATTCAAGGAGAAGGAGGAATACGAACGGTTTCTCATGAATATTTAAGATTTTTGCGTAAAATATGCGATGATAATGGTCTGTTGTTGATTTTGGATGAAGTGCAAACGGGCATGGGACGAACAGGAAAGCTTTTTGCTTATGAATGGAGTGATGTCACGCCTGATATTCTTACCCTCGCAAAAGGACTAGGAGGTGGATTTCCATTGGGCGCTTGCCTTGCAACGGATAAAGTTGCAAAAAGTATGATACTTGGAACGCATGGATCAACCTTTGGAGGAAATTTGCTTGGAATGGCTGTAGGAAATAGTGTTCTTGATGTTTTGTTAGAGCCAAGTTTTCTCATCCATGTTCAGCGCATGGGTGATAAACTAAAAAATGGGCTTTTGCACATTCTCAATATCTATCCTGATATTATCTGCGCAGTTCAGGGGATGGGGCTTATGTTGGGTCTTCAATGTGTTGTGCCTTCAAATCTTGTCGTTAATGCTTTGGAAAATGAATATCTCTTAAGCGTTGCAGCCAACAACAATGTTGTGCGCTTATTGCCTCCTCTTATCATTAGGGAAGAAGAAATAGATGAAAGTTTGCATCGTATTGAAAAAGCAATTTCCTATCTTTCGCAAATAAATAAAGAAAGACAAATATCACACATATGACAAATGCTCTTCGTCATTTCACGGATTTATCCATTTTAACGCCAGCAATGGCACGTGCACTGATTGATTATGCAAAAATTCTTAAAGCATCTTTTAAGGCAGGAAAAGGTTCAAAACCTTTTATAGGTAAAACACTCGCGATGATTTTTGAAAAACCATCCACACGAACCCGTATTTCATTCGATATCAGTATGCGCCAGCTTGGCGGAGATACGATCATGCTCACGGGTTCAGAGATGCAACTTGGTCATAGTGAAACCATAGCTGATACGGCGCGCGTTTTATCCCGTTTTGTGGATATTGTGATATTGCGAACAACGAAACACCAACGTATGCTTGAATTGGCACAATATGCACAAATTCCTGTCATTAATGCCCTTACAGATGATACACATCCTTGCCAAATTCTAGCAGATATCTTAACCTATGAGGAGCATCGGGGGCCTATTTCTGGTAAAATATTTGCGTGGATGGGGGATGGTAATAATGTGCTCCATTCCTTAATTGAAGCCGCAGCTCTTTTTGGTTTTCATTTGCGTATTGCTACTCCAAAGGGCAGTGAACCACAGGAAAAATTTATACATTGGGCACGTGAGCGAGGAGCACATCTTATGCTAACCCATGATCCCCAAAAAGCAGCTCAAGATGCTGATTGTATTATGACCGACACATGGGTCTCCATGGGACAAGAATTTCGTGCTCGCAGTCGTTCTATTTTTCAGCCTTATCAAGTCAATGAATCTCTCATGAAATTAGCAAAACCTGATGCTCTTTTTATGCATTGTCTTCCTGCTCATCGTGGTGAAGAAGTGGTTGATTCTGTGATTGATGGACCGCACTCCGTTGTTTTCGATGAGGCTGAAAATCGTCTTCATGCTCAAAAAGCAATTCTTTCTTGGTGTTTACAAAATGCGTTTTTCTCTCCACAATAGCCTCCCTACAACAAATTATATAAAAAAGGCAAAGCTATGAGTGAACAAGCTAAAGATGAAGCCTCTCTCAACAACAACTTCTTGCATGAAGATGATAGTGTTATTCCCTTTCAAGTTGAAGAACTTGATATCCGTGGACGTGCCGTACAACTTGGGGAAACTTTAAATTCTATTCTCACAAGACATCAATACCCTGAACCGGTTTCTTATCTTCTAGCAGAAGCTTTACTTTTAACGGTTCTGCTTGGAACTTCTCTAAAACTTACGGGAAAATTTATTTTACAAACTCATTCCGATGGACCAGTTAATATGTTGGTGTGCGATTTTTCGCCTCCTTCCAGTTTACGTGGATACGCTCGTTTTGATAAAGAACAGCTTAAACAAGCCATAGACAATAATCAAATCTCTTCAGAAATACTTTTAGGAAAAGGCACTTTAGCTTTCACAATTGATCAAGGTCCCCATATGCAACCCTATCAAGGGATAGTTGCATTAGATGGATCAAATTTACAAGAAGCTTCTCGTATTTATTTTGATCAATCAGAACAAATTCCTACCGATATCCGTTTGGCTGTTGCTATATTAATTAATCGTGACCAACAAGGAAAACCGCAGAAAAGCTGGCGAGCTGGAGGTATTTTGACCCAACTTTTGCCCCAATCATCGTCTCATCACAAGCGAGAAGAAACGAAAACTCATATCCAATTGGATAACCAATGGCAAGAAGCTAAAATACTCATGAAAACGATTGAAAGTTCAGAATTAACAGATCCCCAGGTCGGTAGTAAACAGCTCTTGTTCCGTCTTTTTCATGAACAAGGTGTTAGAGTTTTTAACCCTTTTTCTCTTGTTGATCAATGTTCTTGTTCACACGAAAAAATTAAAGGAATCCTAGAAGGCTTTTCTATTGATGAACGCAATAAAATGGTTCAAAATAAATATATTTCAGTTACATGTGAATTTTGCTCAAAAATGTATCGTTTTACAGCGCAAGAATTTTTGGAAGAAAAAACATAATCAAACATTTTTCATTAAAAAATGATGATTGCAACAAAAGCCTATTTTATTTGCGTCATAAAAGTTTACGCATAAGCTCATATGAACTTCTAGAATATTTCTTTCTTTAGCTTTTTTCGATGTATGCCAATGATCTTTCTTTTGCAATCAGTATTAATATCATACAGTACCTTCAATATATTGATTTATAATAGTAATTTATCGTTTTGCATGTTGAATGAGAGTCCAGAATATTGTAAAGTTCTCTCATGGCAAATCTCTTTTATATTGCATCAATTAAAATCACTTGCTTGCACGTTACAAGCAGAGCTGGCGTGGGGGTAAAACACGAAAAAAGGTGTAAAAATCCTTCTGAATCGTCTCAAGTGCCAAGGCTATGTCGTAATACCCAAGAGCTGGCAAAATGTGTGGTGATAATAGCTTGCTATTTATATTAAGCGTAAAAATGGTGGTGCTCTATAAAACGGCATACATAGCGTGGTAAAACTGGATGTTTTTACTTACAAGTCTGCATTATTATATTTTTCAACTTAAAATATTGCCAATTATTTTCATATTTAGATGATTCATAAAAAGTATTTTTAGCCTTTTCTTAAACATTTTTTTAATTCAACATAAAGAAATTTGAAAAAATCTCATAGTATTCGGTGTTTTCATTTAATAGATAAAAATGGTAAAAATTATTTAAAATCAATATGTCGATATTTTATTTGTCTTCTGTCATAATCGCTTGTTCAATTTTTGGTAGAATTTTTTTTTGATAAATTTGCCATGTTAAGGGACCAGCATGTTTGGCAATAATAATACTCTCTTTATTCAAGAGAAAGGTTTCTGGTGGTCCATACACCCCCCAGTCAATAGCTGTATATCCTGAAACATCAAAGCCAATAAATTTAAAAGGATTACCAAAACTGTTTAAAAAGCGCAGGGCGTTTGTTTTATTGTCTTTGTAATTAATACCAATCAGATCAAAACGTTTATCTTGTGCAATTTGCATAAGAATAGGATGCTCTTCGCGACAGGGCAAACACCAAGAGCCCCAAAAATTGACCAATGTAACACGTCCTTTAAACTGTTTTGAATTGAGATAACTTTCTTTATCAAGAAGAGGAAGATGAATATTGGGAGCAGGTTTTTCAGCCAATGCGTTTGGGAGAAGAGAAGAATCTTGAAGGTGTTTTTTATCCATAAAGTTGAAAAAAAACATCATGAGAAGAAGAAAAAGCACAAATGGTCCAAAAAAAACAAGCAGAACAGGTAAAGATATATTTTTTTTAAGTTTTAGAGGGATGTTTTTCATTATACTTTTCTTTTTGGGACAGCTCTTTTTTGTTTAGCTGTTGGAGAATTTTTTTTTGGTATAGGGCTTTGCAAAGAATATATCCAATAAGACATAAGAGGGATATTGCAGAAAGCACATAGCTTAAAACAACAATTTGCTCGTGTTTAAGGGTGCTCAGGAAAAAATCAATTTTCTGAGATAGATTTCCTAAAAGTCCGCCGTGGATGCCATTTAGGTCGAGCATGATGAAGCGTCCTGTTGTTGTGCACGACGGGATTTTTTAATCTGAAGTATTCGGATATAATGACGATTGATTTCATTTCGCATAGCCATCAAATAAAGAGCAATAAACATAAAGATGAAACAAAAGAGCATTGTTATAAGGGGCCATAACATAGCATTGTCGATTGTTGATCCTCCAGCACGTAACAATGATGCTGGTTGATGCAATGTATTCCACCAATTAACGGAAAATTTAATAACAGGGATATTAACAAATCCAACAAGTGTAAGAATTGCAGTAGCACGAGCGGCTTTTACTTGGTTGTCAAAAGCACGCCCAAGCAGGATAATGGAGAGATAGATAAAAAGCAGAATTAAAACTGATGTTAATCGTGCATCCCAAACCCACCATGTTCCCCATGTAGGTCGCCCCCAAAGCGCTCCTGTCATGAGAGCCAAGGCGGTAAAAATTGCCCCAATAGGCGCTCCACATTTAAGTGCTACATCAGCAAGATGATATTTCCAAATCAGGTTTCCTAAAGCCGCTGCACTCATCGTTACATAGCAGAATGTAGACAACCACGCAAAGGGTACATGAAGGTACATAATCTTAACAGTAATGCCTTGTTGATAGTCATCAGGGGAATGCATCACTAGAATAAGCCCTAAGATAAGGAAACACAATGTTATGCCGGCCAACCAAGGTAAGACGACTCTGCTTATTTTCATGAAAAGGGTGAAACTTGCAGGGAGTAACCTGATTTTATATGTACGAGATAGTTTATTCATAAAATTCATAATAGGCAGAGTTTTGCTATGCGGCAATCATCTTTTATTATTCTGATAAAAGTTTAAGCGTTATCGCAGCAACAAAAGAGCTAAAGAGACTCAAAAGAAGTGAAAAAGCGCTGAGAAGAGCTAGAGAAGTGAGAAAAGAGGTATTTGGGTTTATTGGGGCTGTAGCAGCGGAAACACCAAAAATCATAATTGGAATGATCCACGGCAAGATAATGATAAAAATAAGCAAAGTACTGTGCAACAATGAGGTTGCGAGTGCAGCGCCTATAGCACCAATAAAAATAATAGCTGGTGTTCCGCATAAAAGGGTAAGTATTGTTGTAAAAGTTATTACTACATCTAAATGGAGCATGAGGGCTAAAATAGGTGTGGCAAAAATAAGAGGAAGCATTGTTCCTACCCAATGGGCAAGACATTTTGTAAAGACAATTAGTGTAAAACTTTGTCTTTTTCCTGAAAGGATAAATTGGTCGAGATTACCATCATCGCGATCGATTTGGAAAAGTTTGTTCAGATTGAGGAGTCCTGCAAGAAGGGCCCCAAACCACAATATACCTGGTCCTATTTGTGCAAGAGTTTTGGGATCTGGTCCAATGGCAAAGGGGGTTATGACAACAACAGCGATAAAAAACAATAATCCTGTTAGTGAAGTGGCTTGTAGCGCTAATAATAGTTTAAGATCACGCCAGAACAGTGCTTTCATTTTATTCTCTCCTAGAGAGGTAAAAATTTTTCCAGAGCGATTTTATGGTTTTCTGGAATGCCTATGGAATTATGAGTTGCAGCGATAATCATACCACCTTGATTGAGATGACGCTGGAAAATACGAGCAAGGAGTTTTTGAGCATGGTTATCAAGCCCAGATATTGGTTCATCTAAAATCCAAAGAGGACGATAGGAGAGCAAAAGGCGAGCAATAGCTACGCGTCTTTGTTGTCCAGTTGACAGAGCGTTAAAGGGTAAATGTTCAAGGTTAGAAAGACCAATATCGGCAAGAGCTTCATGCGCAAAACGTAAATGTTGACCGTAAAAATCTGCCCAAAATTGCAAATTATCAATGACAGATAAGAGAGGTTTCATAGCATTTTGAGGACCAAGATAATGACAAGCAGTTGCAACAGGGTATATTTGATCATGGTCTTTAAGTATTATATGACCTTCAGCAGCTTCAAGAAGACCGACAATGATTCGGAGTAATGTAGACTTTCCGATACCATTAGGACCGGTGATTGTCATAAGTTGCTGTGAAAATAAACAAAAAGAAAGACCTTGAAACAGAATTTCCTCGTTTCTGTAAGCGGCTAAATCTTTGCCTGATAACACCATGTGATTGCCTATTTTGTTTTTATTTTCATATTCTTTATTGCATTATAGAATAAAAAACACATTTTTTATGCAATTGTACCTAGAATAGTTCTAGAAATAGTTCTATAAGGGATACCTTGCATCAATATCTGGTGTAAAATGGTTTCTGGCGCTGATTTCCGCATTATGCCTAGAGGGTGGAGGGGAAATGGATGGCGGAGGTAATTGCGTCTGCGCTCAAGCTGCGACCTTGACTCGTAGTTTGTGTTGTTCATTCCTGGAAATTGGGTGGTTATAGTATGAGGGTGGACAGTCATGACTCAAATTGATAGCTTTAATTGTCGTAGAGTATTAAATGTTGGTGGCAAAGAATATACTTATTATAGCTTGATTGAAGCGGAGAAGAACGGACTTGAAGGTGTTTCTCGTTTACCGTTTTCGATGAAAGTTATTCTCGAAAATTTATTGCGATTCGAAGATGGTCGCACAGTTAAAAAAGAGGATATCTTCAATGTTGCTAAGTGGTTAAACGACAAAGGGAGCGCTGGGGCAGAAATTGCTTACCGTCCTGCACGTGTTCTTATGCAGGATTTTACAGGTGTTCCAGCAGTTGTTGATCTTTCTGCAATGCGTGATGCTATGGTTAAACTTGGTGGTAACGCTGAAAAAATCAATCCTCTCATTCCCGTTGATCTCATCATTGATCACTCAGTTATTGTTGATGCTTTTGGCAATTCCATGGCTTTTAAGGAAAACGTTGAGCATGAATATGAACGCAATGGTGAACGCTACCGTTTCCTTAAATGGGGGCAACAAGCCTTTCAAAATTTTCGCGTTGTTCCTCCAGGAACAGGGATTTGTCATCAGGTTAACTTAGAATATTTAGCACAATGTGTATGGATGAAGAATGAAGAGGGCTGTGAGACGATTTATCCTGACACCTGTGTGGGAACTGATTCGCATACGACTATGGTAAATGGTTTAGGGGTTTTAGGTTGGGGTGTTGGTGGTATTGAAGCAGAAGCAGCAATGTTAGGCCAACCTGTTTCTATGTTGTTACCTGAAGTGATTGGTTTTCGTCTAACAGGTAAACTTAAGGAAGGTGTAACAGCCACCGATCTCGTATTAACGGTGACCCAAATGCTACGTCGGAAGGGTGTTGTCGGTAAATTTGTTGAGTTTTTTGGTCCTGGTTTGGAGCATATGACGCTTGCTGATCGGGCAACGATTGGAAATATGGCACCTGAATATGGAGCAACGTGTGGTTTTTTCCCAATTGATAAGGAGACAGTGCGTTATCTCAATATGACAGGGCGTGATGAAAGTCGGATTGCCTTAGTGGAGGCTTACACCAAAGCACAAGGGATGTGGCATGATGAAATGGTGGCTCATCCCATTTTTAGTGATACAATTGAATTAGATATGGGAACCGTTGTCTCTTCTATGGCTGGTCCTAAACGTCCTGAAGGACGTATTGCATTGGAAAATGTTGGGCAGGGTTTTGAGAAGGCATTGGTCGAAGACTATAAGAAGACTTCTGGACAAGATAAGCGTTATCAGGTTGAAGGTGAAGAATATACGCTTGGTCACGGTGATGTGGTGATCGCTGCGATTACGTCGTGTACGAATACATCGAATCCAAGTGTTCTTATTGCTGCGGGTCTTTTGGCACGAAATGCTGTGGCAAAGGGTCTTAGGAGTAAACCATGGGTAAAAACTTCTCTTGCACCTGGTTCACAAGTCGTTGAAGCTTACCTTCAAAATTCGGGTCTGCAAAAAGATTTAGATGCATTAGGATTTAACTTAGTAGGATTTGGGTGCACAACATGTATTGGGAATTCTGGTCCTTTGCATCCAGCTATTTCCAAAACGATTAATGACAATGGTATAATTGCATCTGCGGTTCTTTCAGGAAATCGTAATTTTGAAGGGCGTGTTTCCCCTGATGTGCAAGCGAATTATTTAGCTTCACCACCGTTAGTTGTTGCACATGCGCTCATCGGGACGGTGTGTAAAGATTTAACCAAGGAGCCTCTAGGTGAAGATTCAAATGGCCACCCCATTTATTTGAGAGATATTTGGCCAACTTCTCAAGAAATACAGGAGTTTATCGAAAAAAATGTCACGCGGAAGGTTTTTGCCGAAAAGTACGCAGATGTTTTTAAGGGAGATAAAAATTGGCAAAAAGTTCAGATTCCTACGGGTTCTACCTATTCTTGGGATGAGCAATCCACTTATGTACGCAATCCACCTTATTTCGATGATATGCAGAAAACACCTGATATCTTACCAGATATTAAAGATGCACGGATTTTAGGTTTATTTGGTGATAAAATCACGACGGATCATATTTCTCCTGCTGGTTCTATTAAAGCAGCTTCTCCTGCCGGAAAATATTTAATGGATCATGGTGTTAAAGTGGCTGATTTTAATCAGTATGGAACGCGTCGTGGGAATCATGAAGTTATGGTGCGTGGGACCTTTGCCAATATTCGCATTCGTAATTTCATGTTAGGGGAAAATGGTCGAGAAGGAGGTTATACGGTTCATTATCCGTCAGCGGTAGAACAAACTATTTACGATGCAGCAATGGCGTATAAACAAGAAGGTATTCCACTCGTTGTTTTTGCAGGTATTGAATATGGTAATGGATCATCCCGCGATTGGGCTGCCAAGGGAACCAATCTTCTTGGTGTCAAAGCAGTGATTGTGCAGTCTTTTGAAAGGATTCATCGCTCTAATCTTGTTGGTATGGGCATTGTCCCTTTTGTCTTTGAGGAGGGGCTAAGTTGGAAATCTTTAGGCTTAAAGGGAGATGAAAAGGTGACAATTGAAGGGATTCATAACTTGAAACCTCGTCAAAAGACTGTAGCGAAAATTACTTTTTCTGATGGTACGGTAAAAACCGTTCCATTATTATGCCGTGTTGATACTGAAGATGAGCTAGATTATTTGCATCATGGTGGAATTTTGCAATATGTCTTGCGTAAGTTAGCCGTTTAAATTCTTTTGTTTGTTAAGGAATATCTATTATTAAGCTATAAAGTTGCGGATCAAAGAGTTTAGCTTCGTTTTTTTATGGCTATCTTTGAAAATCTAATTGACGTTAGCTTTAGGATTGCGCTATAATCCACACGGTTATAGGCAGCTTTATAGTTTTGCTTGGGTTGGATTTATTTATATTGGTAGAGTTGTTATTGAGACTCATTTTACCAAGGTGTTGAAAGAGAGATTATATTTATGGCGAATACACCTTCTGCTCGAAAAGCGGTGCGCAAGGTTGCGGCGCGCACACAGGTTAATAAGGCCCGCCGTTCACGCGTTCGTACTTTTATACGTAAGTTTGATGACGCTTTAGCGGGTGGGGATAAGGCATCTGCAGAGATTGCATTTAAGAATTTTGAGCCTGAAATTATGCGTGCAGTTTCTAAAGGGATTTTTCATAAAAATGCTGCTGCGAGGAAAGTATCACGTTTAGCTAAACGTTTGAAGGCTCTCAGCGTTTAAGCTTTTCTCCTTTAATTGAGAACAAAGCCAGTATCCATGAGGATGCTGGCTTTTTGTTTATTATTTCAAAAAGTTTCTATTGAAAATAAGAATCGATAATGATTCTCCACTTGAAAAAGGAGAGAAAGTTTATAGGGGGAGGTATGGTTATCCACAAGCTTTGTGGATTTGTACAGAGTCTTTTTTGTCAAGCATTTTATTTTTTTTTTTAAATCTGAAGAGATTCTTTAATTATTGGTAAATTTAGAGAAAAAAAATGAATTGAATCAATATTTTTTTCAGTCCTCATTAATATAAGCATTTTTTTTGGGTTTTTTGATTTTATTTTGACCTCTTGCATTTTACCTCTGCTGTTTTGTATGGTTCTTATGAAGACTAAGAAGCATGAAGGGGTCACATCAGCGCATTATTCTGTATTTTGTTGAATACAAGATGTTTTGATTTAGGCTTTTCGAAACTTTTGTGTTGGAGAGGTTTTCTGACGGTTTTTTAGTTTTCTTAATGGATATGTTTACCATTTTAGAAGGGTGGGTCATATCATGAGTGCAAATAAATCTTATTGGTCATCTTTGTTAGTGGGGTTGTGATGAGGCTATCCTAGGGGAGGGTGAGTAATCTTATTTGGGGTAGGGCGTTTTGCCTTCGCTAGATTTATTTTAGTTGTTTGGCAGGACAAAATTTTATTTTTATCAGGATGGAAGATGGTGGATAAATTGAACTCTAAAGCTAGTTCCTTTAAAAGGGTTTCGGTAAATATCCTGTCGGCAGAGAACATAATAAAGAATAGGATGACGGAAAGTGATGAGAACGTTTGTAGAAATGCTTCTATAGGGCATTCTATTGTTTCAGAGGAGGAAAGTGCGGCGGCTTTTATACGTGTTATGGCGCAATTAAAGGTGCAGGTTGGTGTTGAGGCTTATACCAGTTGGTTTGGACGTGTGAAGCTTGCTGAATATAGTCATACTCTTGTAAAGCTTTCTGTTCCTACTGCTTTTTTACGTTCATGGATTAATAATCACTATGGTTCTCTTTTGACTCATTTATGGAAACAAGAGAATTCAGCAATTCTTCGTGTTGAAGTTATTGTTCGTGGTATGGAACGCGTTTCAAGAGATGTCGTTTGTAAAAGAAGTGTTCCTCCTGTTGTGCTAGAGGAGCAGGCGACTTCATCGTTTGTTGAAAGTTGCGCAGAGCATTCAGTTAAGAATTCTCAAACGGGAGTTTTTGGATCTCCACTTGATTCTCGCTATACTTTTGAAAGTTTTGTTGAGGGGGCTTCTAATCGTGTTGCTTTAGCAGCTGCGCGTTCCATTGCAGAGGGGCATAAAAGTGCCTTACGTTTTAATCCTCTTTTTATTCACGCATCTGTTGGCTTAGGAAAAACACATTTGCTTCAAGCGATTGCTGCTTCTGCATTGAAGCGTTTAACGTCTGTGCGCGTTATTTATTTAACTGCTGAATATTTTATGTGGCGTTTTGCAACAGCTATTCGTGATAATGATGCTCTTTCTTTTAAAGAACAGCTTCGTGATATCGATCTTTTGATTATTGATGATATGCAGTTTTTGCAGGGTAAGTCGATACAACATGAGTTTTGCCATTTGCTTAATATGTTACTTGATAGTGCAAAACAGGTTGTTGTCGCTGCAGATCGTCCACCAGCAGAATTAGAATCGCTTGATCTTCGCGTTCGCTCTCGTCTTCAGGGAGGGGTAGCTCTTGAAATTGAAGCACCAGATTATGAAATGCGTTTGCAAATGTTGCGCCAGCGGTTGAAGGTGGCACAACAAGATGATGGCATGGTATCAATTTCTGATGATATCTTGGAATATATTGCGAAAACGGTTTTAGGGTCGGGGCGTGATATTGAAGGTGCGTTTAATCAGCTCTTGTTTCGTCAATCTTTTGAGTCTGATTTATCTTTAGAGCGGATTGATGAATTATTAGGTCATTTGACACGTCCTGGTGAACCTAAGCGTATTCGGATTGAAGAAATTCAGCGTACGGTAGCACGCCATTATAATGTTTCTAAACAGGACTTGTTATCTAATCGTCGAACACGTACGGTTGTGAAGCCACGGCAAGTTGCAATGTATTTAGCAAAAGTATTAACTCCTCGCTCATTACCAGAAATTGGGCGCCGTTTTGGTGGGCGAGATCATACAACAGTTTTACACGCTGTGCGTAAAATTGAAGATTTGGTTTGTGGTGATCAGACCTTGGCTAAGGAACTTGAGTTGCTTAAGCGGTTGATTGGAGAACAGGCGGTATAGTGTTTATCGTTTCTTTCTTTGGAGAGACTTTAAAGAATTTAATGAAAAGATTTATTTTTTCTTATGCAGGAGTGACTTGTCATTTTAAGAGAGGTTTAATAAACTCTAGCAGGCGATTCTCTAAAGGGATCTATTCTTTAATTCTAAGGAATTCTTATAGTTTTTAGTAAATCATACGGGGCTTTTATGCGTATTACAGTTGATCGCAGTCAATTTCTCAAGTCTCTTGGTCGGGTTCACCGTGTGGTAGAGCGCCGTAATACTGTTCCTATTTTATCGAATGTGTTGATTGATGCAGAAAATGGCCGTGTACAGTTAAAAGCAACAGACCTTGATTTAGAGGTTATGGAATCTTTTGCAGTTAATGTTAAACAAGCTGGAGCAACAACTGTTCCGGCACATTTGCTCTATGATATCATTCGAAAACTTCCTGATAGCAATGAAGTTGTATTATCCCTCGATGAGAATCAAGCAGGTACAATGTCCATTGTTTCGGGTTGTGCACATTTTCAGCTTCAATGTCTTCCGAGGGCAGACTTTCCAGAGTCTCTTCCTGGGCAATTTGGTTATCGTTTTTCTCTATCGGCATCAGGCTTAAAACATTTACTTGATTGTACACAATTTGCTATTTCTACTGAAGAAACCCGTTATTATCTTAATGGTATTTATTTCCATATTATTAATGATGGTGTTTTGAAATTGCGTTTGGTTGCAACTGATGGTCATCGTTTGGCACAAGTTGAGATGGAAGCTCCTTCGGGAGTTGAGGGAATGCCTGGTGTTATTGTTCCCCGTAAAGCTGTAGGAGAATTGCAAAAACTTCTTTCAGAAGAAAATGATAGCGATGTATGTATAGAGCTTTCGGAGACAAAAATTCGTTTTTCTATAGGCTCTGTGATTTTTACATCAAAATTAATTGATGGAACATTTCCAGATTATCAACGTGTTATCCCTCTTGGAAATGATAAAGAATTAATTGTTAATAGGCAGGACTTTTCTTCTGCAGTTGATCGTGTTTCAACGATTTCAAGTGATCGGGGGCGTGCAGTTAAATTAACGATTGAGCATGGACAGTTAAGGCTTGTTGTTAATAGCCCAGATTCGGGCAGTGCAGAAGATCAATTATCAGTAACTTATGCATCTGAACCGCTTGAGATAGGATTTAATTCACGTTATCTTTTGGATATTGCTGGGCAGCTTTCAAGTGATGAGATGGTTTTTATGTTGGCTGAGGCTGGAGCACCAGCTCTGATTCGTGATAATGATGATGCGGATGTGCTCTATGTACTGATGCCTATTCGCGTTTAGGGGCAGTTGTTTTGCAATGCATAGCCAGTCATGTGCACAAAGTGGCAGTGAGACAGCTGAAGCTTTTACGTTATCGCAATTATTCTTTTTTCAATATTCATTTTTCTGGTCAGCATGTGGTTTTTACTGGGCATAATGGTGCTGGTAAGACGAATCTTTTAGAGGCGTTATCTTTTCTTTCTCCTGGTCGTGGTTTGCGGCGTGCTGTTTATTCTGACGTTAGTTTTGTAGATGGTGGTGGTGGAGGATTTGTTGTATTTGCGCGTCTTGAATGCGCTCTTTATGGTGAAGTAAAGATTGGTACAGCTTTTGAGGTTAGCGATAACAGTCGAAAGGTCCATATTAATGGTGTGAATGAGTCGAGTGATTGCCTAACAGATTATTGTCATATTAGTGTCCTAACACCGTCTATGGATGGTCTTTTTACAGGTCCTTCACTTGAGCGCCGTAGTTTTTTGGACCGTATGGTTTTGGCGATTGATCCCTTGCATAGGCGCCGCATAGCCGATTATGATAGAGCTATGCGCGCACGTAATCGTTTGTTTTTAGATGGAAATGAAGATTGTGCTTGGTTTGATGCTTTAGAAAAGCAAATGGCAGAATTGGCGACAGCTATTTCTGCGGCGCGTGTTGATGTTATTCGTCTTTTAAATGACATGTTTACACAAATGCCTTCACAGATACCTTTTCCACGAGCTTTTTTGCAAATTGATGGTTTTTTAGAAACAGCTCTTAGTGAAATATCAGCAACTGAAGTTGAAGAACAATTTTGTGATCGATTGCGGCATAATCGCGCAATGGATCGTGCTGCTGGTCGGACGTTAGAAGGACCACATCGTGCAGATTTGCAGGTTTTTTATGCTGATAAAAATAGAGCAGCAACATCTTGTTCAACAGGTGAACAAAAAGCGCTGCTAACAGGTTTAGTTTTGTGTCATGCACGTCTAACAGGTATGATGTCGGAAAGATCTCCCATTCTTCTTCTTGATGAAATGGCTGCCCATCTTGATTCGCATCGACGTGCTGCTCTATTTGATATTCTTGATGATTTAGCTGTACAAACATTTATGACAGGAACAGATCGTCTTTTATTTGATGCCTTAAAAGGACGCGCAGAATTCTTTGAGATTAAGGATGGAGCTTTATTGCCGTAAAAACATGCTAAATATTTTTTTAATAAGTGATAGGTCTGAAAGAAAAGGCTTGCTATGTCAGAGATAATAACGATTTTAAATGGTCCTAATTTAAATTTTCTAGGTCAACGTGAGCCAGAAATTTATGGAACTGAAACTCTAGAAGATATTGAAAAAAGATGCAGAGAATGGGCAAAAAAAAATGATATTATAATAAATTTTTATCAAAGTAACTATGAAGGGCAATTAGTGGCATGGATACAAGAAGCAATAGAGGCAAGTTCTGGATTGATCATTAACCCAGCGGCTTACAGTCATACATCTGTTGCACTTCTTGATGCCCTAAAAATGTTTTCAGGGCCGAAAGTAGAAGTTCATTTATCTCATATTTATCAGCGTGAAGCTTTTCGTCACCATTCTTATACATCTGCAGGTGTAGACGCTATCATAACTGGGTGTGGAGGTGATGGATATCGGTTTGCACTTGAGTATATTGCAAAACAATTAAGCAAAACAATTAAATTGTGATAGGTAAAGAGTAAGCGTTTAATAAGAGTAATATAGGCATTTAATTCTCTTGATAATTATTTTCAAATCTGTACAATGTGAGGTATATATTTATGACAGTTTTTAGTGCGTATGACGGGGGTAAATAGAGATGAAAAGCTTTGTTAGACAATTAGAAATGCTTGTGATTTTAGGGGGAGCACTGCTTTTGTCTGGTTGTAAAATTGATGTTATGCAGCCATCAGGTTATGTTGCACGTCAACAGCTCATTTTGATCGTTGTTTGTGTGGTGGTGATGCTTTGTATTGTTATCCCAGTTATGGTAAGTGTGGTATTTTTAGCTATAAAATATCGTGCATCGAATATGAAAGCGGACTATTCTCCTGATTGGGCACATTCAAATAAAATTGAAGCATTGATGTGGGGTATTCCAGTTGTAATTGTAATGGTTTTAGGTTCATTAACAGCTTATTATACCTATAAGCTTGAACCTACAAATCCTCTTCCAGTGGAAGTTGTAGGTGAAGGAAAGCCATTACAGATTGATGCTATTGCTCTTGATTGGAAATGGCTTTTTATTTATCCTGAATACGGTGTTGCATCGATTAATGAGATTTATGCGCCTGAAGGACGTCAAGTTTTATTGCAATTGACGTCAGAGAATTCTGTCAATGCTTTTTGGGTTCCCAAATTGGGTACAGTTCTTTACGCTATGCCGCAGATGAATGCTAAGTTGCATTTGGTCGCTGAAGAGCAAGGAGTATTCAAAGGGACCTCAGCAAATTACAGTGGTGATGGTTTTTCGGGTATGCGGTTTAAGTGGCATTCTGTGTCTTCGCGGGATTTTGAGGATTGGATTGTAAAAGCTCGGGCTAATGGTCGATTACTTGATCGTACATCTTATCGTCAACTTTCTATTGCGCCTCGTATGGGTGATATTGCTGCGAAGGAAAAAGATGCTGAAGTTCGTTATTTTGCACCTGTTGAGAAGCGGCTTTACTATCGTGTTGTTAATCGATGTGTCGATGAAAAGACGGTGTGTAATGAAGATTTAATGAAACGTGCTGCTGCTCAGACGCTATGGGGTGCACTGTGTTCAGTATTTGATCCTGATGTTATTTAAAGGGTCAATAGAGAAAGAGCCCTTTTAATATTTTTAATATAAGGTTTCTTTTAAACTTAAATTTCATTTGAAATGGGTTGAGAAATGTTTGGAAGACTTACAGATCCTACGGCAGGTGCTTTTCATGCGCTTGCACATGAACCGATCGTTTTGTATACATGTATTGCGATTGTTTTGGTTGGTTTAATTGCTGTCGTTGCTCTGACAGCGCTTGGGTGGTGGGGAATTTTATGGCGAAATTGGATTACAACTGTTGACCATAAGCGCATAGGCATAATGTACATCGTTCTTGGAATTATTATGCTTGTTCGCGGTTTTGCGGATGCACTTATGATGCGAACGCATCAAGCTTTAGCTCTTGGGAGTGAAACAGCAGGTTATTTACCTCCTGAGCATTTTGATCAAATTTTTTCGGCGCATGGTACGATCATGATTTTTTTCATGGCTACGCCTATTTTATTTGGTCTTTTTAATTATCTGATACCGCTTCAAATTGGTGCGCGTGATGTTGCTTTTCCCTTTGCAAATAATCTGGGTTTTTGGATTACGGCAGCTGGGGCGATTTTGATTAATATATCCCTAGGTGTTGGTAATTTTGGTCGGGGTGGTTGGTTGATGTATCCACCTTTTACAGAATTACAAACGAGTCCAGATACAGGGGTAGATTATTATTTATGGTCTCTTCAGCTTTCTGGTATTGCAACAACAATGGGATCAGTGAATTTTATTGCAACGATGATTAAAATGCGTGCTCCTGGAATGACAATGATGAAAATGCCTATTTTTTGTTGGAGCGCTTTTGTCAGCAATGTTCTTATTGTAGTTATTTATCCTGTCTTAACTGTTGCTTTTGCGCTCTTGGCATGTGATCGTTATTTGAACATGAATTTCTTTACTAACGTTGGTGGTGGAAATCCAATGGTGTGGATTAATTATGTTTGGGTTTTTGGTCACCCTGAAGTGTATGTTTTGGTTGTTCCTGCTTTTGGCATTGTGTCTGAAGTTGTCTCAACTTTTTCTTCAAAACGCCTCTTTGGTTATACTTCCATGATATGGGCCATGGTGGTTATTTTGATTCTTTCGCTTCTTGTTTGGGGACATCATTTCTTTACAATGGGTGGTGGTGAAGCTGTAAATACCTTCTTTAGTATTGCTACGATGATCATCGCAGTTCCAACAGGTGTAAAAGTCTTTAATTGGCTGCTCACGATGTATAAAGGTCGGATTCGCTTTGAGCCTCCAATGCTTTGGTGCATGGGAATGATCTTTACGTTTGTTGGTGGTGGGTTAACTGGTGTTTTATTATCTATTGTTCCTGCAGATTGGCAGTTTCATAATTCGCTCTTTTTGATAGCGCATTTCCATCATACAATTATTGGAGGTGTGGTTTTTGCTTATTTAGCAGGGCTTGCTTTTTGGTTTCCAAAAGTTTTTGGTTATAAACCAAATCGCATATTAGGTATTGCATCTTTCTGGTGTTGGTTTATTGGTTTTTACCTTGCGTTTTTCCCTGTTTATGCGCTTGGTTTAATGGGTGCAACACGTCGTCTCCAGCATTACATGGAACCTAGTTGGCAGCCGATGTTTATTATTGCTGCTCTAGGTGCTTTTATTATCTTGCTTGGTATCCTTTGTTTTGTGTTACAGGTTGTTTTGGCGATTTGGTATGGTATTAAGCATAAAGGTCACCTACCGGTAACGTTGAATGATTCTTGGGGTGATGCACGTACACTTGAATGGTTTACCTCTTCACCGCCTCCTGCCTACAATTTTGCCCTCCTTCCAAAGATACAGTCTGATGATGCTTATTGGAATATGAAGAAAAGTGGTTATCAACGTCCGACAAGTGGATTCACAAAAATTCATATGCCGTCGAATACATCGGCTGGAATTATTGCGGGATTCTTCTTATTAGTTGTTGGTTTTGCACTTGTTTGGCATATTTGGTGGCTTGCTGCTGTTGGACTGATTGGTTTTATTGCAACGCTTGTGTGTCATTCATTAACAGGTGATCATCATGGTTACTATATTCCAGCTGAAGAAGTGCAAAAAACTGAAGATGCCTTTACAGCTGTTCTTAAAGAACAAGGAGTGACAGTATGAGTGCTGTAACAATGAATAACGCGAGTACTATAGATGAACTTCACCACGATAGTAGCTCGGTAATGACGTTTGGTTTTTGGGTCTATATTCTTTCAGACTTAATCCTGTTTTCGACACTGTTTTCAAGTTTTGCTGTTTTTTCTGCTTCTTATGGTGGTGGTAAAGCGGGCAGTGAGTTTATAGATTTAAAGTTTGTTTTGGTTGAGACTGCTTTCTTGTTGTTTTCATCCGTCACTTATGGCTTTGCAATGGTACAAGCACATAAAAATAACATCAGTGGTGTGCGTTTATGGATGGCTATTACCTTTGTATTGGGGTGTTGCTTCATTGGTATGGAACTTTACGAATTTCATGAACTTTTGAGTGAGGTTTTTTATTTTGATCCAAATGCTTATGCGGGTATTGATCCTGCAACAGGTTTACAGCTTTTTGGACGGGAAATTCTCTCTGCTTATTGGTCAGCATTTTTTGCTTTGGTTGGCACCCATGGACTTCACGTAAGTGTTGGCCTTCTTTGGATGGTTGTGATGTTTTTTCATCTTCGTCGTAATGGCTTGGATCAGAACAATAAAACACGTTTAGCATGTCTTTCCATTTTTTGGCATTTACTTGATATTGTATGGATTGGTGTTTTCACCATGGTTTATCTATTAGGAGCGTTGTGATGAGCGTGCAAAATGAAACACATGGTCCCAGTACTGGTTCCTATTTGGTTGGTTTTATTCTAGCTGTATTTTTCACTTTGGGTTCTTTTATTCCTGTGATGTATGGAATGATGGAAAGTTGGGCAGTTAGTACAAAGGTTGCGTATCTTATTGGGATGGCGATTATTCAGATTATAGTACAAATTGTTTTCTTTTTGCACTTGAATTCTGGTCCAGACGCCAAGTGGAATTTAAGCGCGTTGTGGTTTGCTGCTATTTGCGTTTTTGTTATTATTGGGGGAACTTGGTGGGCTATTTCTCATTTGAATTATAATATGATGGGTGGTTCAGGACGTGTTATTGAACCGGAAATATCAAGTAGAGATGATTCTTCAGTGTCTGAGCAGTTATCAAACAAAGATATCTCCGTAAGAAAACAGCCAGAAAAGATACAGGGCTCAGAGGTTTCGATGGAGCAAGGTGCAAGTACGCAAACTCCTGTAGATCAAGCACCTGGTTCAGAAATGCCCATGGGGCAGGGTCTAAGTACGCAAACTCCTGTAGATCAAGCACCTGGTTCAGAAATGCCCATGGGGCAGGGTCTAAGTACGCAAACTCCTG